>JAJXVS010000393.1 GCA_021782015.1 bacterium | reverse complement strand
CTCCAGTGCCTCGGCCACTTTCCGGTCGTCTTCGACGAGTAATATGTACTGCCGTGGGCCACTCATGATCCCGCTCCTTGCCTCGACTGTCTTTCGTCTATAACAAAGCAGCTTTCATGCCAAAACCAGGCCCGGGTATTCAAAATAGACAAGGTGCTTGTAAATGATTCCAGAGTAATAATTTGAACCTCCCTTCCCTCCGTTTCGGTCCATCTCGGTCCATTTCAGCCCAGCGGCTGCCCATATTGTGTCCCGATTGGGACGCTATCCTTCAGCAATCTACACATTGAGCTGTCCGATCCGGAACAAAAGTTGGAACAGGCGCTTCCGAAGCCATGAAAGGGACAACCCCCTATCTATCTGGTAAAATTATCGGTAAAAAGATGGAAGACATGACAGAAGTCGAAGCACCGCTGGTCGCCTTGCTCTCCGCAGCCCGGGCAGAATCGAAGGCGAAGGACGACCTCATCATCGCCCTGGCGCGACAGGCCGCCCTGGGCGGTCTCGTCTCGCATCTGGCCCATCAATGGAGGCAGCCGCTGAACGTGCTCGCCCTCGACTTTCAGGCCCTCCAGATGCTCGGCGAGGCCGGGAGCCTCGATGAAAAGGCTCTCGATCGCTATGTGCGCAAGGGCCTGGACGAGATCGAGGGCCTGAGCGCCCTCCTCGACGAATATCGTACCTATTATAAACCAGAATCGGTCGAAGGGACGCGGCTGGTGCGCGACGCGATCGACGGCTGCTTCAGGCTCCTGTCGCCTTCGATCGAAAGGCTCAGGGTGAGGACCAGGATCGAATGCCCTCCCGATCTCGGGCTCAAGGAAAGACCGGGCGAACTCAGGGAGCTCCTCGTCATGCTCGTCGGCAGATCCCTGGCCGCCTTCAAGGGTGGGTCCTTCTCCGCTCCGGAAATTTCCCTCCGGGCATGGGTCGAACCCGATGCCTTCGCGTGGATCGAAATCCGCGACAACGCGGGCCCCATTCCCGACGAGGGCATCGGCAGGATTTTCGAGCCCGATTTCGCCGCGGCGACCGGACTCTACGCTGCGAGACTCATCGCCGAACGCAGCCTCGCCGGCAGTCTGGCGGCCGCCCCGTGGGCGGAAGGAACCCTCCTCACTCTCCGGTTTCCGCCAGAGGTCGCGCGATGAGGATACTCGTGGTCGAGGACGACCGATCCGCGGGCGAGCTCCTTCGCGACGCCCTGGCCTCGGTCGGCTGGGAATTGGGACTTTCTTTTTCCGGCGACGAGGCCCGCTCGAGGCTGGACCGCGAAGCCTTCGACATCGTGGTGGCCGACGTCGACCTGCCGGGCATGAGCGGCATCGACCTCGCCCGCGCGGCCTTCGCCGAACTGCATCCCGCCCCGAACTTCATCCTCGTGTCGGGGCAGGACCGCATCATCGAAAGCGTCAACGCCCTGGAGCTCGGCGTCGACGACTTCCTGCCCAAGCCGATCAACCTCAAGCGGCTCGTCGCTATCATCAGAAGGATCGAAGAGGGACGGGTCCTCCCTCCGATCGCGCCGGCCGAGGAGATCCGCTCCATCCTGAAAGGGGTCGACCGCGTGTCGGTGGACGCCCTGCCGGAACCCAAATCCCTCCTCCCGCCGGGAGAGGCACCCTTTATCGGGGTCTACGGTCCGAAGATGCTCGCCGTCTGCGAGCGGCTCAAGAAGGTGGCGCCCTACCCGGACATACCGGTCCTCATCGAAGGCGAGACGGGCACGGGCAAGGAACTCGCGGCACGCTACGTGAGCATCGTCGACCAGGAGAGCGAGGGACCCTTCGTCGGTCTCAATTGCAGCCTTTTCAATTCTGAGTTCTTCGCGGCCGAGCTCTTCGGCTACGAGCACGGCGCCTTCACCGGGGCGGCCCAGAGGGGCAGGACGGGAAAGCTCGATCTCGCCGCCGGCGGCTGCCTCTTCCTCGACGAGATCACCGAAATGTCCGCCGACCTCCAATCGCGCCTCCTCCGCGTCCTCGAAGAGCGCCGCTTCTTTCGCCTCGGCGGCGACAGGCTCATCGACGTGCGCTGCCGCTTCGTCTTCGCGACCAACCGAGACATCGAAACGATGGTGGCCGACAAGCTCTTTCGCCAGGATCTCTTTTACCGCCTCTCCCTCTGCGTGATCAGAGTGCCGCCCCTCCGCGAGCGCAAGGAGGAAATCCTCCCCCTGGCCACCCGCTTCCTGCGGGCGATGAGGGCGGGTTCGAGACTCTCGGCCCGCTTTATCGAGACGGCTGCCCTCGATGTTCTCGAGGCCCACGACTGGCCCGGCAATGCGCGGGAGCTGCAGAATGTGATCTCTTCCTGGGTCCTCTTCGAGACAGGCGACACCCTGAGGCGCTCGAGCCTCGAAGAAATCGTGAGTAGGGGACGCTTTCAGGATCGCACGACCAGGGACAGGAGCGCGTCTCCGGACAGGGGCCCGTCGCCGGACAGGAGCCCGTCGCCGGCGTCTGCCCCTGCTACGGCGGCGGCGCCGGGCGAAGGTGGGG
>JAJXVS010000121.1 GCA_021782015.1 bacterium | reverse complement strand
TCGACTTTCTCGGCCGCTACGGCGGCGAGGAGTTCGTCGCCGTCCTCCCCGGGGCCGACCTCGAGGCGAGCGCCAAAATCGCGGCGCGGCTGCGAACCGAACTCGCCTCGAAGCCGATAGGGGCGGCCGCGGTGGTGATAACCGCCAGCTTCGGGGTGCATGCCACGAAGGCGGACGAGGGTTCCCGCTTCGATCAGTGGCTTCGCGCGGCAGACGCGGCCCTCTACGAGGCCAAGCGACTCGGCCGCGACAGGATCGAATTAAAGACATAGATCAAACTGGTGGCAGCCCTATTCTGAGGGGACGACTCGACCTCGTGTTTCCCCTTCCCGCCAGCTGCCTGGAAGTTTCCTTGACGAGAAGGAAAGATATTGCTAGTCTTTCATTATGGATAAGGAAAAAGTGCGCCGGGTTATCCGCGATGGGCAGGAAAGGCTCTCGAATGGGGCCTACATCGAGAGGGAACTCGCCATCGACCACGCATTCCTCGCCGAGACGGGCAAGGTTGCCGCCATCACCGGTCCACGCAGGGCGGGCAAAACCTTCAGGCTCTTCCAGGTTCTCGCGGAACTCCAGTTGCCCGCCGAGCGGGTCAGCTTCCTCGACTTCTCCGACCTGAGCCTCGCCGAGTTCCAGGTCGGCGATTTCGAGCTTCTTGCCGAAGTGGCGTCCGAACTCGACCCCAGGGCTGACGGAGCCTTTCTTTTCGATGAGATACAGGAGGTGGAGGGCTTCGAATCCGGCATCAGGCATCTGCAGAACAAGGGTCGCCGCATCTACCTGACTGGCTCCAATTCGACTATCTTCTCCGGCAATCTCGCGACGACGCTTCGCGGCAAGGTCCTGGTCTCCGAGCTCTATCCCCTCTCTTTCGCCGAGTTCCTCCGCTTTAAAGGTCGTGCCTTTCGCGCCGACCCCTCATCCGAGGAAAGGGCCGAACGGCGAAGACTTCTCGACGAGTACCTCCTCTGGGGCGGCTTCCCCGAGGTCGCCCTTGCAAGCTCCTCGGAGACGAAACGCAACCTCCTCGATTCCTATGTCGACGTCATGATCTTTCGCGACATCCTCGAGCGCCATGGCCTCCAGGGCGCGTCGACGGTCGAGCGGGTCCTCTCGAAGCTTCTGGGCTCTTTCACCAAGGAATATTCCGTCAATCGCTGGTATAACGACTTCAAAAGTCGGGGCCTCAGGGTCGGCAAGGACGGCCTCTACGAGATCGTGCGCCACTTCGAAGAGGCCTATATCCTCAGGAGTCTGTCCAACGTGGCCAGTCCCGGCGGAGCGAAGAAGGCCTTCTTCCTCGACAACGGCTACTACCGCCCCTTTCTCGATCGCGAGCGCGACAGGGGCAAGCTTTGGGAAAACGCGGTCTGCGTGGCCCTGCTCCGACGCGGCGAGAAGCCCGGTTTCTGGAAGACCGACCGCGGCGAGATCGATTTCGTCACCAGCGGCGAGTTCATCCAAGCCACCATCGAGCTGACTGAAGCCAACCGCGAGCGCGAAACGGCTCCCTTCGCCCAGGCAGCCGCGACCCTGGGCGAGCGCGCCGCCCTCATCGTCACACCGGACGATCCACCGCCTTGGTTCTGAAGCCGGGCGCACAAAGGAAAGGACTGGGTCGGGATGAGCATCGCGGCCAAGCGACTCGGCCGCGACAGGATCGAGGTCAGTCCCCCGGTTCCGGCAGGGCCCTCATCCGGGTGACGGGGGCCTTGGGCGATGCCTCAGGCCCCGACCTCCGCTGGGCCGCCGAGCCCGATTTCCGTGGAGCCGGGCTTGGGGCCTCGCCTTCCGGCAGGGTGAAAAAGGCGAGGGTGTCGGTCAGCATCTCTGCCTGACTGTTGAGCTCCTCGGCCATCGAGGCCAGCTCCTCCGACGAGGCGGCGTTTTGCTGGATGACCCCGTCGAGCTGGTTGATGGCCTTGCCGATCTGTTCCACGCCGAGGCTCTGCTCCCTGCTCGCAGCCGTGATTTCCCGCACGACGTCGGCCGTCTTGCCGATGTCGGGCACCACCGTCTGGATGAGCTTGCCCGCCTCCTCGGCCACGGCCACGCTCCGCGAGGAGAGGTCGGAGATTTCGCGTGAGGCCGCCTGGGAACGCTCGGCGAGCTTGCGCACCTCGCTGGCCACCACGGCGAAACCCTTGCCAGCCTCACCAGCCCTGGCCGCCTCGATTGCCGCGTTCAGGGCGAGGAGGTTCGTCTGCCTCGCGATCTCTTCAATTATGCCGATCTTTCCGGCGATCTGCTTCATCGCCGCGACCGTGTCGGCCACCGAGGCGCCGCCCTTGGCCGCGTCGGCGGCGCTCTTGACCGCGATGGCCTCCGCGGCCACCGCATTGTCGGCGTTTTGCTTGATGGTCGAGCCCATTTCCTCCACCGAGGAGCTCACCTCCTCGCCGGCAGCCGCCTGCTCCGTGGCGCCCTGCGACAGGCCCTGGGCCGTGGAGCTTATTTGAGCGCTTCCGGCCGAGACGTTCCCTGCCGAGGCGTTCACCGACAGGACGATTTGCCTGAGGCTTTCGATCAGGCCGGACATCGAGGCACCGAGGAGGCCTATTTCGTCCTTGCGGCCGAGGAAGCGGGCCTCCATTTCGGCCCGGAGGTCGCCTTCGGACAGGTGCCCCGCGATGTCGACGGCGCGTGCAAGAGGCAGGGTGATCGAACGGGAAAGGAGGGTCCCGAGGAGGATGGCGAGAATGACGGCGAGGATGACCACGGTTATCAGAAGAGTCGTGGCGCCAGCCGCAGTCGCCCTGTTGTCGTCGGAGGCAGCCTTCGCCGAATCCACATTCTGGGCGATCATATTCGTGAGGAGGCCCGTCATCGCGTTCCGGACTCCGGCTGTCTGGTCGGCGAAGAGGAGATCGGCCTCCTGCGCATCCTGCCCCGCCTTGTCGTAGGCCTCAAGCTGATTGAGGAGGCCCTTGAAATCGGCCCAATCCTTTTGGAGGTCGGCGTAGTTCTTGGCGTCATTGGCGTCGATGAGGGTGGCCTTGTAGCCCGCGATGTTGTCTTCGATGATCTTCACTTCAGGATCTATAAGGGCGCGCTGGGCATCGCCGGCGGCGCCTTTTTGCATGAACATGTTCCGCATGTCGCTGCGGATGTTGCCGTAGGAATTGGCGATGAGGCTGAGTTGGCCGAGGGGGAGTGTGCACTTTTCGTACATGAAGGTGTCCCTGGCGTTCACCGAGCGGAGGCTGCCATTGCCCACAGCCCCGACCCCGGCGGCAAGTGCCGCCACGGCGAGAAAGCCCGCCGTCAGTTTTGTCCCAATTTTCACATATGCCTCCGCGATGATCCGGAGCCGCCATCCGGGTGGCCGGGGCGACTGCCTGGAAAGATACCTGGACCAGTCTAGGGTGGGCGCGGACCAAAGTCAAAAGCGGATCGCGGTCTGTCTCGATTTTTCCGCTTCTACAGGCGCCCGAGGATGGCTATATTAACTGAACATTGAAGGAGCGGGACATGGACCGACCGAAGAACCTCCTCCTCGTCGAAGACGATTTCATCATCGCCATGGCCGAGGCCCGGCAATTGGAGGCCCATGGGTATCGGGTCGTCCACGCCCCGACCGGCGAGAGCGCCATCGAACTGGGGCGCGGCGGCGAGGATATCGACCTCGTGCTGATGGACATCGACCTCGGCGAGGGCAGCATCGACGGGACCGAGGCAGCCAGGAAAATCCTCGCCCTTCGCGACATCCCCCTCCTCTTCCTCTCCTCCCACACCGAGAAAGACATAGTTGACAAGACAGAATCAATTACCAATTATGGCTATGTCGTCAAGAACTCGAGCGTCACTGTCCTCGACGCCTCGATAAAAATGGCCTTCAAGCTCTTCGAGGCCCAGCGCCTGGTCAACGCCGCCAACATGGAAATCGAGCGGACCAACGAGGAGCTCCGCGTCACCGTGGAAAGGCTCGGGGAAAGCAACGCGGCCCTGGCCGAGTCGGAAAGCCTCTATCATGCCCTGTTCTCGGACAATCTGGTGGTCATGCTCCTGGTCGATCCCGCCACCGCGGCCATCGTCGACGCGAACGAGAGCGCCTGCAGCTATTACGGCTATCCTCACAGTACTATCATAAATATGAAAGTGACGGACATCAACGTCGATTCCGCCGACCTGATCTTCGGCAACATCGAGGCGGCCAGAACCGGCGCCGGGAACCGCTTCGAGGTCAGGCACCGCCTGGCGAATGGGGAAATCCGCGAGGTCGCCGTGTACACGAGCCATCTCCAAATGGAGGGCAGGAACATACTCCATTCCATCATCATCGACATCACAGAACGCAAGGCGGCCAGCCTGGCCCTGGAGAGGTCCGAGGCCGAGCTCAAGCGTTCCCAGGCCGTCGCCCATGTGGGGAGCTGGGTCTGGCACATCAAGTCGAACAGCCTCGAGTGGTCGGACGAGATGTACCGCCTCTTCGGCATCTCCAGGGCCGACTTCACCGGCGACCTGGCCACGGTCATCGCCCGGGCCATCCATCCCGACGACCGGGCCGCGGTTGAGGCCTCCAACCAATTGGTCATGGAGCGAGGCACGCCCATCCCCCTCGAATACCGGATCGTCCTCCCCGACGGATCGATCCGAAGAGTCTGGGCCGAGGCCGGCGCCCTCTCCCTCGACACGGAGGGAAGGCCCGATCGGCTGTCCGGCATCGTGATGGAGATCGGCCAGTGGAGGTAGAAAATTATAGTTAGTACGTATTGAGGTCGCGGCCCAGGACGAAGTTCAGCCAATTATCACGATTGACGAAGGCGAAGCCCGAAGCCGGATAGGTCTCGCCCCACGAGGCGGGCGCCTTGGGCGATTTGCCGCCGTATTTGAACTCGTAGCCGCGGAGCCGGCCGGCCTCCTCCTCGACATAATCGAGCTCGGCTCCCGTCCGGAGCCGCCAAAACCACGAACTGGCCAAGGATCCACGATACTCGAGGGCCTTGCGTCGCTCGGCCACGAGGAAATTCTCCCAGAGGCGCCCCGTGTCGTCGCGCAAACCCGGTTCGGAGAGGTTGCCGATCACCATGTTCCGCACGCCGACATCGTAGAAATAGATCTTGTCCATCTTGCCCACCTCCTTGCGGAGGTTTCGCGAATAGCCGCGCAGGCGAAACACGACAAAGGCCTTCTCCAACACGTCGATATAGCGATCCACCGTATCCCGGCCGAGACCGAGGGAGGAGGCGAGTTCGGCTATCGAGACTTCGGACCCGACCTGGAAGGCCAAAAGGCGAAGGAGGTCGTGGATGCGATCGGCATGGCGAATACCGCCGAATTCGATGACATCCTTATAGAGGTAGGCCTCGGTGATTTCCTTGAGCGCCCTGCCCTTCTCCGCTCCTCCCGGCGAAGTCCGCACCTCGGGATAGAGACCGAAGCTGAGGTAATCGTCGAGAGCTCCCGAAAGGGCTCGGTCATCGAGAGCGGGTGCGAGTTCGGCGATGGCTATCGGATACAAGACGAAGGTTCTCGCGCGGCCGGTCAAGGGCTCTGCGGTCTTCGCGGCCAGTTCGAAGGACGAAGAGCCGGTGGCGATGATGCGCAGAGCAGGCATCGAGTCGTGGAGCAACTTCAGGCTAAGCCCGATGTCCCCGATCCGCTGGGCCTCATCGACAAAAAGACAGTCATAGCCCGCCACGAGCCGAGACAGGCTCGGGCCATCGCGACCGGCAAGATCCCGCCGATCCGCTGGATCATCACCCGTCAGCGATAGGGTCCTCAGGTTTGGCCTTTGGGCAATGAGGTGGCGAATAAGTGTTGTTTTGCCAACCTGCCTGGGTCCATACACGATGACGATCTTGCCGCCGGCGTCGATCGCCGCCCCAATAGTCGATTCCGCCTGCCGCCCTATCAGAGCCCCCCGATTGTCGCTCATGCTAGAAACATGAGCAACATGCGCGTTTTCGTCAAGTCTATAAGACGAAATACCGCGATTTCCACAACCTATCGGTTGATGAGGCTCTATCGACCTACCCGGCGGATCAAACTGGCATTTTGATCATCGAAAAGGTATATTTGATCATAAGGAGTGACTATGACAAACTGGACCTCAGCCAACGCCAAACGTCACTTTGCGCAAGTCCTTATACAGGCGGCCCAGGCGCCGCAGGTCATCCTGCTCCGAGGCAAGCCGGTAGCGGCCATGGTCTCCTATGAGACCTTTTCCAAGAACGGGGCGGCCCTCGGTGAAAAGAGCATGGCCTCGTGGTTGGCCGACCTCGCCCAGATTAGCGAGACGGAAGAGGGCGACCCTGAAACCCCGAGCCGGCATGATCGGCGCGATCCGTTCGGGGAAGACTGGGAATGAACTACCTTCTCGATACCAACGTAGTCAGCGAGGTGATGAAAAAGATCCCCGATGGAAGGGTCCTCGCCTGGTTCGCGCGACTCGAAACGATAGCCGTGTCGACGATAGCCCTTGAGGAACTCGTCTTCGGACTCCGAAGAAGGGCACTCCTCAGAAAGGAAGCCTGGCTGCGCCAACTTCTGGCCGATAAGGGCCTAGTACTGCCGGTTTCGGAAGCGGCGGCGATATGGAGCGGCGAAAGACGGGCCCTTCTCGAAGCGGAGGGAAAGACCGTCGCCCAGTCTGATGCCCTCATCGCCGCCTGTGCCTGGGAGCATGGCCTGATTTTGGCGACCCGCAACGTAAAAGACTTCACCGGCTTCGGAATCGCCCTCCTCAATCCCTTCGAGTGATCTCTACACCAACTCGATCTCGGATTGGGGCCGATCGCCGCGCAGCCTGCGCAATTCCCAGGCCACGAGAATATGGGGCTCGACCTCGATGCCGTGCAGCCCCCTCCGCGGGCCTGTTCGCGCCTCAGGGAGGGGAAATCCCTGGGCGATGTCGCTCTCGAGAACGCCGTTCAATGCCTCCGCGGCGTTGGCGAGGGCCTCATCGCGAGAAGGCCCCGAGGTGAGCGCGTTGGGAACATCGGGGAACTCGACGAGAAAGATCCCCTCTTCCTCGACCAGTCGGCAGTAGTAAACCAATGGAACCTCCTATGGCTCGATGTCGGCTTCGCGCAGGATGCGCATCGCCAGTGGACCGAGGTCCTCGGAACCATGGACCGTTTCGTGATACAATATATAAGTTGTGCTGTCACCATGATTCTCGCTCCGATAATCTCCTCTTGCCCGCGCAACCCATCCCGACTACGGGCCCCTCCTCATGCTCTATCTGGACGAGGCGAAGGGCGCCTGGATGACGGTAGCCTGGGAGGCTTCGGCCGGACGCAATATCCTCGACCGCGTGTTCCGGATGGAGCTGCTCAGGCGCTGGTGAGTGTCGGGGCGCCGCCATTCCGAAAAGGTCGGCTGCCCTCGTAGAGTTCGTCGGGACAGATGTCGATGCCGCCGGGCCATTCCACTGTCAGGGGGTTGACCTTTACCGTCCTGAAAAAGGCGGGAACGCGGAGGGCCGCGAAGTAGTCGTGCGAAAAGTAGGGCGCCGCATTAAATATTCCTTCCTCGCCATTGTCGAAGCGAAGCCAAAGTCTGCAATTGTCGAGGGCCTTGACCTCGACAGGTGAAGGGCTAGCCGGGCGGCTCATTCCAATCCCCTGATGTGATTGCCATAGAAGCTCGAAATCAATGGCATCCTGCGGTCTCTTATGTACAAGGTACCTCCCCGTTCCACTCCGATCAACACCAGCCATCATGTCTTGCCGGTGCGGGGTCTTGGGCCCACAGGGGGGGCAGGGCGAGATCGCCGCCCGCGCCTTAAGGTGGGGCTCGTGGCGGGCGCGGAGCGACCGCCACGGGTGGGGGGCCCGCGCGGGCGGAAGCTCGCCCGAGGGGGGGCCGCGTCGTGGGAGTCGCGCAATGGAAGAGGGCCTGGGCGTCTGGCCGCCGCCCCCCCCCTATCGATACGATAGAGACGCTTTCCGATTGACAAGCGTCAAAGTGAGGTTATCCTAGCTCCGACGTTAGCGCTAACGTTGCATCGTGCCGACATGCCTAGGAGGCTTTCATGGGGTTCAGATCTCGGTCAGGAAAATTCGTGTTTCTTTTCCTCGCATCCTTTTTGGCCGTCTCCGTCGCGGGAGCACAGGTCACGGTCTCGAAACCGGTGAAGCTGAGCATCATCGATGCGGCCGGCAATCTCCAGTTATCCAAGCCGGTCATCGAGGCTTTCAAGGCCGCCAACCCGAACCTGGTGGCCAGCATCGAGTACCTCAAGCTCACCTCTCCCGAGGTCGTCGCGAAGATCAGGGCCCAAGAGATGGCCGGCTCACTCGAGAATACAATGTTGATCGTCGGTCTCGATGCCATCGGTTCCTCGATCGAGGACGGCGTATGGGAACAGATCATGCCCAAGTACCAGTCCTTTTTCCCGAATCTCGAGAAGAACTACCTGCCCGGCGCCAAGAAGGCCTATGACCTCATGAAGGGCTACGGCATCGTCTCCGTCTTCTGCCCCGGCGGCCCCCTCCTCACCTACAACCCCGACAAGGTGACCAAGCCGATCACCACCCCGGCCGAACTCCTCGCCTGGGCCAAGGCCAATCCCGGCAAGTTCTTTTACGCGAGGCCCGCCAACTCTGGTCCCGGTCGGTCTTTCCTCCAGGGCCTTCCCTACATCCTCGGCGACAAGGACCCCAAGGATCCGAGGACTTGGGACAAGACCTGGGCCTATCTCAAGGAACTTGATCAGTACATCGACTACTACCCCACCGGGACCGCGGTCACTTTCAAGGAGCTGGCCGAGGGGACCAGGTGGATGATCGCGAGCCATATCGGCTGGGACATGAACCAGCGCATCCTTCAGATAATTCCCTCGACCGACAAGGCCTTCACCTTCACCGGTCAGCACTGGATCAACGACGCCCACTATCTGGTGATGCCCGCGGGGCTCGACAAGGACAGGCGGAACGTGACCCTCGCCCTCATGGCCTGGATGCTCAAGCCGGAGAACCAGGCGGCGACCTACGCGACCGGCTACTTCTATCCGGGCCCGGCGATCAAGGACGTCCCCCTGAGCATGGCCTCCAAGGAGATCCAGGATCAGATCAGGCCCGCGATGAGGGAAAACCTCGATGAGGCCGTCAAGACCCTGCCCAATGAAGTCCAGCTCGACTACAAGGCGATGGCCACGGCCTTCGACATGTGGGATCAGCTCGTCGGTTCCAAGATAAAAAAGTAGGCGCTTCGCTTGTACAACCGGGGGGTACGCAGGTACCCCCCTTTTTTCGGCCTTCGAGGAGTGACCAGTGGGCAAGACATATAACTACAACCTGCGGGATGCGATGGCGATGCCCGTCGATCAGGTCGAGCCCGCCGATTTCGACGTCGGGCGCTACGAAGACTACGCCGCGGCCTGCGACGGCCGATTCGCCGAGTTCATGGGCAAGAAAGAGGGCATCGCCGTCTGGCAGCGGGTCAGGGCAGGCGAGGTCTTTAGGGACGGCTGTCGCGACATGAAGGAATCCCTGCGCTGGCAGCTGGGCGGCCTCGAGAAGTCCCTGCTTTTTCAATCCGACGCTCCGACCTATCTTGAGCCCTGGTACGGAATCGGCACGACGGCCTCGGCCTTCGGCGCGGTCTACGAATGGGCGGCGGGGCAGGCCCCGGCGGTGCGGGCCCTCTACCCAAGCCTCGCCGAGCTTCCCGAGCTCGTGGCCTCCCGATTCGAGGATGTTCCGATCATGAGGTACACCCTCGAGACGATCGATTACTTTTTGGAAATGACGAAGGGGCGCCTGCCCATGTCCTGGTGCGACATCCAGGATCCGATCAACGTGGTGGGCGGGCTCGTCGACATCGGCCAGCTCCTGATGGCCCTCTACGAGGAGCCCGACCGGGTCAAGCGGATATTGAACCAATTAGGCGATGTCATCATCGATTTCACCGAGCTTCAATCGCGGATCATCGGCCCGGCCCTTGCCCGCCCCGGCCACGGTTTCGCGAGTTCCAGGCGGGGTACCGGAATCGGGTTGAGCACGGACAATGTCATCATGCTCTCCCCTCCGATGTACGAGGAATTCTGCCTGCCGATCTCCGCGAGAATCGGCGAGCGCTTCGGCGGGACGGTCTTCCATTCCTGCGGAGATTGGGGGCGCTGGATCGAGTCGGTGAAGAAGCTGCCGAACCTCCTCTTGGTGGATGGGGCCTTCAGTCCCGAGACCGATCCCGGCTACAACAAGTGCGAGGAATTCCGCGACGCCCTGGCCGGCACCGGAATCGTCCTCCACGCCCGGATCGTGGGCGACGCCGAGGAGGTCCTGTCCAGGGCCAGGCGCCTCTGGAAGCCGGGCATGAAGTTGATCGTGGGCACCCACGTTCAGGACCCCGTGGAGCAGCACAGGCTCTATCACGGGCTCCACGAGCTCTGTGCGTAAGTTCGGGAGGCACGAAGTGATTGGACAAAGCCCCACCCTGGCCAAGGATATGCTTCCCGTCGATGTCGTCTTCCATCCCTCCTGGTGGAATCGCGCCGCCGGAATCAGCTTCGATGAGGACTTCTTCTACCACCCGGCCAAGCGGGTCGAGTCCGAGAGCCTGATGGAGAAGGTTCTCTATGAGCGCTTCGGGGACTGCGGCCTCGGCAGCCGCGGCGGAAGCGACAGGCCCGAGATCGGCGCCGTTCACCTCGCTGCTGGCTACATAATCTCCGAGATGCTCGGCTGCGAGGTCGGCTACTCCGAGAAGGCCCCTCCCCAGGTGCGCTGCGCGCATCGGGAAGGCCTCGCGGTCGATCTTGAGGAGGCGCGGGCCAGCAAGGCTTGGAAGCGCATCGACGCCCTCGCCGAGGCGCTGAAGACCCGCCATGGCCACCTCAGCGGCGACATCAACTGGGGCGGCATCCTAAACGCGAGCCTCGACCTCCGCGGGGAGGAACTCTTCTTCGACATGGCCGACCGACCGGACGAGGTGAAGTCCTTCTTCTCCGGAATCGCCTCGGTGATCGAGGCCTTTACGCGAAGAATAGAGGACGCCACGGGCAGCAGTTCCATCTCCGTCAACCGCAACCTCGTCAACCTCGAGGCGCCGGTCTTTCTTCATTCCGAGTGTTCGCACACGATGATTTCCGTCGCCGACTACGAGGAGTACCTTCTCAAATACGACATCGCCTTCAGCGAAACGCACAGGCCCTTCGGCATCCACTTCTGCGGCAAGGACCCCCACCGTTTCGCCGATTCCTACGCGAAGATCCCCGCCCTCGACTTCCTCGACCTGGGCTGGGGCGGCGATGTCGCGGCACTCCGGAAGGCCCTGCCGAAGACCTTTTTTAACATCAGGCTCGATCCGGTTCAGATCGGCGGCTGGTCGGTCGAGGAAATCGAAGCCACCATTACGCGCCTCGTCGGCGAGTCGGCCGATCCCTGGCTTACGGGTGTCTGCTGCATCAACATGGACGAGAAGGTCCCCGACGAAAAGGTGCGGGCTATCTTCAAAACCGTCGCCGAGCTTCGGGATCGGGCTCGGTTGGAGTTCGGAGCCGCATAAAAGGGGCAA
>JAJXVS010000392.1 GCA_021782015.1 bacterium | reverse complement strand
CCGCCCCGAAAAGAGAGCCTCGATGCGCGCGAGGCGGTACAGCTGGATTGAGGCCCGGGGGGAGGCGCCGAATTCCACATAATGCCCTATGTCCTTAGCGAGGGCGCTTCCGATTCCCGAGGCACCACCGGCGGTCGTACCGCCGCCGGCGGTCGTGCCGCCTTGCTCCGCCCCGGGCCGGCTCGCGCGCACGAGGCGCACCACGTAGCCGAGTATGGCCTCGTCGCAGCGAAGGGATTCGGCCGCCCGCCGGAGCTGCGCGATGCTGCCTGCGTCGAGCACCTTTTGGACGGGCACCTTCCGGGCCTCGCCCGATGTTTTGACGATGCGTTCTTCCTCTTCGGCGCCCGGATACCCGGCCACCAACTTCATCGAAAAACGATCCAGCTCGGCCTCCGGCAGGGGCCAGGTACCCTCATGCTCGATGGGGTTCTGGGTGGCGAGAACAAAGAACGGCTCGGGCAGGCGATGGCTCGTGTCGCCCATTGTCACCTGCCCTTCCTCCATGGCCTCAAGGAGGGCCGACTGGACCTTGGCCGGCGCTCGATTGAGTTCGTCCGCAAGGATGACGTTCGCGAAGATTGGACCCTTCCGCGGGATGAATTTCCCCGTGGCCTGCTCCCAGGCGAGGGCTCCGGTGATGTCGGCGGGGAGGAGGTCGGGAGTGAACTGGATGCGGCTGAAACTCAGGCCCGCCACGTCGGCGAAGCTCCGCACCGCGAGGGTCTTCGCAAGGCCCGGCACGCCCTCGAGGAGGACGTGGCCCCCCGCGACGACCCCCGCCAGAATTCCGCGGATGAAATCGAGCCTGCCGACGAGGCGCTTGCCCATTTCCCTCTCGTAGGCGGCTATGAGGCCCGCCGCCTCGCCACGATCCGCCCTTTCGTCGCTTTCCACCATCGGCACGGTGACTCCTCTTTCAGCGAGGTCTGAGGGCCTTGAGCCCCGCCTCGTCGAGTATCTTGATTCGGCGGCCCTTCATCTCGATGAGGCCGCGCGCGACGAGTTCGCCCAGCTCCCGCGAAAGGCTGGGACGGGCGACGCCGAAGACCGCGGCGAGCCTCTCCTTCGAGGTCGCGAGTCGCACTTCGACGCCCTCGGCCCTCCGTTCGGCGCTGCGAATGAGCCAGTCGGCGATGCGCTCCCGAAGGGAGGCGAAGGAAAGGCTCCTGTACTTGTCGGTCAGGAAGGCCATGCGGGAGCCCATGTCGTCGAGCAGGGCCGCAAGGAGGGCCGGAAAGCGTCCGCAGAGACCGAGGAAGGCCGCCTTTGGAATGGAGACCAGCCTGAGTTCGTTCTTGGCCACAAGGGTGACCGGAAGCCTCCCGCCGGGAGAAAAGAGGACGGCCGTCGCGATGGCCTCGCCCGGACCGAGGGTTTCGATGATGACGGTCTTCCCTTCGCCGCTCGTCATCTCCGCGCTGCACTCGCCCTCGAGGATGATTCTGAGTTCAGCGTAGGCGCAACCAGCCAGGAGGACGACCCGACCGGCCTCGAAGGAATGGGCCTGGGCCTTCGTGGCCGAAAGGGCCTGGGCAAGCTCGGTCACCTCGATGCCCGCGAAGAGCCGCGATGAGGCGAGGTTGGCGATATCGCGAGTGTTCAGGCTCATGCGAGCTCCCGCTTGAGTGCCTCGACCGCAAGCTGCCACTTGAGGGCCGAGACACCCTTGTGAGGATAGGTTACGCGATAGAGATGCTTCCCGATATAGAACTCGAAGGTCTGCCGGGTGAGGACCCCCGTGCCGTCGATGAGCGGGATATGGAAGACCAGGTGAATTTTCCCGCGGACGATGAGTTCCATCCGGTCGAAATAGAGATCGAGGCGACCACGGGCCACCGGATTGAGGGGATTCATTCTTCTGCCCCGGAAAAGGCGCGCGTCCTCGTCTGAGAAGAGGGGTGTCGACTTTTTCGAGGCGACAGCCTCGAAGGCCAGGAGCCCCACGGCGCTCGCCTGCCATTCCATCCATTCCCGGGGATCGGCGAAGCGCGGCTCCGTCCCTCCGACGCGGCGGAACCTATAGCGGGCATCGAGTCGCTGGGAGGCTCCGCAGGCGCGGCAGCCGAATTCCTGTCCTTCGCTCCGCATCGTGCCGATGCCCGAACAGCTTGGACACATGAACAGGGCGAGTTCGAGGCGTTCGGCCCGTCGCGTCGAGCGATAGCTTTTTCCGCTTGCATCGATCCAGGCGAGCTCGTCGTGGCGGATGGCCCCTTCGAGGGCCTCCTCGACCGCCTCGTGGTCCATGGCCGCGAGGTCAGGGCCCTCGAAAAGCCGCGAAAACTCGATTTCCATGCCGCCGGCGCGCCGCTTCCAGGTCCAGCGAGGCAGCGAGCCCCAGGCTCCGCGGGATTTGGCGACAATGACGGGAATTTTAAGGAATTTGAGCAATTTGGCCGTCGAGGGGATGAGGGGGAGGCTTCGCCCATCCCAGCTCTGCTGACCTTCGGGAAAGAGGCCGATGACGCCCCGCCCTTTCCGGACCACCTTGACGATTGTAT
>JAJXVS010000120.1 GCA_021782015.1 bacterium | reverse complement strand
GATCCTCAGGAAGGAGATCCACCGGCTGGGCTTCCGCGACAACTTCTCCATCTACGACGAGGCCGATCGCAACCAATTGATAAAGGATTGCGCGCGAGAGCTCGGCTTCCGGATGGAGAGCTTCGACGCATGGAAAGTCGGCGCGCTCTTCTCGGAAATCTCGACGGGCATCCGCGATTGGACCAAGGCCGACGATGCCTACCGGGGTCTGTACGAGGATTATCGCAAGTCCCTGCGCATCTTCAACGCGGTCGATTTCGACGACCTCATCGGCCTTCCGATCGACATCTTCGACCTCCATCCCGAGGTGGCGGCCGAGTGGCGCGAGCGCTACCGCTACATCATGATCGACGAATTCCAGGACACCTCGCTCCAGCAATACAAGATGATGCGCCACATCTCCGCGCGCAACGTCTGCGTCGTGGGCGACGACGATCAGTCGATCTATTCCTGGCGCGGGGCCAACTACGAAAACATCATGCTATTTGAAAAGGATTTTCCCGAGAGGAAGGAGGTCAGGCTCGAGCGGAATTACCGCTCGACCTCGACCATCCTCGACGCCGCCAACGCCATCATCGCCAACAACGACAATCGCAAGGAAAAGGCCCTGTGGTCGCCCGACGGACCCGGCGGAAGGCCGATAGAGCTCTACACTCCGGCCGACGAGGCCGAAGAGGCCGACTTCATCGCCCGCACGATCAAGGAGATCAAGTTCGAGGAACACCGGCCCTGGGAAGACTTCGGAATACTCATACGGACCAACAACCTCGCGCGACGCATGGAAGAATCCCTCCTCGCCGAAAACGTGCCCTACCGGATTTCCGGCGGCACTTCCTTTTTCGGGCGCAAGGAGATCAAGGACATCATTTCCTACCTTCGCGTCCTGGCGAATCCCGACGACGACATCAACCTCCTCCGCGTCATCAACACGCCGCGCCGCGGCATCGGCAAGGTCACGATAGAGAAGATCAACGCGGTGGCGAAGGCCAAGTCCTGCTCGATGCGCACGGCCCTGGAGTTCGCGCGTTCGGGCGAGTTCCTGCCCGCCGAGGGAGGCTCGCCCGCGGGGCGTGAGGCCGCCGCGAGGGGGGGGGGCACTGGAGGCGGCGCGCCTCATGGCCACGGCAGTGCGGACCTTGGCGACCGGCTGTTTGCCGAGGCGGCCGAAAGCGTGCGCGCGGGCTTTTTCGCGGGCCTGTCCGAAAAGGCCATCGTCGACGTCGGGGTATTCCTCGATCTCCTCGATACCTGGCGCGAGGAACTCCTGGGCAAGAAAAGGATAGCCGAAAGGGTGCGAAAACTCGTCGACGCCGTCGATTACTGGGGTTATCTCATCGAGGAGAACCGCCACAACGAGAAGGCCGCGAAGTGGAAATTCCACAACGTCGAAACCTTCATAAATATGATAAAAAATTGGGAAGAGGATCCGGACACTCTCGATCCCGGTCTCTTCGCCTGGCTCAACCGCATCACCCTCGTGACCAGGGACGACGACGAGAGCGAGGGCGACGGCAAGGTCAACCTGATGACGATCCACGCGGCCAAGGGCCTCGAATTCGAGGTGGTATTCATCGCGGGCTGCGAAGATGGCATCATTCCCCACGCCCGCAGCCTCGAGGAGGGCGGCCAGCTCGAAGAGGAGCGGCGCCTGTTCTATGTCGCCGTCACCCGCGCCCGGAAGCGTCTTCTCGTGACGAGCTGCGCGCGCCGTCGCCGACAGAAAGACACCGTCGAGATGCAGCCGAGCCCCTTCCTCGCCGAGATTCCCGCGCACCTTCTCCTCGCCTGCGAAATGTCGAGCGAGACCACCGAGGCGCAGGGCGAGGCCTTCTTCGGAAAGATGGCGGGGATGTTCCCGAAACCCGAGGAGCCGGACTGATCGCGGGGGCCAAGGCCCTCGCCTCCGCGCTCAGAGCGCCCCGCGCCCCAGACCGCTAGCTGCCGCCGCGCCGCAAGCTGTCGCCACTCGGCACGCCGCCCCCACTCGGCCCGCCGTCCCCATCCCGCGCCCCAGTCATCAGGAGCCCAGGCCCCGATCGCCCTCGACGCGGATAAAGCACAGCTCGTGCCGGTTGTGCCAGAGGTGCACCACGCGCGAGCCGGGGATGGCCGCAAAACGGGCAGCCGTCGCCCGGTCGAAGTCGGCGCCCTGCATCTTTATAGTACATATTATGTTTTTCGCCAGCCCGGAGGCGACCCAGCGTTCGACCCAGGCGAGAAGGGCCGATGGATAGCAGATGACGTCGGAAAGGAGCCAATCGACCGCTCCGAGGGTTTCGGGCAGGAGGGCGAAGGCGTCGCCCTTCATCGTCTCGACGCCGCTCATGGCCGCGATCCGCGGCTCGAGTTCCGCCCGGTCGATGGCGAGCACAGAGGCTCCCAGGCCTGCCATGGCCCAGGTCCAGCCGCCAGGCGCCGCCCCCGCGTCGAGGCAGCGCTCGCCCGGGCGCGGCACTTTGCCCGTGAGGAGGAGGGCCTCCCAGAGCTTGCGGTAGGCTCGGCTCGGCGGGCCCTCGTGGTCCTCTTCGAAGTCAAATTCCCCGTTCGGAAAGGGATTCGAGCAGGAGGGGGAGGCGAGCATGAGCCCCTCGTCGAGGAGGGTGAAGGCGCCCATCGGGGTGTCGGGCACCGCGAAGGGAAAGGGGCGCGGCCTTCGCGGCAGGGGAGGGAGTTTCTCGGCGATGAGGGCCGCGCGCCGATGAAGGCGGGCGGGCAGGGGGGCCCAATTCCTCTGGATGTCGCGCAACTTGTTCGCAGCTTCCCGCACCGAGGAGAACTCGATGAGGAGGGGCGATAGCCAGACGTTGCGCGTCCAGAAGACCCTTTGTCGTGGGCCGCTCACCGTGAGGAGTTCGCCGTCGAGTCGGTCCCGCTCCGGAAGTTCCTCCAAGAGATGATCGAGGAAACCGCGGGCAGCGTGGTAGCAGTAGGCGCCGAGGGCTCGCTCGCTCATGGTGACCTTTTGGCTCGAGCCGTTGCGGCGCTTGTCATATCAACCTTCTTGCCCGCGCGGCGGAAACGATTTCCCGGTTCCAACGATTGCCTTCGAGGAACTGGGTCTTGAGCGCGGCATCCTCGATCCGCAGGGTTCGCGTCTGCAGGGCCTTCCAGGCCCGCGAAAGGAGGGTCGCCGGATCGAAGGGCGGCGATTCGAGGGTTTCGCAGGCCAGATAGGCGAGCCAGTCGTAGAGGTGAGCCTGTGGGTGGAAGGCGGCGAGCCTGCCCTCGCGGCTGCGCGCGGTGAGCTCCTCAATCCTGGCCGGATCGCTTTCCGCCATGGCGTGGACATAGGATGCGAAGGCGGCCGTCTGGTCCGCGAGGTAGGAATTCGAGGGCCAGAGTCCGAGGCAGGGGCCTTCGAGGAGGTCGAAACCCGAATTCCAGGAAAGGGCGTCTATCGGTCGCCAGGCCCGCGCGGGGATGGAAGCGCAGGCGCGATCGGCGAGGAGGGCGGCCTGGTCCCAGTCGCCTTCCCAGGCTGCTATTTCGGCCAGGAACCAGGAGGCCTCTGCATCGTCCGGACGGGAGGAAAGGAGGGCTCGGCTCCTCGTGCTCGTGCCCGACCAACTTGCGGCGCGGACAGCCCAGAACATGGCCCTCTCCCGCGCCTCTTCATTTCCGAGCTCCCCGGCCTTTTTGACGATGCCTTCGAAGGTGCCGACAGCGGCCCCATAACGACCCAGTTCGAAGTCGAGTCGCGCCGCGGCGAAGGCCGACCCGAGGGCCCAATCGGGCCTGAAGGAGGAACGGGCCACCGTTTCGGCCCTTTCGATCCAAAGCCCCGAGTGTCGCATGTCGCCCAGGACGAAGGCTGCACCGGCCGCGGCGAGGGAGGAAAAGAAGGACTCCATGCCTTCGGGTATCGACGAGGCCAATTCCTCGGCATTGGACAGATAATCGGCGGCCTCCTGAATTTGGCCGTTGGAAAGGGCTGCGAGTCCGAGGAGGCGGTGCGCCTTGGCCTCGGCCCTCTGGGCGCCGAAATCGTGAAAGCGCATGAGGGCATTGCGGATGGAGGAGGCATCGCTTCGTTCGACACCCCGCGAAAAATCATCCACCGAACGGGCAAAGGAGAGCATGGCCGAATCGAGGCTGGAAGGAGAGGCGCCGCCTAGGGAAGTGGCCAGGTCGTCGAGTGCAAGGGCCGCATCCCTTCCCGACGATCCAGTCCAGGCTCGAAACAGGGGGATGCAGCCTTCGATGGGCGAGTCCGAGGTCGAGGGTTTTTCTCCGAGGATCGAGGGTCCCTGGGTCATGTCGGCGGCGAGGGCGTCGAGGAGGAAGGCCGTCCTGGCCTTTTCGGCCGGGTCCTTGGCGACCAGGAGTCGGTACAAGGCGAGGGAAGGGCTTATTCGCTTTTTGGCATACAGCTTGGCCAATTCGGCGGCGAATGCCCGATCGATGCTTTCGAAATCGCCCTTGGTGGCCTCGATCCATTCCTGAAGCCCTGCGTGTGCGAGGCGCGGTCTTCCCTCGTCGAGCACCAGGCCCAGGCTGGCCATCGACGAGGCCATGAGGGGGCGAATCCCCCGGTCATAACCGGCCGCCGAAAGGAATTCGTCATAGGCGGCATCGTCGAGAAGGTCTTCCGAAATGGCGAGGGCGCGGAGCCAGCCTCCGAATTCCGCGCTCAAGCCTTCGATCGCGAGGGCCATGAGTGCGGCCGTCTCCATTTCCACTCCATTGACGAGCTTTTCCGCCTGATGGACTGTCCATGCGATTCTGAGAGCGAGTCCGAGCCGGAAGGCCTCTCCCTTGGCGGCGCCGGCCAGGATCGGGCCCATCGTGGGCCTGCCGATGGCCAGGGCAGCCTTGGTGGCCGATTCGGCCATCTCCTTGAAGGGGAAGGGGGGAACGGCGAGGGAGCGGAGGAGTCTCCCGGGGAGTTCCTTGGGGAGGGCGCCGGCCGTGGCCAGGATGAGGGGGGCTCGGGATGAGCGATTTTCCTCCCTCTTTTCGAGGAGGGCAGAGAGGATCGACAGTCCTTCTTCCGAGAACCTGTCGAGATCCTCGAAGACGATCCACGCGGGCCCCTCGGCCTCGCCCCTGTCCCACATGCCGAGCCTTGTGCGGAGGTGGCTGCCGTAGGCCGCGAGGAGGGCTGGTCCATGGTGGTGGCGGCAGAGTCCGGCCGCCACACCGCGGGCCGCCTGGGCCGCCTGCCCGAAATCCTCCGGATCGGGAGGGGGAAAGGCGAAGAAGGGGGCGAGGGGCGTCAGAATCGTACCCGGGCCGCCGCGGAGGATGGAGGTCCGGTCCGGCGACAATCGGCGCAGGGCAGCTTCGATGAGGGCCCCTGGCGCCTCGCCCGGCCCAAGGGCCAGGAGAATTTCGGCGCCCTCCTTTCTTTGCCGCATGGCCTCCATGATCGAAACAGCCGCGTCGATGAGGCCCGGGTCGGGGACGGGAGCCTTCCACTCCGGCGGCAGGATGGGGTCGGCCAGGCTGAATCCCACAATCCTCTTGATGTTTCCCCCCTGTCCGGAGCTTCGGAGAAAGGAGCCGAGCCGGGCGAGGGCGGCGGAAGTCACCCAGGCTCCATCCTCGGGGAGCCCGAGCCAGAGGCGATCAAGGCCTTCGAGGGCATCGGCCGCCTCGCGCTCCGAGCGATCGATGATGAGGGTGTACCCGTGAAGCCTCGGCCCAAGTGCCTCGAGGGTGGCCGCGAGGGAACGGAGGGCCTCGGCCGCGCGGAGAAAGGCGCAACCCTCCGTTTCGGCAATGGAAAAGAGGGCCTTGACCTCGCTTTTGCGGAGTTTTGCGTCGAAATCGAGGGCGATCCGCCCGATGGCCCCGTCTACGAGGGCGGCTGTTTCCGGATCGACGACACGCAGTTGGCGACGGTAGGGCAGACGGAGGTAGATGAATAGCATGGACCCCTCGTTTCATGACCTCGTTTTCCGCCGGACTCACCACCGATAGCCGGCGGCCCTTGGCGGCACAATTCGACGATACAGTGAAAGAGGCGTCGCGGTCGACAGAGGGGATTCAAGGAAAAGCTCGCGTTGACTACCCCGGAACGCGATGCTAGACTTCGGCCAACCCTGAGCCCCCTCGGGGGCCTTCGTAGTTGTGTGGCAACCCCGGTAGAGGATGGTTCATGGATCCTGCAAGCATAGCGAGGGCACTCGGCGGTCCCGAGCTCGTCCAGCTCTCGATCGCCTTCATATTGATCATCGCCTTCGCTTTCTGGCAAAGGATGGAAGCCGAAGGCGTCATGCGCGGCTTCATCGTCGTCGCTATCCTCGCCCTGCTCCGCGACATACTGTGGCAGTTCCATCAGAGCCCCGGTCTCTATATCGCCAGCGACCTCGTGCTGCTGGGGGCCCTCGCCCTCGCCTTCGGTCTCCCCCTCGGACGCGGCCCCTTCCTTTATCTCGGCTCGG
Source organism: bacterium (assembly GCA_021782015.1). Taxonomy (GTDB): domain Bacteria; phylum Spirochaetota; class Spirochaetia; order Treponematales; family Rectinemataceae; genus CAIJMU01. The sequence goes on along the minus strand of JAJXVS010000120.1, from coordinate 5,087 downwards.
CCGTCTCGATCGCGGCAGGAATCCTTGCCGGCGTCTTCGATGTCATGGGCGGCGACAAATGGCAAAGCGCCCTCTTTCTCGTCGGAGGGATTCCCCCCATCGCCGTGCTTTTCTTCCACGGAAGCCATCGCAGGGATATTTCCGCCGGACAGGGGGGGCGCCTCCTCAGGACCATTCGGCTGCCCCTGGCCTTCGTCAGCCTCCTGTACCTCGGGGCCGAGGCCTATGCAGTCCCTTCGGCTGCCTGGTTCCATTTTCTCATCGTCTCGGCCTGGTACGGTTCGATCGCCCTCGTCGGGTTCATATTTGTCGACATCCTCCGAAAAGACCTTGTCGGCGCCGTCGGCTATTACGAGGAATCCGTCGATTCCCTCTACGACCTCTTTACGGCGACCGGTTCGGTGATCAAGTCGGGATTTTCCCTTCAGGAAGTCCTCGATGGCCTTATTGGCGTCGCCGTCGAGCGGACAGGCGCCAATGGAGGCGTCGTGCTCCTCACCGAGGAGTTTGAAGAGATCATCGCCGTACGTTCCCTCCAAGGCCGTTTCCCGCCGCCCTACAAGCTTCCCGACAGCCTGCCTCGCGACGAAGAGCGGGTCACTTCGCATGTCCGCCACGCACGCTTCCGCTTGGGCGAGGGCCTGTTCGGCGAACTGGCCCGCGACGGCAGCTCCCTCCTCATTCCCGACGCCGCGAATGACCCCCGCGTGCCACCCAACGGCGACGAGGATTGGCTCAGGCTCCGATCGCTGATGGTGGCGCCCCTCCAGGCTCGCGACCAGGTCATAGGCCTCGTGGCGGTCGCCCGCATCGGCGACGATCCCTTTTCGGAACGCGACTTCGACCGGCTCAAGCTCCTCGGCAGCTTCGGCGCGATTTCCGTATCGGACGCATTTACCTTTCTCGAGGCGGCCGAGCGCGGCGACATCGACCGCGAGGCGGCCATCGCCGAGGAGATCCAGCGCACCGTCATTCCCCGCAAACTGCCCGAGATGCCGGGCTACGACCTGGGCGTCTATACGAGTCCGGCCCGCGGCGTCTGTTCCGACTATTATGATGTCATCCCCGTCCGGGGTGGCCGCAATCTCGTGGTCTTCGGCGACGTCGCCGGCAAGGGCGTTTCGGCCGGCCTCGTCATGGTCATGGTGCGCTCGATCCTCCACCTCATCGTCCACTCAACCAAGGATGCGGCGACGCTGATGTCCTGGGTCAACCGGGGCCTTTCGGGAAAAATCGACATGGATCACTTCTCCACCCTGAGCCTGCTCTTCGCGAATGGCCAGGACGGCGAAATGGAGTACGTGAACGCGGCGCACCAGCCGCTGGTGCTCTATCGCAAGGCTTCGGACAGCCTCGAATCCGTCGACATCAAAAGCATCCCGATCGGAGTTGAACGGAGCACCGAATACTCGTCGCGCTCGCTCAAGCTGGACGCGGGCGACATCCTCCTCCTGTACTCCGACGGCGTCATCGAGGCCATGAACGAACAGGGCAGGCAATTCGGCAGGAAGAATCTCGGCAACGCCCTCCTCCGCGTGCGTGAACTCGGAGCGAGGGAAATCGCGGAATCCATCAAGACGGAACTCGATGATTTCGCCGGCGCGACGCGGCGACACGACGACCAGACCCTGTTGGTGATCAAGGCAAGAAGTAGGTAGGAGCGCGCGACCATGGAACTCAAGATCCGCAAAAGCGGGGAGAACTACATCATCGACGTCAACGGCGAGATGGATCTTTACAATTCATACCGACTCAAGGAACTGGTCATGAAGATGCTCGAAAAGAAGGTCGAGCGCTTCATCGTCAACCTGGAACAGGTGGACTACATAGATTCGAGCGGCATCGGCGCGCTCATCTACATCTGCTCCACCATCAAGAAGATGAACCTCAGGCTCGTCATCACCAACATACACGGCTCGGTCAAGAAGGTCATAGAACTTACAAAACTCATGGGTTACTTCCCCATAACGCCGACGATCGAGGACGCCCTGGCCAAGTTGGAGGAATAAGAATGAAGAACGAAAACCTCGTGGAGGGCGTGCTCGAAATCCGTGTGGACGAGAACTCGCCGCTTTTCGACCGGGCGGGCATGCTGCACAAGGAATTCCCCTCGGATTTCCGCCAGATCCGCTATTTCACCCTTTTAATCGTGCAGTCGGCCCCGCCCGAAATCAAGGAAATCAACCTGCTGGAGCAGCAGATCTCCGAGGTCATCAAAAACGCGGTCAAGCACGGAAATCGCTCCAATCCCGAAAAGAAAGTCATGGTCTGGTACGAGTTCAGCCCCGAGCACGCCCACCTCATCGTCGAGGACGAGGGCCAGGGTTTCAAGGATCTGGAGAAGTGGAACGCCTTCAACCGCAATCGCCAGAGCTGTCTCGACAAGCAGGACTACGAATCGCTCTCCGAGTACGTGTCCTTTCGCTCGGCGACCTCCGACGACAACGACGGCGGCAACGCCCTGTTCGCGGCCCTCGAATACTGGGACGGCGGCTTCATCTTCAACCAGAAGCGCAACTCGGTCGCGATGCTCAAACGCTTCCCCAAGCGTCGCCACGGGGCATAGGAGGGAGGGGGCCCGCCCCTTAGCCTTCCCGCAGCACGGACTCGACCCTCGCGGGCCTCCACCCTAGGGGCGCAGGTCCCCGAAATCCACCAGCGGCTTTTTTACCGCCAGACCCTCCACCGAAAAGCCGTCGGCGTCGGTGAAGGGCCGCCCATACAGAGTTTCGAAGAGGAAGCGGAAATCCTCGGGCTGGATCTGGTCGTATTCGAGACCGTAATAATTCTGATTTCCTTCCTTCCAGGTCCGGCGTACGATCGCCGAGGCCTTGAGCCTGCGCTCGCCGATGGTGAATAGAATGTCGATCCGCGCGTCAGGCCTGAGCGAACTGTCGACATCCTTCGATTCGTTGGCGAAGAGGAGCCCCCCTGCCGACACGTCGAGGACACGGGCGCTGAAACCCGGCGCCTTTTTGGGCGCCCCCTTGAAATAGCCGTTGATCTTGAGGGACCAGGCGAGGATCTGCGCAAAGAGGTGGAAGGTTTCGAGCATGGCCAGGTCGAAGGGCTCGCGCCCCTCCGTCTTGTTGACGAGGCTGACATAGCCGATCACGTATTCCTGGAAAAGGATGGGGACAAGGAGTTCCGAAAGGATTCCGGCTTCCCTCACACCCCGCTCGAAACGGGCGAGTTCATCGAGGGCCTGTTCGGCCGGAAATCCTTCCTCGCGCAGCCATTCCGCAAAAACCCCTCGCGTGACGATGCGCGGCTTGGGCAGAGGATCGATATCCGGGAGCCCTCCCGCTGTCGTGGCGAGAAAAAGCGAACGCCCCGTTCTGGCGATGACTCGCTCCTCCATGGTTTCGGGCGAACGATCCTTGAACATGACGATGGCCCGATCGCTTACCTTTTCTTCGGTTTTTTCGTTGAAACTGCGCACGAGACCCCGAATATCGTTGGGATCGAAGTCCTTGGAGACGGCAGGCTGGGCCAGAGCCTCGTATTCACGCGTCACCGGATAGGAGAGTTCATAGCGCTCGCCCATAAAAGAAAAAACCACCTTGAGCGCGGCCGGCGGCGGACGTCGCGAATAGCGGCGCTCGAGATTGCGATAGACCGTTGACGGCATTTCCACCGTCAGGGTGGTCTCCTTGATCTCAATCGTCCGGGCACGGAAGGCAAGGGCCTGTTCGCGTTCGACGAAGCGGAATTCGTAGCGCAGACCCTGGCGGATCAATTTGAGAGGCATGCCATGCGAAAAGGTGATGAAATCGGATTCGACGGCGCGTATCTTGACCGGCCATTCGCCCGAGCCGGCGAGCAGAAGAATGGGCGTTCCTTCATCACGGGCAGCGCCGAGCATGAATTCCTTTTCGATGCGCTTCAGGGGCGTGGCCATCAGCTTCTCCTCATGGGGTCGCCGCCGGGCGCGGGTCGCCGCCCGAAAGCGACGGCTGCCAAGGCGGATCGGGAACCGGGCGGTCTGAGGCGAGACCCGCAGGATCAAGGGATACATCTTCGATATACCACGTGCTTTCGACAAGACGGGCGTGAAGAAGACCATTGCAGCGGGGCGGCAGCTTGGGTGGCCCGCTCGGATCGATGAGGTCTGCGAACAGGACGAAGGCGGCGACGGCCTCCTCGCCATTAGCCCGCACCGAACCAAGACGCCACGAAACCGGGCTGCCAGGCTGGCCCGTCGCGGCCAAGTCGGACAGCACCGCCCCTACGAGGGGACTGCGTCCTTCGAGAACAAGAGACTTGAAATTTGCGCCGGAAACCACCCGATCGAGAAAGGCCGAGAGAGTCCGCATAAGGCCCGGAGGCTGATCGGTCAGGTCCAGGGAACCGCCAGCGGCCCCGCCCTCCGCCGAGACAGTATATGCCGAGGCTGCGCCCGTCGATGTGGTGCTCGTCGAAGTGGTGCTCATCGAGGTGGCGCCACTGGAGCTCAAGTCCGCCAGCGACCCGATGGAGAAGTCAGAGGGAAGAATGATGGTCGGCGGCGCCATTACATTGAGGTAACGAGGCGTCGAGGGCATGGCGGGGCCGGGTGGAAGGTTGAGTTCAGGTGCCGGCGGCCTTTGCGAGGCTTCCTGGCCTCCCCTGAAGCCATTTGCCGATGAAGGCGCGATAGAGGGGCCGCCGGTCGCGGAGAACTCCTGCGTCCCCTTTCCTGTCGCGTTTGACCCCGGGGCTCCATTGGCGACGGAATTTCCGACACCCCTGCTCCGTGGCGGAACGGGCAGGCCCTTATTGGCCGGTCCATGTCCGCGGTGGCAGGAGGCAAACCCTGCGATGCAACAGGCCACAAAGAGGATGGGGAAAAGCCTCGAGTTCCACTTCATCACTCTGTTAGTATGCCGTTTCCTGGTCTTCCTTCGTAAGTGTCACGAAGCTTAATGCGCCTCTTTCTTTCAACTCTTTGCCCTTAGCCGAAGGCGAAGGCCGGGGGGCGGCGCTGCGTCTTTAGCCCCGGCGTCACGAAGTCCTTCTTCCAAATCCGCTCAAGTGTGGAAGTCAGACTGATTCGTGACAGAAATACCCGCCTTTTGAAGGCCGCCCTCAGCCCCTCGTGGATCAAC
>JAJXVS010000119.1 GCA_021782015.1 bacterium | reverse complement strand
TCGCCTTCTTCCAGCCTTACTATGCTGGCGCTTCCAAGAGGATCAAGGACTTCTACCTTACCCGAAACTGGATCAACGACTATCGCTTCATGAAACTTTCCAACTAGCACGGACATTTGGGGTCGCGGGGGAGGGGCTTCCGGCTCCGCTGTCCGCGACCCGCTCCCGCCCGGCCCCGGCCGGCGCGGGGGCGCGCCAGAAGAGCGGGCAGGGGAGAGGCGCTTCTTCTCCTGCCCGCCGACCGCGACGATGGGCTCGCGGGACTACGACGCATAAGGAACCGACGGACATGGCACGGTACCTCGCACGAAGGCTCGGACTCATCCTCGTATCCCTCTTTTTCGCCTCGGTGATAATATTCCTCATAACCGAGATCATCCCAGGCGATGTGGCGCAGGTGATCCTCGGCCAGAACGCCACCCCCGACACCCTCGCGGCCCTGCGCGAGCGCCTGGGCCTCAACAATCCCCCGGAGCTGCGATTCCTCAAGTGGATCGGCGGCGTCCTCACCGGCCACCTCGGCGAGTCCCTCTCGATGCAGGGCGTGCAGATCGGCGAACTCATCTCGCGAAGAGGTCTCAATTCCCTCTTTCTCGCCGCGGCCTCGACCATAATCCTCGTGCCCCTTTCCCTCGCCCTGGGCGTCATCGCCGGCCTCAACGAGCGTAAGTGGCCCGACACCCTCATTTCGACACTTTCCCTCATTGCGATTTCTTTGCCCGAGTTCATCTCCGGAACATTCCTAATGCTGATCTTCAGCGTCATGCTCCACTGGCTGCCCGCCGCGAGTTCCATCGATTCTTCGCGGAGCCTTTTTTCGCAGATCCCCCTTCTCGTGCTGCCGGTTATAACCGTTTCCCTCGTCCTCCTCGGCTATGTGGCCAGGATGGTACGGGCCAGCGTCATCGACGCGTCGCGCTCCACTTACGCCCGGACGGCCGTCCTCAAGGGCCTCCCGCCCTTCCTCGTGACCACGCGCCACATCCTCAAGAACGCACTGCTTCCCTCGGTAACCATAATTGCCATGAATATCGGCTGGCTCTTCGGGGGTATTATCATAGTTGAGTCTGTTTTCGGATTTCCCGGCCTGGGAGGCCTGGTGCTCTTCGCCATCCAGCAGCGCGACCTCCCCCTCATCGAGGACGTCGTCCTCGTGATGGCCGCCGCCTATCTCGTCCTCAACCTCCTCGCGGACATGGTCTACGCCGCACTCAATCCCCGGATCAGGTACTGAATATGGACAAGGCGCGACGTGTTCCTGACGAGGCCTGCGAGGAGGACCGCGAGTCGGCCCTCCGCAAGACCCTGGGGGCGATTGGCCGCTTCTTCGCCTCCTTCTTCGAAGGCTTGAGGCGCCTCGGTGCCTCTCCAGCGGCCATGATCAGCCTTCTCATCCTCGCCTTCTGGTTCCTCATGGCAATTTTCGGCCCCCTGATCGCGCCCTACAGTCCCTCGCACCAGAGCATCGCCGAGAGGTTCCAGGGGCCGGGCCTCCATCATTTCTTCGGCACCGACCGCTTCGGCCGCGATGTGTTCAGCAGGGTGGTGATCGGTAGTCATACGGTATTTCTCCTGGCCGCCTCCTCGACCCTCCTCAGCCTCGTGGTCGGAACCGTCGTCGGCCTCGTCTCCGGGTACATCGGCGGCGTCGTCGACGAACTCATCATGCGGTTCACGGACATCCTCATGTCCTTCCCGATGCTGCTTTTCGCCATGCTGATGCTCGGCATCATGGGGCCGAGCTTTGTCGGCGTCGTCGTGGTCATCGCGATCGTGTTCTTTCCCCGCATCGCCCGCGTCGTGCGAAGCGACGTCCTCGATCTCAAGACCAAGGAATTCGTCGAGGCCGCCAAGGTGCGCGGCGAAAACGCCTTCTACATCATGTTCGTCGAAATACTGCCCAATACACTGGGACCCTTGGGCGTCGAGGCGGCTGTGCGTTTCGGCTACGCGATTTTCACGAGCGCCTCGCTGGGCTTTCTCGGCCTCGGCGTCCAGCCCCCGACTCCGGACTGGGGCCTGATGATGAACGACGCCCAGGCCTACATCACCACCGCGCCATGGATGGCGGTATTCCCCGCGCTCGCGATCGCGAGTCTCACGGTCGCTGTCAACTTCCTCGCGGACGCGATCCGCAAACTTGGAAACGGGGATCTTTAGGATGGGGCAGGCAATGGAAGACATCCTCGAAATCAAGGGCCTGGAAGTCAGCTATCGCACCAGGGCCGGCCGTTTCAGCGCGGTGCGAGGCCTGGACCTCTCCCTGCGTCGAAACGAAACCTACGGCGTCGTGGGCGAATCTGGATGCGGCAAGAGCACCCTGGCCTTTGCGATAATGGGCTATCTCGAAAGGAACGCCTCCGTTCCGGCGGGGCAGATTCTTTTCGAGGGCGACGACATTCTCAAGAAATCGCGTGGCGCCCTCCGCTCCCTATGGGGAAGCAAAATCTCTATGATCTATCAGGATCCGAGCGCCGCCCTCAACCCCTCGCTCAAGGTCGGGCTCCAGATCGCGGAAATCCTCGAGGCACATGAAGGCGTCTCGAGGCGCGAGGCTTGGGCACAGGCTGTGGCCATGCTCAATCGGCTGCAAATAGCCGATCCGGAAAAGGTGGCCGACCGCTATCCCCACCAGCTCTCCGGCGGCATGCGCCAGCGTGTCTGCATCGCCATGGCCTTTGTCACCAAGCCCGACCTCCTCATCCTCGACGAGCCGACGACGAATCTCGACGTGACCACCGAGGCGAACATCCTCGACATGCTCAACGCCCTCAAGAAGGATTTTCGCACCACCATTCTTTATATCACCCACGATCTTGGGGTGGTCTACAAGGTTTCCGACCGCGTCGGCGTCATGTACGCCGGCCGCTTCGTCGAAGAAGGAACAATTGGCGACATCATCGGAGCGCCCAAACATCCCTATACCCAGGGTCTTTTGAGCTGCATCCCCGAGGTCCTCCTCGACAAGAGCAAGCGAAGGCTCACTCCCATCGCGGGGGCGGTGGCCGAGCTCGATTCCCTCCCGAAGGGCTGCGCCTTCGCGCCGCGCTGTCCCTTCGCCCAGGCCGATTGCGCCGAAAAGGATCCGCCCCAGCTGGCCTTCGACCGGGGCCGCGTCGTCAGGTGCGGCTACGCCAGGGCGATCGAAGAGGGCCTGGGAAAAACCGCTTCTTGCGATGACGAGCCCCTCTCCCCCGAATGCGACGACTACGCGGTCGAAGGCGCGAGGCCCGAACTCCTGACCCTCGAGTCGGTGCGCAAGCACTTCGGCGATTCTTCCACGATGTTCGCGCGCCGCGAGGCCGGCAAGGTCAAGGCCGTCGACGACGTCACCCTCTCGATACCGAGGCAATCGACCCTCGGCCTCGTGGGCGAAAGCGGCTGCGGCAAGAGCAGCCTCCTCCGTGTCATCGCCGGCCTGGAGACGGCGAGCGGCGGTACGATCCGCTTCGGCGGCGAGGACATCTCGGGGCCGATAGGCAAGCGGAAAAGGGAGATGACCAAGCGCATCCAGGTGGTCTTCCAGGACCCGCGCTCGACTCTGAATCCGCGCAAGACCATCCGCGAGGCCATTCTCAGGCCGATCCTCCTTTCGGGTGTCGCAAGAAAGGACGCCGAGCGCCGCGCCGAGGAACTCCTCGAGGCGGTCAATCTCGGCTGCGAATACCTCGACCGCTATCCCGAGCAGCTTTCCGGCGGCCAGAAGCAGCGCATCGCCATCGCCCGGGCCTTCGCGAGCGACCCCGAGCTCATCCTCTGCGACGAGCCGACCTCGAGCCTCGACGTGTCGATCCAGGCCTCTATCATCAATCTTCTCCTCGACCTCCAGCGCCAAAAAGGGACTACTTATTTGTTCATTTCCCACGCGCTGGGCGTCGTGAGCTACCTTTGCGACGCGATGGCCGTCATGTATCTCGGGACCATCGTGGAATACGGCCCCAAGGACAAGGTCCTGTCGCCTCCCTACCATCCCTATACCGAGGCCCTCCTGTCCTCCCTTTCCGTGCCGAGGCCGAAGGCCGAGCAAAAGCGGATCAGGCTGGAAGGGGCCGTGCCCAGCGCCCGCGACATCCCCGCCGGTTGCAGGTTCCACACCCGCTGTCCTCGCAAGCTGGGCAGGATCTGCGAGACCGCGGCGCCCCCCCGCGTCGTCACCGACGCGGACAACGATCATTATATCTATTGCCATATTCCCCTGGCGGAAATGAAAGACATGGAACCGGTTTTCAAGGAGGTATGAGATGGACGTCAATGCGCAATTCGTACAATGGGAGCGTCCCAAGCTGCGGGTGCTTTCGGACAGGCAGAGGGAGACCATCTACCGCTCCGCGCTGGAAGTCCTCGAAAGGACGGGCGCGCGGCTCTATTCGCCGGAGGCCGTCGAGATCTTCCGCGCTGCCGGAGCTCATGTCATCAACGATCACCTCGTGAAGATCCCCTCGGGCCTCGTCGAGAACGCCGTCCTCACCGCGGGCAAGCGCGTGGTGCTGTCCGACCGGACGGGCAAACGCTGCATCTTCCTCGAAGGCGACAATGTCTACTTCGGCCCCGGTTCAGACAATCCCAATACCATCGATCTGGAAACCGGCCAGCGCCGCGAGAGCGTCCTGGAGGACGTCAACCGCGCCGCGAGGCTCGCCGACGCCTTGCCCAACATCGATTTCCTCATGTCCTTCGCCCTCGCGAACGACGTCCCCTCGCGCATGGCCGATGCCGTCCACTTCGAGGCGATGATCAACAACTCAACCAAGCCCATCGTCGCGACGGCCCCCGACTTCGAGGGTCTCAAGACCATCTACGAGATCGCCTGCGCGGTGCGCGGAGGCGAGGCCCAATTCAGGCAGAACCCCTTCTTCATCCTCTATGAGCAGCCCCACACGCCCCTCAAGCACGCGGGCCACTCCCTCGACAAGATCATGTTCTGCACCGAAAAGGGCATCCCCGTCCTGTACGCCCCGACGCCCTCCATAGGCGCCGCCAGCCCCATCACCCTGGGCGGCAGCTTCGTGCTCAACATGGCCGAGTACCTCACCGCCCTCGTGCTCACCCAACAGGTGCGCAAGGGTTCGACCCTCGTTTTCGGCGGCGGCCCGACGACCCTCGACATGCGGACGACCGTCTACTCCTACAGCGCGCCCGAAACCATGCTGAGCCTCAGCGTGCGCAAAGAGCTCGGCGAATACCTGGGCATTCCGGTCTTCAACGCCGGCGGCTTCAGCGACTCCCAGCTGCCCGACCAGCAGGCCACGATGGAATGCGCGACCTCCCTCATCTACGCGGCGATGTCGGGCGGCAACCTCATCCACGATGTCGGCTATCTCGCCTCGGGCATGACCTCGTCCCTCGAAATGCTGACGATGGCGGATGAGCAGATCTCCCAGATCAAGCGCTACCTTCGGAGCTTCGCCCTCGATACGACGACCCTGGCCGTCGACCTCATCGACGAGGTCGGCCCCGAAGGCGATTACCTTACCACCGACCTCACCCTCGAGCGCTTCAGGGAGGAACTTTGGTCGCCCACGATCATCGACCGGAGCGTGCATGACCATTGGGTCGAGATGGGCAGCACCAGCCTTCGCGACAGGGCCAGGGACAAGGCGCGCGACCTCTTGCGCACCCATGTGCCCACGCCCCTTCCCGAGGCCGTGAAGAAAGAAGTCAGCGCCATCATCAAGCGCTATGAGCACAGCCGCGCCTGAAAGGCGAAGGAGAGACGCATGACGAAAAAGAAAAGCCTATTTGACTTCTATTTGATGAAGAAGGAGGCGAAGAAGATCGCCTTCCTCACCTCCTACGATTTCCCGACGGCCCAGTTCGCCGAGGCGGCCGGCCTCGACATGCTCCTCGTGGGCGACTCCCTCGGCATGTGCGTCTACGGCTACGAAGGCACCGTGCCCGTCACCATGGAGCAGATGATCTATCACTCGCAGGCCGTGCGACACGGAGCCCCCAACACCTTCGTCATAGGCGACATGCCCTTCATGAGCTACCAGATCTCGACGGAAAAGGCCGTCGAGAACGCAGGGCGCTTCCTCAAGGAGGCGGGCTGCGACGCCATCAAGCTCGAGGGTGGGGTGCGCATCGCCTCGACGATCAAGGCCATCGTCGAGGCAGGCATCGTCGTCATGGGGCACATCGGCCTGACGCCGCAGAGCTCGGGCCAGCTCGGGGGCCACAAGGCCCAGGGCCGGACGGCGGAGGCCGCCAGGCTCGTCATCGACGATGCCCTCGCGGTCCAGGCCGCCGGCGCCCACATGATCCTCCTCGAGGCAGTGCCCCCGGAGGTTTCGTCGACCATCGCCTCGATGCTCACCATTCCCGTCCTCTCGATCGGCGCTGGCCCCGGCTGCGACGGCCAGCTCCTCATCGTGTCCGACCTCATCGGCCAGTTCCAGGCCTTCACGCCTAAATTCGTTAAGCGTTATTGCGATGTGGCGGGCATCGTGACCGAGGCCATGAAGAACTATTGCGACGATGTGCGGAAGGGCGCTTTCCCCGAAGATGTGCATTGTTACAAAATGATCGAGGGCGAGGCCGACAAGCTTCGCGAGATGCTCAAGAAATAGCGGTCGCGCCGTCGGGGTTGAAGGGCGCAGAGGCCCCATCCCCGGCGGCGGCCCTTACTGCGGCGCGACCATGCGGCGCCGGCGGCCACACCAGCGGCCCCGCTCAGGACCCGATCGCTTCCTTCATCGCCCGTCGGACTTCCTCGATGCGCTCCGCGGTCATGCGGAGGGCCGGGCCCGTCACGCTGATGGCGCCGCTCACCTTGCCCATGAGGTCCCTGTAGGGCATGGCCACGCAGACCACGTCGCTCCGGAATTCCTCGTCGTCGACGGCGTAGCCCCTTTCGCGGACGAGGGCGATTTCGCGCCTGAGGGCCGCCACCGAGGTCAGCGATCTGGCCGTGTAGCCCTGGAGCCTGGCGTTGGCTGGGAAGAGCCTGTCCAGCGTAGCCTCGTCGAGGGATGCGAGGAGGACCTTGCCGAGGGCCGTGCAATGGGCGAAGAGCTTGGTGCCGATCTGGATGTCCGTCTTGAGCACGTGGGAGCTGTCGATCTTGGCGATGTAGGAGACCTCGCGCATGCTCTGGTCGAGGACCGCGAGGTTGACCGTCTCGTCGGTTGCCCTCGCGATGCGTTCGAGGGTGGCCGAGGCGTCCCTCATCACGTCGCTCTGGTTCTGGTAGACGCAACCGAGCTCGAAGACCCTGAGGCCGAGACGGTACTTGCCGCGCTGCGAGGACTGCTCGATGTAGCCGCGATTCTTCAGTACTGTGACGGTCCGGTGGATCGTGCTCGCCTTGCGGTCGAGGAGGCGAGCCATCTCGGTGATGCCCAGCTCGCGCTGCTGCGAGGAAAAGAGTTCGAGGAGGTTGAGGGCGACGTCGATGGAGGTCGCCTTCGGGCCTTCTTCCTCCGCCCCGTCGGCGATGGTTTCGCTCATCGCTTCATCGCTGGATCTCCGGCAGGTGGAGGTCGGCCGGCCCCCATCCGGACATCTTCAACTCAGGATCAAGGCGTCCCACGAGTTCCTTCATGATCTCATTGTACTTCACTTTGAGCCGCGCGCCATCGACCCCGGGGCCGAACTCCTGCTTGAAGTAGCAGGGCGCGCAGGCCCTGATGATTTCGGCGCCCTCCCAGAACCTGTTGATGCTGCCGAGATTCTGCTCGGCGGCCATGGTGACGATGTCCAGCGGCACCTTCACGACGGACCTGATGGCGGCGAGCATCGGAGGCGTGAGGTCGGACACGGGATTGATGCTGTCGGCACCCACGCTTTCCGCCATCCGCGCCCCCGCCGGATTCGACACGCCGGAGGTGTAGGATAGTTTGAATACTGTGTTTCTCGGAATATCGCCCTGGAGTCGCATCTGGTGGAAGAGCTGAAGGACCTCCTCGCCATAGAAGAGGAAGCCGCGGAGTCCGGCCTCGACGGAGCGAAGCACATCCTCGATGAGGAAGGCCATCTGGTCGGCGCCGCGGACCCTGATGCCGGAAGCGTGCCCCCAGGAGGAATGGTAATGGCTGCCGATGTCGAAATTGGCCCGGGGCCCGGGAATGACGATCAGCTCGATCTTCCCGTCCAACGCAATGCGGGCCAGGTCCTTGAGTTCGGAAAAGGTCAGGCTGTGCGTGCCCGCCGCCCCGATGCCGATGACCCGGTGGATGGGGATGTTCCTCTTTCGACTTTCGTCGACGACGGCCTCGAGCTCGGCCACGCTTTCGACGCCCGAAACTTCCATTCGGAAATGGCAGCCGTCGGGAAAGGTCGAAGGTGCGGCCGTCGGCGACCAGGCATCCCGGGAGGGAAGATTGTACTTTTCCAGCAGTGTGTGCGCTCGAGACATTAGAGGTCTCCTTTCGACTATGCGGAATTACATTCCGCCATTTAGAAAACGAGTATACTCGCCGCCTCCTCCTTGTCAAGAATCACAGGGTCGCCCCGCGGCCCTCTTTTTGCGGAAGCCCTGTTTCGTGTAGTCTTTCATGATACTTGCCCCTGTGGGCGACGGAGGTTTTTCCTATATGAAAGCCATCGAGCTTCCCAAGGCCTACGATCCCAAATCCTTCGAGGATCGCATCTACGAGGAATGGAAGTCGAAAGGACTCTTCCAGCCCCAGCCCTCCCTCGGCGCCTCGGCCGCCAAGAAACCCTTCGTCGTCGTCATTCCCCCTCCCAACGTCACCGGCGTCCTCCACATGGGACACGGCCTCAACCATTCACTCCAGGACATCGCCGTCCGCTTCCATCGCATGACGGGGCGCCCCACGCTCTGGCTGCCGGGTTCCGATCACGCCGGCATCGCGACGCAGAACGTGGTGGAAAAGCGCTTCCGCTCGGGCAAGCAGCCCGGCTACCCAGCTGGCACCGACCGCCATCAGATCGGCCGCGAGAAATTCGTCGAGGAAACCTGGAAGGTCGCGAACGAACACAAGGCCTTCATCCAGAAGCAGGTGGCCAAGATCGGCGACTCGGTCGACTGGAGCAGGGAGCGCTTTACCCTCGACGAGGGCCTCTCCAAGGCCGTGCGCGAGGTCTTCGTCACCCTCCACGAACGGGGCCTGATCTACAAGGGAAAATACCTGGTCAATTGGTGCAGTTCCTGCGGCACGGCCCTCTCCGACGACGAGGTTGAGAAGAAGGACGAGGGCGGCAAGATGTGGCGGATTTGGTACGAACTCGTCGGAGGCGCCGACGAGGACGAAGTAGCCGCGAGCCGCCTTCCCGCCCCCGGGGCCCAGGCGGCCGGAAACGCTTCCGCCGTCGAAGGCGACCCGGCAGGCGCCGCAGCGGCCCCCGGCGCCGCAGCGGCCTCCGGCGCCGCAGCGGCCTCCGGCGCGACTGTGGCCCCTGTCGGCGGCATCATGCTGCGCGACGGAAAGGCCTACATCGAGATCGCCACGACGCGGCCTGAGACCCTCCTCGGCGACGTGGCCGTGGCTGCCAACCCGGCCGACCCGCGCTACGGCTCCCTTGTCGGCCGCAAGCTCCGCCTACCCCTCACCGATCGCCTCATCCCCCTCATCGCCGACTCCTATGTCGACATGGCCTTCGGCTCTGGCCTCGTCAAGATAACCCCCGCCCACGACATCAACGACTTCGAGGTGGGCAACAGACACAACCTCGACCGCATCAACGTCCTGGACGCCAAGGGCAGGCTCAACGACAACGTACCCTCGAAATATCAAGGGCTCGACGTCGAGACAGCTCGCGCCCTCGTCCTCGAAGACCTCCGCGCCCTGGGCCTCGTCAAGGCCGAGGAGGACATCGTGCACGCGGTGGGTCACTGCTACCGCTGCGACACCCGCATCGAGCCCTGGCTTTCCGAGCAGTGGTTCGTGAAGATGCGACCCCTGGCCGACAAGGCCCTCAAGGCCTGGCGCGACGGCGAGGTGCGCTTCTTTCCTACCAAATGGGAACATACCTACGAGCACTGGCTCGAGAACATCCGCGACTGGTGCGTGAGCCGCCAGCTCTGGTGGGGCCACCGCGTGCCCGTGTGGTACTGCCGCCATTGCGGCCTCGTGATGGTCGAGCGCGAGGAACCGACCATCTGTCCGAAATGTAAGAGTACCGATATTTATCAGGATGAAGACGTCCTCGACACCTGGTTCTCGAGCTGGCTCTGGCCCTTCAGCACCCTGGGCTGGCCCAAGGATACGGCCGACCTTCGCAAATACTACCCGACCTCCACCCTCGTCACCGCCTACGACATCATCTTCTTCTGGGTCGCGCGGATGATCATGGCCGGCCTCGAATTCACGGGCAAGAGTCCCTTCAAGGATGTCTACATCCACGGCCTCGTGCGGGACAGGCAGGGCCGCAAGATGTCGAAGTCCCTGGGCAACGGCATCGACCCCCTGGAGATCGTCGACGAGTACGGGGCCGACGCCCTCAAGTTTACCCTGGCCTACAACTGCGCCGCCGGACAGGACGTCCTCCTCGACAAAGAGTCCTTCAAAATGGGCTCGCGCTTCGCCAACAAGGTGTGGAACGCGAGCCGCTACATCCTCATGAACCTCGAGGGCCGCCAGATGATCGAGGCGCCCAAGCTCAGCGATCTCGATCGCTGGATCGAGGCGCGCCTGGCCTCGGCGGCTGCGACCTGCCGCGCGGCCCTCGCCGAATATCGCTTCAACGAGGCCGCCCAGGCCGTCTATTCCTATTTCTGGGACGACTTCTGCGACTGGTACATCGAGGGCACCAAGCTCGCGCTCAGGCCGGGCAGCTTCGCGTCAGCTGAGGCCTCCGCGGCGCCTGCCTCCACCTCCGCGGCGTCGGCCGAAGCCGCCGAAAAAGACCGTCAGACTACTGTCCTTCTCGAGGTGCTCGAGGAATCCCTCCGCCTCCTCCATCCCTTCCTCCCCTTCGTGACCGAGGAGATCTACCGCATGCTGCCTAATTCGCGGGGCATGCTCATCGTGCAGGAATATCCCGGGGCGCCGCCCCTGGGGTCCAAAGCGAAGCATGATGGGGAGCGCGAAAACGGCGCGACCTCGCAGGCGAGCGGCGCGACCTCGCAGGCGAGCGAGGCGGTCGTTCGCGACGGTTTCGGCGCCTTGCAGGAACTCGTCCGCCTCGCCCGAACCCTGCGATCCGAGTTCCAGATCCCTCCCGAGACCCCGCTTCGCCTCGCGGTCAAGACCGACGAGGGCTTCAGCGGCTCTACCTTTCTCCGCGCCAACGCGGCCCTCGCGGGCCTCTTCGTCAACGGGCCGGCCCCGGAATTCCTCGCGAATGCTCCCGTCGGAGGGGCCGGCTCTGAATCCCGCGGATCGGGGGCAGTCGGCATGGCCGGCCCCGGCTTCCAGGCCTGGGCCTTCGTTCGCGAGGTCGTCGACCTGCCCAAGCTCGTGGCCAAGCTCGGCAAGGACGCCGACAAGGAGGCTCAGTATGTCGAGAAGACCAGGGTCAAACTGTCGAACGAAGCCTTCGTGAAATCCGCTCCAGCCGACATCGTCGCCAAGGAGCGCGAGAAACTCGCCGAGGCCGAAAGGCGCGTTGCGCGACTTCGTCAGTATGCGGAGGAACTCGCATGAGCGACGGCGGGTCCGGCACGGGACGCCCCTTCGGGCA
>JAJXVS010000118.1 GCA_021782015.1 bacterium | reverse complement strand
CGTAGGTAGCGAAGGATAGGCCCAAAACGAGGAAGGCCCTGCTCCGAAGCTCGGGGCTGAGGGGCTTCTGCATGGAGACGACGATCAGACAGGGGACGACGAAGACGACAAGGAAGCGGGAGAGCTTTTTTACCGTCTCCTCGTCGAGGATGCGCATCTTGCCCGCGACGAAGCCCGCCGCCATCAACAGAAATAGTATGAATATTTGAATCGCCGAGGGTGGAAGGCTCATCCGTCATTCCTTTTCGCGAAGCTGAGGGTCGCGCCATGGGCGTCGACATGGGCGAGGGCTCCGAGGGCCTCTTTCCAAAGGCCGAAACCCTCGTCGTAGAGTCCCTCCAGGTCGGGGTCGGGATCGTGGCGCGAGGCGATGCGCGACATCGAGCGGGCCGCGGAGGCGAGGTCGGCGTGGTCGCCCAGCCCCACGGCGGCGGCAGCGGCGTCGCCCACGAGTTCGCAGTCGCCCACCTCCGGAATGGCGACGGGAAGCTTGAGTATCGAAGCCTTGAGCGAGGCGAGAAAGGGACTTCGGGCCGTGCCGCCCGTGGCCCGCAGTTCGCGCAATCCATAGCCCGCGTCGCGGGCGAGTTCGGCGGGCAGGCGGAGCGAGTAGCACAGGGCCTCGCAGGCGGCGCGCGCCATGTCGGCCCGGGAGGTCGAGAGCGAGAGCCCCGCGAAGGCGCCGCGCCTGTCGGCGTCCCAGAGGGGGGCGCGCTCTCCCGCGAGGTAGGGAATGAAGACCATGCCGCCAGCCCCCGGCCCCGCCGTGGCGGCCGTCTCGACAAGGCCGGCCGCGTCGCCGAGGCCGAGGATCGAGGCAAGCCATTCGAGGGATTTTCCGGCCGTCGACAGGCCTCCGGAAAGGTTCCAGAGCCCTTCGATCGCGTGGGGAAGGGAGAGGAGTCCGCGGCCGGGAAAGGGCGAGGCTGCGGCGATATTGATGGCCTCCGAGGTGCCTCCGCGGTCGCCCGCCATCCCAACTTCGACAATGCCCGCGCCGACGAGACCGGCCAAAAAGTCGGGGAAGCCGGCGAAGGCGGGAATGCCGGGAGGGAGCCCGAGTTCCTCGGCGATCGAAGGGAGGAGCCTGCCGACCGGCTCCGTCGGTGCGATGAAGGGCGGAAAGAGATTTCTGTCCAGGCCGACGGCGTCGATGAGTTCGGGGCTCCAGATATAGGGGAGGTAGCCCTTCGAGGGGAGGAGGGTCCAGGCCTCGCCCGTGAGCACGCTGACAAGGTGCTCCGGACAGGAAAGGAATCGCCTAATGCGGTCGGCTTGGGGATGCTTGCGCGCGAACCAGAGGGCCTTGGGCAGGTAGAAGCTCGCGTCGATCGGCATGAGCGCGTGGTGCGACACGAGGGCGGCCTCGGCCGAGGCGCGCCGATCCAGCCAGGAAAGGGCGGGGCCGACGGGCTCATTGGCCTCATCGAGGGCGACGAGGGTCGGTCCGTTGCCCGATACGACGATGGCCCGCGGCGGTCCTTCCTTGGCGCTAACTCCGGGCGCGGCGCCTGGCCCATCGGGCACCCCTGCCGATCCTGTCGCGATTTCCCGAACCGCGGCGAAGGCGGCCGACTTCCACTCGCGGGCGTCGGCCTCGTGTTCGTTGCCGCCCCTGCCGTGGCTCATGCTCACCGGACGCCGCGCGATGGCGAGGAGCCGCCCATCCTCGGCGATGAGGGCAGCCTTCACGAGGGACGACCCCACATCGATGGAAAGATAGGCCACGCTCAACCAGCCTTTCCGCCGAGCAGGTGGCGCACGTCGCAGCGTTCGCCCCAACTGCAGGAGCTGCATGCTGCGCCTGGGCATTCGTTGAATTCTTTCACCTTGCCGAGTTGCTCGATGTGCCAGTCGAGCTCGGCGATATACGAATCGAGGGCCCGCTTTTTGCGTTCGGCCTCATCGCGCTTTTCGCGGTATTTTTCGGCCAGCCTGGCGCGCACCGCCTCGCCCGACCGATCGCGGCGAGCCAGTTCGAAAAGCTCCCCGATTTCCGCGAGCGAAAGTCCGTAATCCTTGAGCTGCTGGATGCGCTTGAGATGGATGACATTGCGCGCCGGGTAGTGACGGTGCGAGCCTTCCTCGCGGCCGGCCGCCTCGAGGAGGCCGAGTTCCTCATAATAGCGTATTGTCCTGGCCGTCACGCCGAACATGTCGGCCAGTTCGCCGATGCGGTATTCGAAGGGCTTTTCTTCGCCATCCATCCGGAAATCTTACCTTTCACGTCAAGTTGGACGCGCGTCAGCTCGGAAGCACTAGGGGTCCCGTAAAGCGCCTCAGTATACTTTCGCCGAAAGCCGAATGAGAAGGAGTGCAGTCATGATGAAGTTCAAGGCGATCGCGGCAGCCATGCCCGCGGCTATCGCGAAGCTCGCCCCCCTCGCCCTGGCCCTCGGCCTGGCGACCGCGATGGGCGCCTGCTCAGCCAAATCCGCCCAGGCCCCCCTGAGTTCGGTCGCCGTATTCATACCCGGCGTCGTGTCGGGCAGCCCCACCTACGAACAGCTCGTGGCCGGCGCGACCAAGGCCGTGGCCGCGACCAAGGGTGCCACGATGAAGGTGATCGAGGCCGGCTACAACCAGGCCGAGTGGCAGGACCGGCT
Organism: bacterium; assembly: GCA_021782015.1. Lineage (GTDB taxonomy): Bacteria > Spirochaetota > Spirochaetia > Treponematales > Rectinemataceae > CAIJMU01. The sequence continues at coordinate 8,992 of JAJXVS010000118.1, read as the reverse complement.
CGCCGCTGTGGCGGCCTCCGGGCAGTTCGGGCTGATCGTCACGAGCAACCCCTCGATGCCCGAGCTCTGCGCCGCCGTCGCCAAACAGTTCCCCAAAATGCGCTTCCTGGTCACCGACGGCTGGCTCGAGGGCAATCCCGCCATCCACACCGTTCTTTACAATCAATACGAACAGGCCTGGATACTGGGCTATCTCGCCGGCCTTGTCGTCACCAATCCCCTGGGCGGCCACAAACCCCACGGCATGGCCGCGATGGTCGTTGGTCAGCACTATCCCACCCTCGACCGCCTCATCGAGCCGGGCTTCGAGGCCGGGCTCAGGGCCGCCGACCCCGAGGCGCGCTTCGCCGACCGAGTCCTTGGTAATTGGTACGATGCCAACAAGGCCGCGGAGCTGACGAAGTCCCTGATAGGCGAGGGCGCCGATGTCATCCTCCCCATCGCGGGCGGGGCGGGGCAGGGCGTTCTCACGGCGGCCAAAGAGGCCGGCGTCAAGGCCCTCTGGTTCGACAATTCAGGCTACGCCCTCGCGCCGGGGATCGTCGTCGGCTCGGCCATCGCGAGGCAGGACCGCCTCGTCGAGGAGCGTCTTTCGACGATCCTCTCGGGCAAGGGGGCCGCGCTTTTCGGCCACGCCGAGGTGGTGAGCGCGGCCCAGGGCTACATCGACTTCGACGATTCGGGCGATGCCTACAAGAACCTGCCCCAGTCGATTCGCGATGCCATGGCGAAAAAGATCGCTGCCCTCCGCGACGGCAGCCTCGCCTTTCCCATTAACGGCTTCTGAGCCGCGAAAGCGACCTGCACCGTGTCCCTCCTCGCCGTCCGCGGCATATCGAAATTCTTCGAGAGCACGGGCGTACTCGCCAACGACGATATTTCGTTATCAATTGATCGGGGCGAGATAGTCGCCGTCGTCGGCGAGAACGGGGCAGGAAAGAGCACCTTCGCCCGCATCCTTTCCGGTCTCGAGGCGCCTGACTCGGGCCAGATCGAGATCGGCGGCACGAAGCTGCGCGGCGGCGAGGTCCGCGAGGCAGAGCGGGCGGGCATCGGGCTCGTGCCCCAGCATTCCTTCCTCGCCGAGGGCCTCGAGGTCGTGGAGGCCATTCGCCTCGGCCGCGAGCTGCGGCGATTCGGGCTTTTCCTCGACCGCCGCCGCATGGTCCGTGAGGTCGCGCGGCTCGCCGACAGCGCGGGCATCGAGCTCGATCTCCACTCCCGGGTCGGCGACCTTTCGGCCGCCGATCGCCGCCATGCCGAGATACTCCGGGCCCTCGCCCGCGCTGGCGACCTCCTCATCCTCGACGAGCCGACAAGTCTTCTCGACGACGAGGAAAGCGCGAGGCTCTTCGACTTGCTCAGAAGATTGGCCGCGCGCGGAATGGCCGTCATCTTCATTTCGCATCGCGCCGCCGAACTCACCGCCATCGCGACCCGGATCCTCGTGCTTCGATCGGGGCGGCTCGTGGCCGATCGCGGGGCCTCGGACTACGGGGAGGGAGAACTGCCTGCCCTCATGTCGCGGTCCCGGGCCGCCTCGCCGTCGAGAGACCCCCGGGCCGCGGGGCCCGGCGAAGGGCCCGGGTCCGGAGCCAGCGGCGCCTTCATCGGAGAAGCAACCCGGCGCGGGGCTGTCGTCGCCTCCGCCGAAGGGATCGAGCTGACCGTCGCGAGGGGGAGGGCGACCCTCGATTTTGAAATCTGCGAAGGCGAGGTTCTCGGCGTCGTAGCCCTGGCCGGCAACGGCCTCGACGAACTCGAATCGATTGCCGCGGGGCTTTCGGCGCCCATGCGGGGCCGCTTCGAGCTTTCTGGCACCGACATCCGCTCCTGGCCCCGCCGCCGCCTGCGCGCCGAACTGGCGGCCTATGTGCCATCCGACCGCGAGGGGAGGGGCCTGGCCCTCGACGCGAGCGTCGGCGCCAACCTCTTCGTCTTCGAGGGCGGCCAGGCCGCGAAGCCGGGCTTTCCTCCCGTCATGGGACCCTCCGTCGACCAGCGCAGAAAGGTCGAGGCCCTTTCCGGCGGCAATCGCCAGAGACTCGTCCTCTCCCGCGAACTCGCGAGACCGCGCCCCTTTTTCCTTCTCGCCGATCCATCCCAGGGCTTGGACCTCTCGGGCCAGACGGAACTTTCGGAAATCATCGGTACTAGAAAGAACGAAGGAGCGGCCGTCCTTTTGCTTTCCTCCTCGATCGAAGAAGCCCTGCGCCTGGCCGATCGTCTTCTCGTCCTCTATCGCGGCGCCATCGTCTGGGAGTGCGCCAACTCCGGGCAAGGCCTGGCCCACGAACTCGCCGCCCACCTCACCGGCCACTCCCGCGTCCAGGCCATGGAGGAAAGGCCGTGATCAAGCGCGGATTGGGCACCCGCGTCCCCGCCGTGCTGGCAGCCCTCGCCTTCGCGGCCGCGGAAGCAGTGATCGGCAGCCGCGATCCCGCCGGAGCCGCCTCGGCCTTCTTTCTCGCTCCCATATCCGATCCCTGGCGCCTCGCCTCGCTTTTGGGAGCCATGGCGCCCCTTCTCGTCGCGGGCCTGGGCGCGGCGGCGGCCTTCCGCGCGGGCATCTTCAATCTCGGTGGCGAGGGGCAGGCGGCCCTCGGTTTCTTCGTCGGGAGCCTCTTCCTCTCGCGGGTCGACGGCCTCTCGCCCATCTTCGCCCTGCCCGCCGCCTTTCTCCTCGCCGCCTTGGCCGGCGCCCTCCTCGCGACCCTTTCCGCCCTCGCAGAACGCCGCTTCGGCGCCAGCGTCCTCATCAGCTCCTTCCTCCTCTCGCAGGTGGTAGTAATTAGTATTGATTGGGCCGTCGCCGGGCCCTTCCGCGACCCCGCCTCCAACCTCCTCGGCATGAGGCCTCTGGGCGCGAAATATCTCCTCCCGAGATTGGCGGGGTCCTTCCCCCTCGGTTCGGGCATCTTCCTCGCCCTTGCCATCGCAATTGCGATGATCTGGCTCCTCCGCTTCAGCCGCCCCGGTTTCGAACTCGGGCTCTTCGGCCGCTCGCGGGAGTTCGCCCGGGCCCAGGGCCTCGACGCCTTTCTCGACCTCTGGCCCCTTTCCCTCTCCGGCGGACTTTCGGGAATGGCGGGCCTCCTGGCCACGGCGGGAGCCTCGGGCCAGGCCGTGCAGGGCATGACGGCCGGCCTCGGCTGGAACGGACTGGCGGTCAGCCTGGTGGCGGGTACCGACCCGATCCTGACGATCTCCTCAGCCCTCCTTTTCGCCTGGCTTTCCGAAGGGGCGAAGGCCGCTTCCATCCTTTCCGATCTGTCCCCCGCCACCGCTTCCGTCATAATTGCTCTCATCATGCTCCTCGTCACGGCCAAGGGGCGCTGGCCGGGGAAGAGGCGGCGCCAGGCCGGCGGGCCGGAGCGAGCGGCTGGCTCGCCTCGGCAAACGGTTAGCGCTACAGGGCAAGCGGTTGACGCTCCCGAGCAAACGGTTAGCGCTCCCGGGCGCGCAAGGGGTGTCGAATGAATCCAACTTCGACCGGATCTGTCATCGCCGATTTCGGAGGCTCAGTCCTCGCCGCGGCCCTTCCCATCCTCCTTTCGGCTTTGGGCGGTCTTTTCACCGAATCCGCCGGCAGTCTTTCCGTGGCCCTCGAAGGAGCGATGCTCGCGGGCGCCTTCAGCGCCGTCGCCGTGGCCGTCGCGACGGGATCAACAATTCTCGCCCTCGGGGCTGCGGTCTTCGCCGGCCTCTTTGTCGGCGCCCTCCTCGGGCAGGTCGCGACCCGGCTCAAGGCCGACGTCTTCGTGGCGGGCCTGGCCGTCAACCTCCTCGTGCCAGCCATGGCCACAATGCTCTCGGGCTCGCTGTTCGGCACCCAGGGCGTGGTCAACCTTCCGGAGGGAGTCGCGGGAAGAGCCTTGTCGAGCGACAATTCCATCGCCGTGGTCCTCGCGATCGCCTGCGTCGGGCTGTGGATCGCCCATGAACTCAGCCCCCTCGGCATCAGGCTCCGGGCCGCGGGAGAGAGGGGCGAGGCCGCCCGCGCCGCCGGCCTGGACCGAGACGGGCTCGGACGCCTTTCTCACCTCGTGGCCGGCGCTGCGGCAGGGCTCTCCGGGGCCTGGCTCGCCCTTTCTGTCGCTGCCTTCGTTCCCGGCATGTCCGCTGGCCGGGGCTGGATAGCCCTGGTCGCCATCTATCTCGGAGGCCGCAGGCCCATTGGAATTCTCGCCGCGAGCCTCGGCTTCGGCGCCTTGCTGAGCCTCTCGAACAGGGCCCAATCGATTGCGCTCCTCCCGCCCGAACTCCTTCCGGCCCTTCCCTACCTCGTCACCTTCGCTGCCTACCTCCTCTCCCAGCGGAAAAAAACGAAGGCGGCGCTGGTGGGCAAGGAAAAACCTCGAAGCGAATAGCCTGCCCGCCGCCGCCCGCCGGCCACCGCCCACCACGGCCGGCCGCCCCCTATCGCCCACCAGGGCCGGCCACCGCCCACCACGGCTGGCACCCCCTGCCCGCCGCCGCCCGCCGGCCACCCCCCGCCCGCAACCTTTTTCTGCTCCGATGGTCAAACCCAGGCTAGCGGGAAAGGCCAGGCGAATTGGAAAGGCCAGGCGAATTGGAAAGGCTAGGCGAGCGGGAAAGGCCGGGCCTTCCCCAAAAATCAACCGGAGGAACAATGTCTGATATAACAATTGGTACAGCATCGACGAACGCGGGGCGGACCGTGGGGCCGGTCGGACGCGCTCCCCGAAGGGCCGGGCCCGAGGCGGCCAACGCCATCACCCACGGCCTGGGTTCCCTCCTCGCGATAGCCGCACTCGTCATACTCGTGATCGCCGCCGCGGCGACAGGAGATCCATGGAAGGTCGTCGCCTACGCCGTCTTCGGCGCCGCCATGGTCTTTCTCTACACGGCATCGACCCTCTATCACGCCCTGTCTTTCGGCAAACACACTCATATTTTCGAAGTCCTCGACCACTCGGCGATTTTCGTCCTCATCGCCGGAACCTATACCAGTTTCGCCCTCACCATCCTCAGGCCGACGTCGGGCTGGTGGCTTTTCGGGGCCGTATGGGCCATCGCAGTTGTGGGCATCGTTTTGGAATCCCTTTTCCTCAACCGCAAGCCACTCGTCAGCCTCATTGCCTACCTCGCCATGGGCTGGCTCATCGTCGCGGTATGGAAGGATTTCGTCACCGCCGCACCGGCGGCCACTGTGACCTTCCTGATTGCGGGGGGCCTCGCCTACACGGTGGGCACCCTGTTCTACGCCATCGGAAAACGGAAGCCCTGGTTCCATCCGGTCTGGCACCTTTTCGTCCTCGCCGGCACAGCCTGCCATTTCTTCGCCGCCCTCGCCGCCCTCCCCGCCCTTGCCGCCTGAGATTGCCGGCTACGATAGAGCCGCCGCGGCGAGAGGGCGGCCTCTCGCAAGGGCGGCCGCGCGAACGTACCAATGCGTTTCAACTAGCGACGGCAGCCGCAGCCATCGTCGCCATGAGAAGGCGCCACGCCATCGAATGCGTCAGTTGTGTCGAGCCAGGATGAAGTCGGAGACGATTTCGATCAGCCTGCGGTCGACATGTGAAGCTTGCTGGTACTCGGCCGGACCCGATGGGCCCTTTCCATCGAGCATCAAGTGATTCAGCCCAACGATGAGGAGGGCTCGCGCATCTCGCGTTCCGGCGAGCCCCTTCTCCCACAGCGCGGCCTCCGCGGGCCTGACCTGGTAGTCCCGCGATCCATGGATCACGAGGAGCGGAAGGCCAAGCCCCAGCGCCGAGCGCAGCGGATCGTAACCGGCTATCGAGCGCCACCATGAGGCCGGAATGCCCAGAGGCAAAAGCGAGGGCGAGGGATCGTTCGGCGAGGGAAGAGCCGCGAGCTCCTTCACCCTCCGGGCTTCCTCTTCGATCTTGGCAACATCAGCCGCGCTGACACTGTCGGTCGCCGATCCTGCCTTCGCCGATCCTTCCTTCGCAAGATACCGGAACTGGTCCACGATGACGTCCTCAAGGGGGCTCTCGGGAGGGGCGAGCATGACGAGGCCGGCCACCGGGATTTTGCGCGCCTTCGCATCGGCTCCTATCATCGGAGCGAGCATCGCGCCGAGCGAATGCCCGAGAAGGAAGACGCGGCCCACATCGATGCGCGAGTCCCGCGAGACAAAGGCGAGGGCCGCGACCGCGTCGTCCACGGTCTCCTCGCGCACGCCGATCGTCGATGCGACCTTCGCCATTTTATCGGCATAGACGAGGGTACGCTTGTCGTATCGAAGGACGGCTATGCCCTGGCTTGCCAGCCCCGCCGCGATGTCGGCGAAAATCTTGTTGGGCCCAATCGTCTCGTCGCGATCGCTCGGTCCCGAACCCTGGACCAGGACGACGGCGGGGAAGGGGCCTTTGCCGGAGGGAATGGACAGGCTTCCCTTGAGGGGCCAGCCCGGGGCCCCGACCTCCACCTCCTCGTCCCGCCAGCTCCCCGCCTTCGCGTAGGGCGGGAGCCTCCACTCTTCTCTGGGCTGGAGGTCAGCGACGAAGAAACCCGCCACCTTTCCCGTCCCGTCTATCACCACCCTGAAGGTAATTCTGATTCTGTCGTAAGAGCAACTAAGTAGTACGATAGAATAACCGCCATTTTTCCCGGTGACGGCCCGGTCGATGGCCAGGAATTTCCCGCCTCGGGCCGTTATGGCATCCGCGGTCGCCGCCGCGCGCTCCGCGCCGAAACTTTCCCGCATTTTCGCGTCCATCATGTCGACGATGGCGCCATCCTTCGAGACGAAGCCCTCGACGAAGCTCCGGGCGATCGTCTCCGGCTGGGGTGTCGCCTGGGCCTGCTCAAAGGGGAGAAAAAGAAAAATGCCCGTGAGGAGGACCGTCACGGGAAGTGCTACCCGCTTGCCTTTCATGCCCTCCATCCTTGCACCGGTGGCGGGAGAATTCCAAGAGCCCCACGTCTGCCCCCTCATTGGCCACCCCCTGTTCCGTCCGGTCCGGATCTTGCGCCCGTCGACAAAAATGTTTGAAGCGTCTCCTCAATTTCGGCGCCGTCCACGGGAGGCCAGGTGCGGTCATGGAAAGGCAAACTTGCAGTTGATGTTATTATCGCCTGATACAATCAAATAGCTGGAATATTGTCCTACCGGGTGGTTTTTGCCGTTTCGATCCCGTTCTCCATTGCGAGTTCATTCAGTTTTCCGTCCAGCGTTATCAGCGTGGCTCCATGCCTTCTTGCGAGCGTAAGGTAAAAAAGATCATATGTAGAATGATTAAGCCTCGTCGATTCGCTGATCGACTCTTCCGCGTTTTCCGATAGATCAATGAACTCATCAATAATAGCTTCACAAAATTGATAGGTTTGTAGGGCCCTATCCTTGGATATAAATCTTGCCTTGACATATTTCCAAAGCACATTAGATGTTTCCGCCTTATATAGATCAGAGGTGATGACTTTGGTTGCGTCCATCAGATAGGAAGTGTAAAGAGAGGCATTCCCTCGATCCAAGGCGATTTCTATTCCGGTGCTCGCGTCCAAAACAATTATCATCTTTCGCGGTCCTCGCGAACGAGGTCGGCCGGATCGGGGAATCCACGCGCATCTTCGATTCTGTTTGCCTTTATTTCGGCCAATACTCTTTTTCTCCTCGCTTGGCGTTCTTCCCCATAATCCAGGGTTCTTTTCAAAAGGAAAATTGTCTCTTGGGCAATGCTTCTATTGTCCTCCGCCGCAACGCGTCCGAGCTTTTCGTAGAGGTCCTGGGGCATATCCCTGACTTGCAATAAAGGCATATTCCGCCTCCTTGTATGCAATAGTAATGCATAGCGCATACGCCTACAAGGATCGAACCGCCGTCATCCGCACCTGCCCGCCAACCCTCGCCCCCCCCCCCCCCCCGCCTCCCCTAGATTGACGATTTTGGCGCGCCCGAGTATATTCCTAGCATTCCCATAGGAATAAAGGGGCTCCATGTTTTCCGTCTCGACCAAGGCCCAATACGGCATCCGCGCCCTCGTTCACCTCGCCCGCTACGAGGGCGATGGGGGCCTTGCCCTCAACAGCGAGGATGCCGACGGGGAACTCAGTCTGGCCGAGCCCATTGTGACCGCATCGGTGATCGCAAGGGCCGAAAACATCTCGCAGAAATACCTTGAAGGCATTCTTGCCCAACTGACGGCGACCGGACTCCTCGTTTCGGAGCGCGGAAAACGAGGGGGCTATCGGCTCTCCCGTTCCGCTTCGGAAATCACGATGCTCGAAATCGTCGAGGCCCTCGAAGGCGAGATCAGGCCGGTAGGCTGCGTCGATCGGCAAGACGCCTGTTCCCATGGCCAGGCCTGCCTTCCGAGGCGTTTTTGGATCGGCCTCAAAGATTCGATAGACAATTATCTGTCGTCGCGCACCCTGCGCGACATACTCGACGCGTGAGGTACAGGATGCAGCATCCCTTCGTATACATGGACTACAACGCCACCACCCCCCTTCATCCGGAGGTGAAGAAGGCGATGATGGATGATCTCGACGTCTTCGCCAACGCCTCGAGCATGCACGAGGCCGGGCGCCGGGCCCGAGACCGCGTCGAAACGGCCCGAGCCGCGGTGGCCCGCCTGATCGGCGCTCCCGATCCACTTTCGATCTACTTCACCTCCGGCGGTTCGGAGTCGAACAACACGGTCTTCGAGACGGCGCGCATTCTCGGCCCCAAGGCCGGGCGAAAGCGGATAATTACGACGGCCATCGAGCATCCCTGCGTCATAGAGGCGGGCAAGCGGCTGGAAGGCGAGGGCTTCGAGGTCCTCTGGCTCGGCGTGGACCCGGCCGGCCGCATCGACATGTCACACCTGGCCGAGGAACTCGATCCTGCGGGAAGGGGCCGCGAGGTCTTTCTCGTGTCGGTCATGCTCGCGAACAACGAAATAGGCACAATTGAGGATGTCGCCGGCGTCGTCCGCCTCGCCAAACAGGTCGGTGCCCGGGTCCATACCGACGCCACCCAGGCCGTCGGCAAGATTCCCGTCGACGTCCTCGCCCTCGG
>JAJXVS010000391.1 GCA_021782015.1 bacterium | reverse complement strand
GTGACTCCGGCGGATGTCGCCGAGAAAGAGTCCGGCGGCAAGGAAATGACGCAGATGAAAGAGTTCCCGGCGCGGTGGAATGCGATCCTCGCGAAGCTGGGCGACGAGGCGAAGACCATACCGGAGATGGGCGAAGCGACGGGCTTCGATCTGCAGGATCTCACCTTCCAGGTGATGACCATGGTGAAGTATCGCGTCCTCGAGCCCGCGGGCATCGACGATGACGATGAATACTATTCCTACAAGCGGAAGCGGTAAGCATATGGCAGTATTGGATCCAACTTTCAAGCGAACCATGCAGCGCTACGGCGCGAGCGACTTTACGGCCTGCTACAATTGCGGCACCTGCACGGCCGTCTGCAATCTCTCGGAAAAGAATTCAGAATTCCCGCGGAAGCTCGTGCGCTACGGAGTCCTCGGCCTCAAAGAGGAGGCCTTGGCCGATCCGGCCATCTGGCTCTGTTATGCCTGCGGCTCCTGCAGCGAGACCTGCCCGCGGGGCGCCGATCCGAAGAACTACATGGCGGCTCTCAGGCGCTACGCTGTGGCCCGCATGGAGCCCACCGGCCTGACCAGGCTGCTTTTCACGAGCAATCCTTTCTCAGTTGTGTTCACCGCCCTCCTGGCCGTCCTGTTCGCCTTCTTCATGTTGACCGTCAAGCCGGATCACGTGATTTCGCGGTGGATCTTCGACTGGATGCCCGAGGAGATCATCCACAACCTCGGCATGGGGCTCTTCATCTTCCTTGGGCTTTCCATGGTGGTCGGAGGCCTTTCGATGCTCGTCAAACTCTTCAAGGGAAAGCCGGCCCAGGAAAAACGCATCGCCTCCCTCTGGAAGGCCTTCGTCGAGACGGTGGCAGAATTGATCAGCATGAAGCGCTTTCGCGATTGCGATGCCGACGAGACCTCGTATTGGCGCGACAAGCCGGCGGTCTTGAAGCCCTGGTTTGTGCACCTGACGATCATGTGGGGCTTCATCGGCCTCCTCCTCGCCACGGCCCTCGACTTCATTCTCAAGGACCCGGCGACGACCCTATGGCTGCCCACGCGGCTGATCGGAACGGCGGCCGGGCTTTCGATGGTCTATGGCGCCACGGTATCGGTCGTCTATCGCCTCAAAAAGGTGACCATGTCCTACGAGGATTCACGTCTCGCCGACTGGCTCTTCCTCGGCGCCCTGTGGCTCGCGGGCATCACCGGCTTCTGGATGGAGATCGCCGTGACCGGCGATTATTCCAACGATTTCAACCGGATCATCTTCATGATCCACACGGTGGTTTCGATGGAATTGGTACTGCTCTTCGCCTTCTCGAAGTTCGCCCATGCCATCTACAGGCCGATCGCGCTGTTCGCGCACTTCTACGGCAAGAAATGAAGTCATCCGGAAGCCTGGCGGTCCCGGAAGCCGGGGCCCGAACGGGCGTCAAGATCTCAAGGGCGAAGGTCGAGGTCAAGATGGAGAAGCCGCAGGCTTCCGAGGAATGGATCGAGGGCATGGCGGTAGCCATGTCCATGCTGGCCAACAGCAAGCGGATGGCGATCCTGTATTATCTCCTCGAGAAGGACCTGAGCGTGAGCGATCTGGTCAGGCTTTCCGGTGGCTCCTTTCCCGCCATTTCGCAACAATTGAAATTACTGACGCTCACGGGGATACTCGAACGACGGCGCGAAGGACGCAATATCTATTACAGTCTGGTCGACAAGAACGTTCATAGCATCCTCGACCTTCTCAGAACCTTCGAGCCCAGGCGGGGGAACCGGATTGGAGAGAGCGCCCTGTAGGCAGGGATTGCGAGGCCCAGGCATGGAAGGACATCCGCGGCTCGCCGCCGATCTTCAGACTTTCTGGTCGACGAGACGGTAGCCGATGCCGCGGATGGTTTCTATGTAGTGGGGATTGGCCGGATCGCTTTCGATCTTGCCCCGGAGCTTTCTGATGTAGACTTTGAGATATTCGCGATTGTCGAGGGCGTGGGGTCCCCAGACGCGGCCGAGCAGGGTCTCGGCTGTGAGTATCTGTCCCGTATTGTCGGCCAGGAGCTGGAGGAGGGCAAATTCCGTGGAGCTGAGGGTCACGTTGACCTCCCCCACACCGACGAGCCGATTCTCGAAATCGATGTGCAGGTCCCCATTGGCGTAGAGTCGGGCCCGGTGTCCTCCTCCCGAGCTTCTGCGAAGGACGGCCTTGATGCGCGCCAAAAGCTCCAGGTGTCCGAAGGGTTTGACAATGTAGTCGTCGGCGCCGCTTTCGAGGGCCTGCACCTCGTTGAGCTCGTCATTCGTAACTGTTAGTACGATTACCGGGACGTTCGAGAATCTTCGCAGCTTTTCAAGGACATCGAGGCCGCTCATGCCCGGCATGCGCATGTCGAGGAGGATTATGTCCGGGCGCTCCGATTCGACGAGGTCGAGTCCTTGCCTGCCCGATCTCGCCTCGACGATGCTCCACGTCGGCTCCTGGAGCGTGACGGTCAAATTGATGGACTTGGTGACGTCGACCTCGTCGTCGATTGCGAGTATCTTGACCCTGGCCTCAC
>JAJXVS010000390.1 GCA_021782015.1 bacterium | reverse complement strand
GAAAAGGGGGATCTCGCGGAGGAAGGCGTAGGCCTCCTCAGCAGTCCAGGCGAGGCTCTGATAGATGTCGCCCGAGTCGAGGAGCTCGCGGACGAGGCCGCTGCCTTCTGCCGCCTTCGATACGGGGCTGAGGAGGCGGATGAGGCTGGCTCGATCGCTTTCGGCCGCGTATTCCTTTAGGGCTCGGGCCAGGGGCTGATAGCGGACGCCGCCGGCGGCGGCGAGGCCTGGAGCGTAGGTCGCGAGGAAGGCGAAGGGGTAGTCGGGGTCCTTCTTGTTTTCGGCCAGGTGAAAGCAGACCCGCCCCACCTGGTGCCAGCCCGGCGCGCGGGAGCCGAGGAAGGCTTGAAGGCCGCCGGCTTCAAGGGCCCGCGCGCGGAGCCACCCATCGAGGTCGGCCCAGAGCCTCTGTAGGAGCCCGGCGTCGAGATACTCGGCGCCCTCCATCGGCGGAGCGTTCTCCACCGCCGCCCGCGCTTTCTCCTCGTCCAGTTCGGGAAGTGCGTCGAGGCGCGCCTCCGTCGCCGGGCTGCGGCAGCGTTCGGTAAGAAAGGCAGCCGCGAAGTCGCGCCAATAGGAGAGCTCAGCAACCGGCCCGGCTTCCCCGATGGTCTTCCCTGCAGCCCCGGCCTTCCCTGCGACGCCGGCATTCCCCGCCGAGTGAGCGGCCAGTTCGAAGAGACCCTCGGCCTCGGATCTGGTGAAGGCTTCGAGGACCTTCGCGACAAGGGGGGCGGCCTCCGCAATCGCAGCCCCGGCCTTGCCGCTCGAAGGCCCTGCCTCCGCGAAGAGCGGCCTGAGATGGCCGCCCGGACTGATGCGGATGAAGCGGTTTCCGTCGAGGCCTTCGTTCATGATGCCTCAGTCGAAGATATGGCGCTTCGCGAAGGGCGCGGTGAGAAATCGCCAGGCGATCTTGGGGCCGCCAAGCCAGGCGAAGCGCCTGTACCGCCCCGGCCTCGGCCCCGAGCCGACATCGGCGAGGACCCGCGCGACGAGCCAGGGCGCGACGGTCTCGACCCTGTCCGCAAGTATTGTGAAGATCTTTTTCCGCCCCTCGGGCATCGAGTCGAGGCCCCCGAGTCCCCCCGAATCGGCCAGGAGGAGATCGGTGATCACCATTCCCGGGGAGAGGGCGCCGATCGAAACCCCGCTTCCCCGACTTTCGCGGGCGAGGGCGCGCAGGAGGTAGGCGAGGGCGTACTTCGTGGCGCCATAGAGGGTCGTGCCGCGCTGGATTTCGCCGCGGGACCCGAGGCCTTCCATCGCATAGAAGAAGCCGCCGCCCTGGGCCTTCATCCGTGGCAGGAAGACGAGGGCTGCCGTCATCGGCCCGATGAGGTTGGTGGTGACGACCTCGCGAAGCGTCGCCTGGTCGTAGCCCTCGAAGTCGGGTCGCGGGTGGCTGACCCCTGCGTTACAGAGAACGACCTCGACCCGTCCTCCGGCCGACGCCGCTTCCCAGACCCGCGTGAGGGCCTCGACGTCGTCTACCATGGCGACGTGAGCGCTCACCAGGGGCGCGAGCCCGATCGGCATTTTCCCCATCGCCGAGCGCAGGCTCGCCTCGCTCCGACCGGTGAAGTGCACGCTCCAACCGGCTTCGGCGAAGGCCCTCACGAGACCGGCTCCGATGCCGCGGGTGCCTCCCGTCACGATGGCGACCCGCGTCGCCCTCTCTCCCGAACCGCCGCCCATGTCTCCGCCTTTCCGAGGCCTCGATCCCCGTTCCCGCGAAATCAGGCTTCGCTTATATCATGAATTCGTCCCACGCCTCCATGATCTAGTCTGGCGCCTCCATGGGGCCCGGCCTCCGGCTTGCGCCCGAGGCCTTTCTGAGGCCATACTGCAGTCATGGCATCGTCTTCCACCAAGGGCGGGAAGCGTGGCGAAAGACTCATCTGGGCCGTCGCCATTGCGGCCGCCCTTGTCTGTTCGGTACTCGTCGTTTATGTCAATTACAGCAGCGCCCTGCGCAACGTGAGGGCCGAGAAGGCCTGGAGCGACATCCTCGAGGTTCAGAAAGGGCTCGGCGACTTGTCCACGGATTTTTACCAGGCCATCGCCGACGTCAAACAGTTTCTCATAGCGCAGTCGGATGCGGATCTCGCGGCCTATCAGAAAGATCGGGACGACAGCCTGGCCAACCTCGCCACACTTGCGGAGGCGATACAAGGGGCCCACCTCACACTGTTGTTTTCGGCGGGCGACCTCGAGGAACTCAACGCCAATATCCGCGAAAAGTTCATCTATCTCGAGCGTCTCATCGAGCTCAGAAGAAGCAGTGATTTGCCGAGCTTCCAGTTGATGTCCATGACGGGGCACCGCGATCCCCTGGTCGACATCCAGCATCGCATCGGTGCCTGGAGCCGCGAGTTGAGCGACATCGTCGAGGTGAGGTCGAGGGCCCTCAACGCCCTCAACCTTCGTGTCTGGAAGGAGACCATGGCCGGCATCGGCGTGGCGATCTTCTTTCTTCTCGGCGCCTCGGTTCTCACCGCGGTCTCCCTTTCGAGGAGCCGCCGCCTGGCCATCAGCCTCGCG
>JAJXVS010000389.1 GCA_021782015.1 bacterium | reverse complement strand
CGGAAATGCGGTTCTTTTCGCTAGCTCCCCCGCGCGGATTCGAACCACGGACCCAGTGGTTAACAGCCACTTGCTCTGCCAGCTGAGCTACAGGGGAATGTGCATCAAAAGCGAAAGGAAATTACCCTTGCCAGCCTCGGGTTGTCAATACGGTGGACGATATTTCGCCCCGACATTCCTGCAGCGAAGGCCTTGGCTAGTCTTTGCGTTTGGCTTTCTTCGGGGCGGCAGGGGCCGAGCTGCCCGTTTTTTTCGATGCCTTTTTCCGCGCGCCCGCCGCGGCCCGCAAAGCGCCCTTTCCGGTATCGCCTTCGTGGATGGTCTCGGCGCGGGCGAGGAGACCTCCTTGAGCCTTCGCTTTGGGCTTGGATGCAGCCTTGGCCTTCGCCCGGGTCGTGGCGGGGGCCCCGGCAGTCGCATGCCTGGCGGGGGAGCCCCGCCCCTCCTTCGCGTTCCCTTCATCGTCAAATAGACCGGGACCTGCGGGTTCAGAGACCGGTTGGGACGGCGATATGGGCGAGGCGTCACCATCGACGCCGGACACTTCGCGGACGGCGAGTCTCACGCCATTGGCCTTGATGCCTTTCGGGTCGAATTTCTCGATGCGGAAGGTCTCTTCATGCACGCGCAGCTTGGGTTTCTTGACGTAGCTCACCGTGAACCTGGCTGAGGGCTGAGCCGAGAACCAGAGGACCTGGGCCCCTTCGGGGAGGAGCTGGTAGTCCTTGTTCATGATCCAGCCCTCGATGCGAAAGCGCTTTATGCAGGGATGGCCGTTCTCGGCCTCGCGATAGACGATCGTGAAGACGACGTCGGCGAGGGCCTCCTTGTCGGCGATGGCGGCGTAGAGCAGGCCCTGGTCGACGAAGAGTTTGTCGGGCGCGGGTACGACGGACCAGAATCCGGTGCGCCTGATGAGGAGGACCTTCTCGAAGGACGAGACCGAAAAGAGGGCCTCTCCCGTCGAGACGTTGGAGCCGAGATAGCCGTTCTGCCTGTCGTAGCGGATGACGATGTCGCGCTTGGCGACCTCGCGTACGTCGACCTTGCCGAAGCGCGCGATCTCGGTCTTGCGCTTCCAGCCGGGGCCGAGTTTCTTCTGGATGCCTTCGAGCCAGGCGACCGCGTAGTCGACGATGGACGCGAGGTGGGCGCGCACCTCTTTGAGCCTCGCGTTGAGTCGCTGCATCTCTGCGCGGGCCTTCTCGATGTCGTAGAGTGAAATGCGCCTAATTGGTATTTTGAGGAGCCGCTCGACGTCCTCGAGGGTGACTTCCCGCTTGATTTCCTTCTGGAAGGGGGCGAGTCCGTCGAGGACGGCCTTGTCGACCGCCTCCTGGGTCTTCTTGGTCTCGATGGCCTTGTAGACCCTCTCCTCGATGAAGATGCGCTCGAGGGTGCGGGCGTGGATCTCGTCCTTGAGTTCTCCCTCTTCGATCTTGAGTTCGCGCTTCAGGATGTCCACGAGGCGCTCGGCGTGGTGGCGCAGGATGTCGCTCGCCCGCATGAGGACGGGCTGGCCTTCCTTGATGACAAGGAGGTTGCAGGAGATCGAGACCTCGCATTCGGTGAAGGCGTAGAGCGAGTCGACGACCTCCTCGGCGTAGGTGCCGCGCTGGAGGCGTATCTCGATTTCCGCCTTGTCGGTGGTGAAGTCGCTGATCGCGGCCACCTTGATGCGGCCCGAGCGCGCGGCGGCCTCGATGCTTTCGATGAGGCTCTCGGTGGTGGTGCCGAAGGGGATTTCCCGCACGACGATGCGCTTGGGATCGGAGAGGTCGAGGCGCGCCCGGACGCGGACCTTGCCCATGCCGTCGGCGTACTCGGAAGCGTCAAGGATGCCCCCGGTCGGAAAATCGGGCGTAATTGTGAATTTTTTCCCGCGGAGGCAGGCGATCTCGGCCTGGATTATTTCGTTGGGGTTATGAGGGAGTATCTTGGTGCTCATGCCGACCGCGATGCCTTCGGCGCCGATGATGAGGATGACGGGGAGCTTGGCGGGGAAAAGCTCGGGCTCCCGGTTGCGGCCGTCGTAGGAGTCGACCCACTGCGTGATCTTGGGGTTGTTGAACACATCTTTCGCCAGCGGGGTGGCTCGGCACTCGATGTAGCGCGCGGCTGAGGCCTCGTCGCCGGTGAGGAGGTTTCCGAAGTTGCCCTGGCGATCGATGAAGAGTTCCTTGTTCGCCAATACGACCAATGCCGAATAAATCGAGGCGTCGCCGTGGGGATGGTATTTCATCGCCGAGCCGACGATGTTGGCCACCTTGTGGAACTTGCCGTCGTCGGCCTCGAAGAGGGTGTGCATGATGCGGCGCTGCACGGGCTTGAGGCCGTCTTCGAGGTCCGGGATGGCGCGGTCCTTGATGACATAGGAGGCGTAGAACAGGAAGTTTTCGTCGAAGAGTTTCTTTACGTAGGCCATACGAATCCTTACAGGTCGTTCACGAGGTTCTGCATGATGTACTCCCGCCGCTCCGGGGTGTTCTTGCCCATATAGAACTCGAGCACCTCGGGGACGGCCTTCAGGGTCTGAACATCTACGCGGACGAGCCGGATGTCCGATCCT
>JAJXVS010000117.1 GCA_021782015.1 bacterium | reverse complement strand
CTCCGGGGCCCTTGTCTGGATCGCAGACATCAACGTGGCCGGCGCCGCGCGACTGGCGGCCGAGCTCAACGGGGTCGCCGGAAGAACGGCGGCCCTTCCCCTCGGAATGGACGTCACCGACGAGGCTTCGGTGGCGAAGGCTTTCGAGGAAATCGCCCTCGGCACCGGCGCTTTGGACCTCGTCGTGAGCAACGCCGGAGTCCTCAAGGCGGCATCCATTTTCGATCAGGACCTCGGGGCCTTCGATTTCGTAACAAAGGTCAATTATACTGGATTTTTCCTCGTCGCGAGGGCCTCGGCCAGGATGCTGCGGCTCCAACGTCTGGGCGCGCCCCTCCACGGTGCCGATATCATCCAGATCAATTCGAAGTCCGGCCTCGAGGGTTCCAACAAGAACGCCTCCTATGCCGGCTCCAAGTTCGGCAGCCTCGGGCTCGTGCAAAGCTTCGCGCTCGAGCTCGTCGAATACGGCATCAAGGTGAACGCCATCTGCCCCGGCAATTTCTTCGACGGCCCCCTCTGGTCCGATCCAGAAAAGGGACTCTTCGTCCAATATCTGCGCACGGGCAAGGTCAAGGGAGCCAAGACTGTGGCAGATGTGAAGGCTTTTTACGAGGCCAAGGTGCCCATGGGCCGGGGCTGTGAGGGGCCAGACGTCATGCGCGCGATCTACTATCTGGTCGAACAACGTTACGAGACCGGCCAGGCCCTCCCCGTGACGGGCGGCCAGGTTATGTTGAACTGATTCGATCGGGCCCGGAAGGGTTTCGCAAGGCCCGTCCATCGCCCAGGGGGGAGGCTCACTGTGCCCAAAGACATTGCCGTCATCGACATCGGGATGACCAACAAGAAGGTGTCGGTTTACGATTCGTCCCTGCGCCTCCTCGATTCCCTGTCGAGGAGTTTCGCGCCCATCGTCGTGGGCGGCTTCGAGACCCATGACCTCGACGGTATGGAGAACTGGTTCCTCGACAGGTTGGCTGAATTCGGGAAGCGCCACGACATCGGGGCCATCTCCGTGACGACCCACGGGGCGACCCTCGTCTGCGTCGGCGACGACGGCAGGCCCTGCGCGCCATGCGTGCTGTACACCTACGAACCGGGCCCGGAATTCCAGAAGCGCTTCTACGACAAGGTGGGCGATCCGGTCGCCCTCCAGGCCGAGACCGGCACGCCGGCACTTTCGGCCCTCATCAACCCGTCGAAGGGCCTGTTCTTCCTTGGGGAAAATTTCCCCCGCGACTATGAGAGGACGCGACTCGTCCTCACCTATCCTCAGTATTGGACCTATCGTCTCACGGGAGAGGCGGGCGCCGAGGGAACCTACGTGGCCAACCACAGCTACCTGTGGGACTGGCGAAAGGAACGCTACTCGGCCGTGGCGGATCGATTGGGCGTGGCCGACAAAATGCCCTCTCCCCTCAGGAAGTCCTGGGATATCCTTGGCACCATCCAGGGCGGAATCGCCGCGCGGACGGGCCTCTCGCCCGACACGATCGTCACCATGGGCATCCATGATTCGAACGCATCCCTCCTTCCCCACCTCGCCAAGAAGGGGCGCACCGGCTTCGTCCTCAACTCGACCGGCACCTGGTGCGTCCTCATGCACCCCCAGGAGCGCTACGGCTTCGAGGAAGGCGAACTCGGGAAGGTGGTGTTCTTCAATCGCTCGGCCTACCTCGACCCCGTGAAAACGGCCATTTTCCTCGGCGGCATGGAGTATGATACCTGGACGGGGCTTTTGGCGAAGGTGACGGGCAAGCGATGTGCCGATCCCGGAGATGCGGCCTATCGGCCCCTGTTCGAGGCCTCTGACTGTTTTATCCTTCCGGAAGTCGTGCCGGGATCGGGCCAGTTCCCCGGATCGAAGGCCCGGGCCGTCGAGAATGGAAAGACCTATTTGTTACAAGATATGGAATCGGGCGGCCCGGTCCCGGATTTCTTCCGGCATCCGGAAAAGGCGATGGCCGTCCTCGACGCGTCCTTGGCGATCCAAACCCTTGTCGCCCTCGAGCGCGCCGGTCTCCGACGAGGCATGGAGGTCTACACCGAAGGCGGGTTCAGGAAGAACGCGGACTACAATGCCCTCCTTGCCACCGCGCTTCCCGAAGGCTCCGTCTTCCTCACCGACCTCGCCGAGGCGACTTCCTTCGGCGCCGCGATGTGCGGCGTCGCCGCCCTCGAAAAGAGCGAGCCGGGAGCCCTGAGCGGCCGTTTCGAAATAGAATACCGGAAGGTCAAGCCGATGGCCGGGGCCGGGGCCGGAGGCGGCGCCGGGGTCGGAGGCGGGGCCTTCGCGGCCTACCGCGAGAAATGGCTCGCGCTCGTCGGTCTGGAATCACCCGCGGAAAAGGAGAAAGAGGCATGAAGACCAAGGCTGTCAGGATACATGGCGTCGACGATCTCAGACTCGAGGAGTTCGAGCTGCCGCGAATAAAGGACGACGAGATTCTCGCCGAGATCGTTTCTGATTCGATCTGCATGTCGAGCCACAAGCTCGCGATGCAGGGTAATGCGCACAAGCGCGTACGCGAGGACCTCGCCGGGCGCCCCGTGATAATTGGACATGAATTTTGCGGGGTCCTCCTCGAAGTCGGGAAAAAGTGGACCCACAAGTTCAAGGCCGGCGACCGCTTTGCCATTCAGCCGGCCCTCAATTACCGGGGCACGCTCTGGGCTCCGGGCTATTCCTACGAGCACATCGGCGGCGACGCCACTCATGTCGTCATCCCCGCCGAGGTGATGGAACTCGATTGCCTCCTGCCCTACAAGGCCGAGGCCTTTTTCATGGGTTCGCTTTCCGAGCCCGTGAGCTGCATCGTCGGCGCCTACCACGCCCAGTACCACACGAAGGGCGGCTCTTACGTCCACGAGATGGGCATCCGCGAAGGCGGAAGCCTAGCCCTTCTCGCGTCGGTGGGGCCCATGGGCATGGGCGCCATCGATTACGCGATGCATTGCGACCGTAAGCCCTCGCGGGTCGTCGTGACCGACATCGACCAGACTCGGCTCGACCGCGCGGCCTCGATCTTCACCGTCGGGGAAGCCCGCAAGAACGGTGTTGAATTGATCTATGTCAATACAAAGGACATCGCCGATCCCGTTGCCGAACTCAAGCGGCTCAACGGAGGCAGACTCTTCGACGATGTCTTCGTTTTTGCGCCCGTGCGGCCCGTCGTGGAACTCGGCGACCGCCTTCTCGGGCCGGACGGCTGTCTCAATTTCTTCGCGGGACCCACCGACACTTCCTTTTCCGCCGCCCTCAATTTCTACGAGGTGCATTACGGTTCGCACCATCTGGTGGGCACCTCCGGCGGCAACACCGACGACATTCGCGAGTCTCTCGAGATGATGGCGGACGGACGCCTCAACCCCGTCGCGATGATCACCCATGTCGGAGGCCTCGACGCGGTGGCCGACACGACGATCCGCCTCGACAAGATTCCCGGCGGGAAGAAACTCATCTATACGCACAAGAAGCTCCCCCTCGTGGCCATTTCCGATTTCGCCGAAAGGGGCAAGACCGATCCCTATTATGAAGGCCTTGCCGAGATCTGCCGGAGGCACGACGGCCTCTGGTCGGTCGAGGCGGAGAAATGGGTGCTCGACAAGGCGCCCGCCATATGATCAAAGGCGTGCTGTTCGACGTGGACGGCGTTCTCGTCGATTCCGAGCAATTCATCGCGGAGGCTGCCGTCCTCATGTTCGCGGAATTGTACGGCGTCGTCGTCGAGGCGAAAGAATTCTCCCCCTTCATCGGCACAGGGGAGGCCCGCTATCTCGGCGGCGTCGCCGAGCTCCACCGGGTGCCGATCGAAATCGCCAGGGCAAAAGAACGTACCTATGACCTTTATTTCGAGGTGATCAAGGGCCGGATGAAGGCTGTGCCCGGGGCCCTCGAGCTCGTTCGCGAACTTCGTGCGGCAGGGATCGGGACCGCGGTCGCAACCAGCGCCGATCGCCGGAAATTCGAGGCGAATCTCGGCGAGGTCGGCTTCGACGAGGCGGCCTTCGACGCCGTCGTGACGGGCCTCGACGTCGAAAGGAAGAAGCCCTTCCCCGACATTTACCTGGAGGCTGCGAGGCGAATCGGCCTTTCGGCCGCCGAGTGCGTCGTCGTCGAGGACGCCCCCGAGGGATTGCGCGCCGGCAAGGCGGCGGGCTCCCTGTGCGTCGGCCTCACGACCACCTTCGGGAGCGAGCGCCTCAAGGAATCGGGAGCCGACCTCATTCTCGCCGACCTCGTCGGCGGCTTCAAAGCCATCAAGTCGCTGCACAGGCAAGTTTGATCCATCAGACGGCGTGAATACTCCATTCACGATTCGGCGAAGCGGCCCGAAAATACGCTGCAATGGGAGGCAGCATGGGCGGTGGCGCCAGAATAGGCTTGTTCGGAATTGGCCTCGATACCTATTGGCCCCAGTTTCCGGATCTCCGCGGGAGACTTGAAGGGTACCAGTCTTTCATTTCGGGCAGGTTGCGCGAGGCCGGGGTCGATCTTCTCGATCTCGGTCTTGTCGACAGCGCGGAAAAGGGACGCGAAGCCGCCCTCCGATTCGCAGAGGGCCGGGTGGATGCGCTCTTTCTGTACGTCGCGACCTACGCCCTATCTGAAACGGTCCTGCCGATCGCCCAGCGCCTCAAGGTTCCGGTCGTCATCCTCAACTTGCAGCCCGTTTCCTCGATCGATTATCGGGCCTTCAACGCGCTTGGAGACCGGGGCAAGATGACGGGCGAATGGCTGGCCAACTGCCAGGCATGCGCGGTTCCGGAAATCGCCAATGTCTTCAATGTCGCCGGCCTTCAGTACCGGATCGTCACCGGCTGGCTTCGGGATGAGGCGGCCTGGAGCGAGCTCCTCGGCTGGGCGAGGACCATCGGCCTGCGCGCCGCGCTTAGCGACACGCGCTTCGGAATATTGGGCCACTATTATAACGGCATGCTCGACGTGTACACGGATGTCACCCGCCTCGCGTCGGTCTTCGGTGCGCATTTCGAACTCCTGGAGATGGATGAACTGCGCAGCATCCGCGACGGGGTGGAGCCGAGGGCCGTCGAACGGAAAATCGGCCAGTTCGAGAAGGAATTCGCCGTCTCCCCGGAATGCGGGAGGCCCGAGCTCGAGCGTGCGGCGCTTACCTCCGTGGCCCTCGACGCCCTCGTCGAAAGGCATTCCCTCGGTGGTCTCGCGTATTATTACGAAGGCTCGCCGGGCGGTCCTCACGAGGATGTCGTCACCTCGGTGATCGCGGGCACTACGCTCCTCACTGGGGCCGGCGTGCCGGTGGCGGGGGAGTGCGAAGTCAAGAATGTCGTAGCTATGAAGATACTCGACCTCCTCGGCGCCGGCGGATCCTTTTCCGAGTTCTATCTCCTGGACTTCGACGACGACGTGGCCCTCCTCGGTCACGACGGTCCGGCCCATCCTGCGATCGCTGAGGGCCCGGTTGGTCTCGTGCCCCTGCCCATCTACCACGGAAAACCGGGCAAGGGCCTGTCCATCCAGATGGCCGTGAAGAACGGTCCCGTGACCCTTCTTTCCGTAGTCCAGGGGCCAGGCGGCTCCACCTTCCTTCTCGTCGCCGAGGGCGAATCGGTGCCGGGCCCGACCCTTGCCATAGGCAATACCAACAGCAGGTATCGTTTCGCGATAGGCGCCCGCGCCTTCATCGACGCCTGGTCGATGGCCGGCCCGGCCCATCACTGCGCCATCGGCCTCGGCCATCTCGCTTCGGACTTGCGGAAGCTCGCCTTCCTCCTCGGCGTCGAATGCCGGGTAGTCTGCACCGCGGAGGTTGCCGCATGAGTCATCCGATCCTCGAGCTCCGCGACGTCACCAAGACCTTTCCCGGGGTCAGGGCCCTCGACGGCGTGCGTTTTGAACTGCAGAAAGGCGAAATTCACGCGCTCATGGGGGAGAACGGAGCGGGAAAGTCGACCCTGATAAAAGTCATCACCGGCGTCCATCAACCCGACTCCGGCGAGATCATGTTCGATGGAAAGAAAGTCGACTTCCGGAGCCCCCTCGATTCGCAGCGGGTCGGCATCGCGGCCATCTATCAGCATGTGACCTGCTATCCCGATCTTTCCGTTACCGAAAACATCTTCATAGGTCATGAGAATTACGACAAGTTGACCCGCCGGATCGATTGGAAGAGCCTCCACCGGAGGGCGGGGGAGCTCCTCGAAAGCCTCGACGCCGACTTCGATCCGCACACGCCGATGGGCACGCTTTCCGTGGCCCGCCAGCAGATCGTCGAGATCGCCAAGGCCCTGTCGGCCAACGCGAGGGTTGTCATCATGGACGAGCCGACGGCGCCCCTCACCGACCGCGAGAGCGAGGACCTCTACCGCATCACCGAGGGGCTCCGTGACATGGGCGTGTCGGTGATCTTCATTTCCCATCGCCTGGAGGACATGTACCGCCTGGCCAAGCGGGTGACCGTGTTCCGCGATGCGCGCTATGTCGGCACCTGGAATGTCGACGCCATCTCGCGCGACGATCTCATAACTGCGATGGTCGGTCGGTCCATTACGCAGCTCTATCCGAAAAAAGAAGTACCAATTGGCGAAGAAATCCTGCGGGTCGATGGCATCTCGCGGACCGGCTACTTCAAGGACGTGAGCTTTTCCGTGAGGAGAGGCGAAATCCTCGCCCTGACGGGCCTCGTCGGCGCCGGGCGCACGGAGGTCTGCGAGGCCATCTACGGCGTGACCAAGGCCGATTCGGGCTCCGTCAGCCTCGACGGCCGCCCGGTGTCGATCCACGGTCCCGACGAGGCTCTCGCGATGGGGATCGGCTACCTGCCCGAGGACCGGCACCGGCAAGGCCTCATCCTCGACTGGGGCCTCTGGATGAACGTGAGCCTGCCGACCCTTTCGAAATTCAAAAAGCACCTCTTTCTGGATCAAACGGACGAACGAAAAGTCGCCAAGGATTTGCTGGAGCGGGTGGAAGTGAAGGCTCCGAGCGTTTACACGAAGGCTTCAGCCCTCTCCGGCGGCAACCAGCAGAAGGTCATCGTGGCCAAGCTGCTCAACTCGGAGCTCAAGGTCATCATCCTCGACGAACCGACGAAGGGTGTCGACGTCGGGGCGAAGACGGCGATCTTCGATATCATGACCCATCTCGCCATGCAGGGTTACGGCATCGTGATGGTCTCCTCGGAAATGCCGGAGGTACTCGGAATGAGCGACAGGATCGTGGTGATGCGTGAGGGGCGGGTCTCCGCCACGCTCAAGACCAGGGACGCGACGCAGGAGATCATCCTCGCCGCGGCCATGGCTGAGGGTTCGCCGGCATGAGTCAGAACGAAGCCAGTGTCGCGGGAAAGCCCAAGGCCCGCGTGTCGGGAAGCTACCGCGAACTCGGACTCCTCGTCTTCATCGTCGTGCTGTGCGCGGTGATCCAGGTGCGGAACCAGAGCTTTCTCACCATCTCGAACATCGCCGACCTCCTGGACAACACGGCCATCCTGGGCATCCTCGCGGTCGGCATGATGATGGTAATACTGACGAGGGGCATCGATTTGTCCATCGGCGCGACCATCGCCCTGTCCGGAATGGTGAGCGCCCTGACCGTCGCGGCCAACCCCTCCATGTCCCCCCTCCTGTCGATCCTCGAGGGGATGGCCGTGGGCCTCGTCGTCGGAAGTCTCATCGGAGTCCTCGTCGCCCGCTTTTCGGTCCTGCCCATCATCGCCACCCTGGGGGCCATGAACATCGTTCGCGGCGTGACCTATGTCGTGAGCAACGGGGCCTGGGTGAGTTCCTACCAAATGTCAAATGGATTCCAGTCCATAGCGATGGGCCGGGTTTTCGGCGTCAACAACCTTGTGGTGATCGCGATCGTCGTCTTCGTCGTCTTCGGCTATTTTCTCAATTACACGAGGATGGGCCGTCGAATCTATGCCGTGGGCTCCAACCCCGAGGCAGCCGACGTGTCGGGAATACCCCGACGCTTCATCCTCTGGTTCGTGTACGCCGTGATGGGCGCCCTCTCCGGCCTCGCCGGGGTGCTTTGGGTGGCGAAGTTCGCCTCGGCCCAGGGCGACACGGCCACGGGGTACGAACTCAACGTCATCGCCGCCGCCGTGCTCGGGGGCGTCAGCATCAATGGTGGCTCCGGCAAGATCACGGGCTTGATCCTCGGAACGATACTCCTGGGCATTCTCAACAACGCCTTGCCCCTCGTGAACGTTTCGCCTTTCTGGCAGCAGGCGATCCAGGGTTTCGTCATCCTCGCGGCCATACTCACCAACCTGCTCGTCAAACGCAACGGCCTCCGCCAGGCCTTGCGCAAACGGGCCATCTAGGAGGACGGGATGGCTGAACGCAGCATCGACGTCGCGCAGGGCAAGAGTCTCGCAAGCAAGTTCCTGCGATGGGAATGGCTCCTCGTGCTGATCTTCATCGCGGTCAACATCGTCAACACCAGGCTCTCGCCCTACTATCTCTCGCTCGACACCTTCCTCGGCACGCCGGCCAATTTCCTCGACAAGGCCTTTCTCGTGCTGCCGATGACCTTTGTCATAATACTGGGGAATATCGACATCTCGGTGGCGTCCAACGTGGCGCTGTCAGCGGTGATCATGGCGACGACCTTCAACATGGGCCTCCCCCTGCCCGCCGCCATGGCCCTCTGCCTCCTCGTCTCGACCCTCGCCGGCTGGTTCAACGGCTTCCTTCTCACGCGTTTCAAGGAGCTTTCGGCGGTCATCGTGACATTGATAACTATGATAATCTATCGCGGCATCGCCTACATGATCCTGCAGGACCAGGCGGCGGGCAATTTCCCCGACTGGTTCTCCTTTCTCGGCTGGGGGAATATCGGGCCCTTCCCCTTCATTCTCCTCGTATTTATCCTTTGCGCGATCGCCTTCGGCGTCCTTTTGCACGGCACGGCTTTCGGGCGTAAAATTTTCGCCATGGGCAACAACGCCTTGACCGCGCGGTATTCGGGCGTGCGCACCGATTCCGTCATCCAGACCGTCAGCGCTCTCACCGGATTGATGGCCGGCTTCACGGCGATATTCCTCTCCTCGAGAATGGGCAGCACGAGGCCGAATGTCGCGATGGGCTACGAGCTCGACGTTATCGCGATGGTCGTCCTCGGGGGCGTCAGCACCTCGGGCGGCAGGGGCACGATCGCCGGCCCCCTTCTCGCGATCTTCATAATTGGATTTTTGAATTACGGCCTTGGCCTTGTCAACGTGCAGGCCCAGGTTCTCCTCATTATCGTGGGTCTCTTGCTGATACTCTCGGTCCTCGTCCTGAATGTCAGGTTTTCCGGCAGGCATCGCCGCCCGGCCCTGGGTGCCGGGCGAGAGAAATAGGAGGCGAAGATGAGAAAGTTCTTCACTAGGACGATCATGGTCGCGACCATGATCGCGCTCGGCGTGTCGCTTGTCGGCGCGCAGGCCAAGTACGCCATCGTGTTCAAGAACACGGGCAATCCCTACGGCGAGAAGCAGATGGCGGGCTTCAAGACGGGCATCGAGGAGCAGGGCTTCGAGGCGATTCTCCGCGCCCCCGATCAGCCGACGGCCGAGGCGCAGATCCAGATCATCGAGCAGCTGATCGCGCAGAAAGTGGCCTCGATCTGTATCGTCGGGAACGACTTCAACGCTCTCACCCCGGTGCTCAAGAAGGCGACATCGCAGGGTATCAAGGTCTTCTCCCTCGATTCGTCGGTCGCCCCGGCGGCACGGCTGACCCATGTCAACCAGGCTGACTCGGTGAAGATCGGCAAGACCCTCGTGCAGGCGGCTTATGACATGGCCGGCGGCTCGGGCGAATTCGCCATCCTTTCGGCGACCAGCCAGGCCTCGAACCAGAACCTGTGGATCAAGTACATGAAAGACGAGCTCAAGCTCGACAAGTACAAGAATCTCAAACTTGTGAAGATCGCCTACGGCGACGACCTTCGCGACAAATCCGTTTCCGAGGCGGAAGGCCTCCTCCGGTCCTATCCGAACCTCAAGGTCATCGTGGCCCCGACCACCGTCGGAATCGCCGCAGCCGCCAAGGTCGTCACGGATAAAGGACTAATTGGAAAGGTAGCGATCACCGGCCTCGGCCTTCCCTCGGAGATGGCGAGCTACATCGAAAATGGAGCCTGCCCCTACATGTTCCTCTGGAACCCGATCGATGTCGGCTACCTCGGCGCCTATACCGCCACCGCCCTCGTGAGCGGCAAGATTACCGGCAAGGTCGGTGACAAGTTCTCGGCCGGGCGCCTCGGCGAGTACACGATCACCAAGGCTCCCGACGGCGGCACCGAAGTCCTCCTCGGGCCCCCCTTCAAATTCGATCCTTCCAACATCGCGGATTGGAAGACGGTCTACTGAGTCTTTGGGAAGGGAGCCTTCGTTCGGGCAGGTGGGTTCGCTTGCCGACAGGGTTCCCTTCCCCCGCCGCCGCGCAGGTTGCGAAGCTTGACAGAGACCGGTCTCGGGGGAATGATGGCGTGGCCTTCCAAGGGCCGCACACATTCCGCGAGGCTGGTACAATTTGACCATCGACGCCCACCAGCATTTCTGGCGCTACGATTCCACCGAGTACGGCTGGATTGACGAGGAGATGTCGTCGATTCGCCGCGACTTCCTGCCCCGCGATCTGGATGCGGAGCTCGACGCGGCAGGGATCGACGCGAGTGTCGCGGTCCAGGCCAGACAGAGCCTCGAGGAAACGCGCTGGCTCCTCGGCCTTGCGCGCGACAGCCGCAGGATTGCGGGCGTCGTCGGCTGGGCGCCTTTAGCCGATCCGGAAGGGGAGGGCGCGATCCGCGTTCTCGCCCGCGATCCGCTTCTGCTCGGCCTCAGGCATGTCCTCCAGGGCGAGGCCGATCCGCGTTATGCGCTTTCCGATACCTTCGGGCGCAACCTCCGGATCGCGGCTGACGAGGGTCTCGCCTACGACATACTGATTTTCGAACGCCAACTCCCCGAGGCTATCGAGCTCGTCGACAGGCATCCACAGATGCGCTTCGTCCTCGACCACGTCGCGAAGCCGCGGATTCGTGAGGGCCTTCTGTCCCCCTGGCGCGAAGTCCTCTCCGAGCTGGGAAGCCGGCCCAACGTCTGGTGCAAACTGTCGGGGATGGTCACCGAGGCAGATTATCATAATTGGACCGAAGATGGGCTTGCGCCCTATTTCGAGGGGGCCCTCCGGGCCTTCGGGCCGAAACGGCTCCTCTTCGGCTCGGACTGGCCGGTGTGCACGGTGGCCTGCGCCTATGGGCGCTGGAAGGCCATCGTGGAAGGTTTCGCGGCCGGCCTCGGAGAGGGGGCGCGGGAGGCGATCATGGGCGGAAACGCCCGCGAGGCCTACGGAGTGGGACTCGGAAGGGGAAGGACATGAAGGCGTTCAAGATTCTCGGGCCCGGCAGTGGCGCCGTCGTGGAAGTTCCGAAACCGGAGCCTCGGCCTGGCGAAGCCCTCCTCAGGCTGAGGCAGGTGGGCTTTTGCGGCTCGGACCTCTCCACCTGGCTAGGCAAGAACGCGATGGTGGAGTACCCGCGCATCCCTGGCCACGAAATCGCGGCCACGATCGAGGGTTTGGGGCCGGGGACGGCCGGGAGCGGCTTCGCTCCCGGCGATCCGGTCACCGTCGTCCCCTACGAGAGCTGCGGGGCCTGTCCTTCCTGCCGCGCCGGGCGGCGTCACGCCTGCCGGAGCAACCGGACCCTCGGAGTGCAGCGCGACGGTGCGTTGGCCGAATTCATCACAGTACCTATCGAAAAGCTCGTTCCCGCCCGCGCTCTCGCCCTCGGCCACCTCGCCCGCCTCGAGCCGCTCACGGTGGGCTTCCAAGCGGGCGAC
>JAJXVS010000116.1:5530-11877 GCA_021782015.1 bacterium | reverse complement strand
AGCAGATGGTCGCCATCGCCCGCGTGCTGGATTCATCGGCCAAGGTGTTGATTCTCGACGAGCCGACCTCGAGCCTCGATGAGAGCGAGGTCGAGCAGCTGTTCAAGGTGATCGCGAAATTGCGCGACGAGGGCATGGCGATTCTCTTCATCACGCATTTCCTCGACCAGACCTATCGCATCTCGGATCGCATCACCGTGCTCAAGAACGGCGGCTTCGTGGGCGAGTACAAGACCGCGGAACTCCCGAAGCTCGAGCTCATCGCGAAGATGCTCGGCAAGGAACTCAGCGAGTTCAGCCAGACGGCGAGGGGAGGGGCCGCGACGGGCCGCGCCGAGGCCGGGATGGAAACATCCGCACTGCTCAGCGCCAGGGGCCTCGGCCTGGGAGGTTCAATTAAACCCTTCGACCTCGAGGTGCGCGAGGGCGAGGTCGTCGGCCTCGCCGGACTCTTGGGTTCGGGACGCACTGAGATGGCGCGCCTGATATTCGGCATCGAGGCGCCAGACAGCGGATCTCTCGCCTTCAAGGGCAAGAAGGGGCCCTTCCGCTCGCCCCACGCGGCCCTCATGGCGGGGATGGGCTTTTGCTCCGAGGACAGGAAGGCCGAGGGAATCCTCGCCGACTTCTCGATTCGCGAGAACATCATCCTCGCCCTCCAGGCAAAACGGGGGGCCCTGCGCTTTCTCTCGATGAAGCGGCAGGCCGAGATAGCCGACGGCCTCATCGAGTCGCTCGGCATCAAGACACCGGGATCCTCGTCGACGGCGCAGCAACTTTCCGGCGGCAATCAACAGAAGATGCTGCTCGCGAGGTGGCTCGCGACCGATCCATCGCTACTCATCCTCGACGAGCCCACGAGGGGCATCGACGTGGGAGCGAAGCTGGAAATCATGGAACTTATCCTCGATCTCGGGAAGAAGGGGATGGGCCTGATCTTCATCTCCTCGGAATTCGAGGAGGTGCTTCGATGCAGCGACCGCGTGGCCGTGCTCAAGGACAAGGCCAAGATCGCCGAGCTCCAGGGCGAGGCCATGACGGAGCGGGCGATAATGCAGACGATCGCGGGAGGAAGGCAAGAATGAAGGCATCCAAATCATCCTCCGGCTCGATCGTCTGGCCCCTCATCGCCCTCGCCGCCCTCCTCCTCTTCAATCTTTTTTTCACGCCGAATTTCTTCAAAATCGAGATCATCGACGGCCACCTTTTCGGCAATGTCATAGATATAATAAAGAACGCCGCCCCCATCGCCATCCTCGCCGTGGGGCTGACCCTTGTCATCGCGACCCACGGCATCGACATCTCCGTGGGCTCGGTGGTCGCGATCTCCGCGGGGGTCGTCGCCATGCTCATCGGCGGGGACCTCAAGGGCGAGCCCAAGTACCCGATAGTCGTGGCCATGGCGGCGGCCGTACTCGTGTCGACCCTCGCGGGAATGTGGAACGGCGCCCTCGTCTCGCGGATCGGCATGCAGCCGATCATCGCAACACTGATCCTTTTTGTGGCTGGCCGCGGCATCGCGATGGTGACGACCAACGCCATGGTGGTCTGGCTCTACGCCAAGCCCTTCGCCCTCCTCGGGCAGGGCTACTGGCTCGGCCTGCCCTTCTCGATCTACATCGTCGCCTTTCTCGTCTTGATGACGGCCCTCGTGACGCGAAAGACGGCGATCGGCCTCTTCATCGAGGCGGTGGGCATCAACCCCACGGCCGCCCGTTTCGCGGGCATCAACGCGAAAAACATCCTTTTCTGGGTCTACGCCTTCAGCGGCTTCTGCGCCGGCATTTCGGGGCTCGTGGTCTGCTCGACGGTGATGAGCGCGGATGGCAACAATGCGGGCAATCTCTTTGAATTGAACGCGATCCTCGCCGTGGTTCTCGGTGGGACTTCCCTTAATGGCGGCAAATTCTACCTCATGGGCAGCATGGTCGGCGCCCTCATCATCCAGACCCTGACAACCACGATTTACGCCTTCAACGTTCCGCCCGAGATTTCGCAGGTCGTCATGGCGATATTCGTCTACGCGGTGAGTCTCCTCCAGTCGGGCAAGTTCCGCGAAAAAGTTTCCCTGCTCTTCCGGTCGAAGGAGGTCGAGGCATGAAAAAGAAAAGCGCCATCGATCCGAGGAACCTGCCCATCCTCGTGACCCTCGCTCTCTTCGTGGTGATGTTCGGCGCCGGCTCTTTCGCCTTCATCGGCTTTTTCTCGCTCCAGAATTTCCTCAACCTCTTCATCGACAACGCCTATCTCCTCATCCTCGCGGTGGGCATGACCTTCGTCATCGTGTCGGGGGGGATCGACCTTTCGGTGGGGTCGATGCTCGCCCTCTCCACCATGATCGCCTCGAGCCTGCTGGAGAAGTCGCACCTCGATCCGATTCTCGTAATTCCGATCGTCCTCCTCGCCGGAACGGCCTTCGGATTCTTCATGGGCTACCTGATCCACGCCTTCGACCTGCCTCCCTTCATCATCACCCTGGCGGGACTCTACCTGGCACGCGGTCTCTGCTATGTGGTGAGTATTGATACGATCGGCATTACGAACGGTTTTTGGGAAAGGGCGGCCCACGCCCAGGTAATCATATTTGACAAGAATTTCCTATCGCCGAGCGCCGTCATCGCCCTCGTGGTCGTGCTTGTCGGACTTTTCGTGGCGAGGTACACGGGCTTCGGACGCAACGTCTACGCCATCGGCGGGAGCGAGCAATCGGCGGTCCTCATGGGCCTTCCCGTGGGGAGGACGAAGGTCGCGATATACGCCCTGAGCGGATTCTGCTCGGCCCTCGCCGGCATCGTGTTCACCTTTTACACCCTCTCGGGCTACGCCCTCGATGGAAAGGGCATGGAACTTGACACAATTGCCTCGGTCGTCATCGGCGGAACCCTCCTCACCGGGGGCTTCGGTTCGGTCTTCGGGTCGATGCTCGGCGTCCTCGTCTACGGGACAATCCAGGTCCTCATCGTCTTCCAGGGTACCCTCAACTCCTGGTGGACGCGCATCGCCATCGGCTTCCTGGTCTTCGTCTTCTGCGTGCTGCAACGAGCCTTTGATGTAAGGGCCGCGCGTTCGGCCGCCCATCAGGCCTCGGCTTCAGCCACCGCTACGGCATCAGCGCCGGCGGGAGGCTGAGGGGCCTCACTTGCCCCTGTAGGCCAGCACCTCCTCCTCGAGCCTCGACCTCCAGGCGAGGAGGGCGAGGAGGACGGCGCGGTCTCGGGCCGGCGTGGCCGGGTTGGCGAGGCGTTGATCGAGGGTCTTGGAGAAGGCGGCGAGGCCCGTGGCGCGGGGCGCCGGGGGCTGCTGAAGGTGGCTCGCGCAGAAATCGCGCCAGCGTAGCGCCTCCTCGGCGCCGAGGGTCTCGGGGAAGTTGCGCGCGTAAAGGCGCCTGATCATCTGCGGCACGCGGTCGTCGGCGAAGCGCCAGGAGTAGAGTTCCTGTCTTGCCGCCGCCGCGCCCTCGGCCGCGATACGTTCGTGCAGATTTCCCATCCGCTCTCGATCCTCGTCGGGGAAGAATCCGCCGGAGTAGATTTGGAGATCGGGATCGTCGGCCTCCTCGGGCGGTTCGGACGATGAATAGACGGCGACCAGCTTCTGGAGGAGTTCGCGGCTGCGCGAGAGGGTGGCGCGATTCCTCTCGCAGGCCGCCAGGTCGATGCCGAGGCGCTCCGCCGTGGCCGAGTCCATCACCTTCGCCTCGGCGAGGAAGGGGGACTTGTTGAGCTGGATGTCGACGAGGGGGAGGCGGGGCACATCGAGTTCGTCGCGCCTCGTGAATACGCGGCGCCTGAGTTCCTCGACGGGCAGGTCGATGAGGGCCGAGGGGTCGTAGCGGAGGTCGAGGGCGACGAGGTGATTGGCCTTCTCGGGATCGAAGGCGATGGGCGCAATCAGTGTCGTGCAACCTTTGGCGCTCGTGTGGATGGCGGAGCTGTGCACGAGGGGCGCGCGCTCGTCGAGCCTGACGAGGCGTTTGAGGGCCTGCTTGCCCCGGTTGCGCCAATGCCACTCGAAGAGCTTGGGCTGCCGATCGCGGAGGAGGCGGGCGAAACCTATAGTTGCGAGGACGTCGCTCATCGCGTCATGGGCGGCCTCGTGGGCGACCCCGTTGGCCTTCGCGAGGGCCTCGAGGCGGAAAAGGGGCTTGCCGTCCTCGCCGGCCGGCCAGACGATGCCATCGGGCCTGAGGTCGCGGGCGGCCCTCGCGAGCTCGATGATGTCCCATCGCGAGCAGCCCTTGGCGTACTCGCGCTCGTAGGGGTCGAGGAGATTGCGATAGAAAAGGTTGCGCACGAACTCGTCGTCGAACTGCGCCGTGTTGAA
Source organism: bacterium (assembly GCA_021782015.1). Lineage (GTDB taxonomy): Bacteria > Spirochaetota > Spirochaetia > Treponematales > Rectinemataceae > CAIJMU01. The sequence goes on along the minus strand of JAJXVS010000116.1, from coordinate 7,554 downwards.
GCCGACGCTCGTCGTGCCCGGCTCCGTCATCTCCGCGTGGAGGCGGAGCGCGAGTTCGTATTCGCTGAGGCCCGACTCCTTGGCATGCTGGGGCGTGATGCCATGGACAAGGCAGGCATCGGGGTTGGGCAGCCAGTCTCTTCCCGGCTTTTGATAGAGGACGATGCGCTCGCCGACAATGTCGAGCTTCCCGTTGGTGCGGACTCCGGCGAATTGGGCGATGCGGTCGCCTCGGGAATCGAGGCCGAAGGTTTCGAGATCGTACCAGAGAAAGCTGGGCGGCATGGGGCGATACTAACGCGGCGGGGCGGGACGCGGCAACGAGCTGCACGGAGCGGTGACGAGCGGCGACGAGCACGGATCATCTTTTCGAGATTTCCGCAGGCCCTTCGACTGGCCTCGGATGGCCGACCCCTGATTTGAACGAGGGCAGGTTCCGTCAGGAGGCCAATTCTCCTAATTGCAGCGGATTTATCACGCGCACTCCGTCGGCCCTCGTATAGGGCGTAGGGCTGCGGCAGACCAACCATTTTCGTCCGGGTCTCGCCGTCGGGCTGTGGGCGAGAAGGGCCTTTTCGATCGCGTTGAGCGAGGCGGCGTCGGCTTCGCCGGGATTTTCGGCCCATTTCACCTCGATGAGATCGAGGCTTCCGCCCCGCTCAAGGAGGAGGTCGACCTCGCGTCCTCCCTGGTCGCGGTAAAACCATAGTCTGCCGGATTCGGTTGCGAGTGGGATTCCCTTTCGAATTTCGCCCACGACGAAGGTTTCCCAAACGGCGCCTCGGAGGGGCGAGGCGGGGAGGGAGGCGGCGTCGAGCCCGAGGAGAAAGGCCAGAAGTCCGGCGTCGCGAAGGTAGATCTTGGGCGTCTTTACGCCACGTTTGCCGAGGTTTTCGAACCAGGGTTCGAGGAGGACCAGCTGCCCCGAAGCCTCCAAAACGGAAACCCAGTCGCCGGCGGCCTTTACCGAGATGCCCGTATCCCGGGCCAAGTCGCTCTTGTTGAGGAGGCCGCCCGAACGGATGGCGAGGAGTCTGAGGAAGCGCTCGAAGTCGCGCAGGCTTCCGACATTCAGGATCTGCCGTACATCGCGTTCGAGGTAGGTGGCGACATAGCTCGAAAGGAACTCCCTGGTGGGCAGCTCGGGGCGTTTCCAAAGTTCCGGGAACAGGCCGCGGGCGACGATGGCTGGCCATTCCGAGGGAGTGACTTTGAAGGGCAGTGTCGCGCCGATTTCCTCGAGGCTGAGGTTTTCCAGCTCCTTCCAGACACAGCGCCCCGCCAGGCTGTCGGCGACGCCTTTCATGAGAGGGAAGGACTGGCTTCCCGTTAGGATGAAACGGCCAGTGGCATCGCGGTCCTGATCCACCAGAATCTTGAGATGACGGAAGAGAGCCGGGGCGTATTGGACTTCGTCGATCAGAAGGGGCGGCGTCCATGAGGCGAGAAACTCCGCGGGGTTTACCTCGGCCTGCTCAGCCATGCTGGGCAGGTCTAGGCTGACATAATGATAGTCGGGAAAAATGGCGCGGAGCAGGGTTGTCTTTCCCGACTGTCTCGCTCCAGTCAGCACGAGGACGGGGAACAGCCCTAGTAAGGACTTGAGGATCGATCCATATTTCCTCTCAATATTCATGGATCAATAATAACTTTGAAAGGTAAAATTGTCAAAGATATATGTAGCAATCATTTAATCTGTTCACTCCGGCCTGAAACCACAGAGCCGAGGATGCCTGAACGAGAAGAGTTACGATGCGCGTCATCGATTGACAGTCCCGCGGCTCACGCATAGTCTGCCGCCATGTCCTTCCAAGAGTCAGGCGAGCGAGGCAGCGGCGCGGCGGCAGCCAGCGTGGCAGGTGCCGGCGCGGTAGGTTCTGGCGCGGCGGCAGCCAGTGCGGCGATAGCCGCGGTCGAAATAGAGCAGGCCACCGTCGTCCGCGGCGGGACCGAAGTCCTGCGTGACCTCAGCCTCGTCATTTCGAGGCGCGAGCACGTCGCGATTCTCGGGCCCAACGGCTCGG
>JAJXVS010000116.1:0-5430 GCA_021782015.1 bacterium | reverse complement strand
GCGGCGATAGCCGCGGTCGAAATAGAGCAGGCCACCGTCGTCCGCGGCGGGACCGAAGTCCTGCGTGACCTCAGCCTCGTCATTTCGAGGCGCGAGCACGTCGCGATTCTCGGGCCCAACGGCTCGGGCAAGTCCTCCCTGGTCGGCCTCCTCTCCGGAGAGCTTTTCGCCTATCACAGGGAGCCGGCGCCGGTACGGCTTTTCGGGCAGGAGCTCTGGAATCTCTTCGAGCTGCGCCATCGCCTCGGCATCGTCTCGGACCGCCTGCAGGTCCGCCATTCGCGCGATGAGACCGTCATGGATGTGCTCCTTTCCGCCTGGTTTGGATCGGTCGGCCTGCCGCTCTACGTCGAGGTGTCGGAGTCGATGCGCGACAAGGCGAAGGAAATTGCCGCCTTTTTGGGCATCGGCCGCCTCCTCGATCGTCGCGGCGAGACCCTCTCCTCGGGCGAGATGCGACGCCTCCTCGTCGGCCGGGCCCTCCTCCACGAGCCGGAAATGCTCCTCCTCGACGAGCCCTACACCTCCCTCGACGTCGCGGCGCGGCACGCCTTTTCGGGCATCGTCCGCTCGCTCGCGACCCGGGGCCACGCGATCGTCCTCGTCACCCACGACATCGCGGAGATTCCGGGCGAGGTGGAGCGCGTCGTCATGCTCAAGGACGGGCGGGTCTTCGCGGAGGGGCCGAAGGAGGAGCTTTTGCGCGACTCGATCCTGTCGGAGCTCTACGGCCTCGGCCTTTCGGTGCTTCGCGAGGGCGAAGGCTACCGGGCGGTGCCGGCGACCTAAGGCCGGTTCCGCCGGGGAAGAGCAGCCTGGCGCGCGACGGCCAGCCTTGCCTGTCGGGAACCTCCCTGTTATCATTGTTGGCATTCCGAGCACGTTTCCGGGGAGTCTTCGGCATGGCCAAATATCCTTTCACCGAAATCGAGAAGAAGTGGCAGAGGCATTGGGAGGTCAACAAGACCTTCCGCGTTCATGAGGACTATTCCTTTCCGAAGGAAAAGCGCCGCTATGTGCTCGATATGTTTCCCTATCCTTCCGGAGCGGGCCTTCACGTCGGGCATCCGGAAGGGTATACGGCCACGGACATCTATTGCCGCTTTCTCCGAATGCGGGGCTACAATGTGCTCCATCCGATGGGCTTCGACGCCTTCGGCCTGCCCGCGGAGAATTACGCGATCCAGACGGGAACCCATCCGGCGGTGACGACGAAGGCCAATATCCAGCGCTTCCGCGAGCAGATCAAGGCCCTGGGTTTTTCCTACGACTGGGATCGCGAGGTCTCGACCTGCGACGCAGATTATTACAAATGGACCCAATGGATTTTCCTCAAGCTCTTCGACAAGGGGCTGGCCTACGAGGCGGAGATGCCGATCAACTGGTGTCCCTCCTGCAAGACGGGGCTGGCCAACGAGGAGGTGAAGGACGGGGAGTGCGACCGCTGCCACACCAAGGTTGTGCGGAAGCGCATTCGCCAGTGGGTGCTGCGGATCACGGCCTACGCGGACAGGCTCCTCGAGGATCTGGAGCTCGTGGATTGGCCCGAGGCGGTCAAGCTGATGCAACGCAACTGGATCGGGCGCAGCGAGGGAGCCAGCGTCAGGTTCGCGATCGCGAGCGGGCCGGGGCAGGGCGGAGCGGCTGCGTCGACGGGGCAGGGCGGAGCGGCCGCGTCGACGGGGGCGGCTTCCGCGCCCGTCGGCGACAACTTCATCGAGGTCTACACGACGAGGCCCGACACACTTTTCGGAGCCACCTACATGGTGCTCGCGCCGGAGCACGCTCTGGTCGAGAAGATCACGACGCCGGCCCAGAAGGCCGCGGTCGAGGCCTATGTCGAGGCCGCCACGAAAAAGAGCGACCTGGAGCGCACCGACCTGGCCAAGGACAAGACGGGCGTCTTCACGGGCGCCTTCGCCGTCAATCCGGTCAACGGGCATCAGATTCCCGTGTGGATTTCCGACTATGTCCTCATTTCCTACGGCACGGGCGCCATCATGGCGGTGCCGGCCCACGACGATCGCGACTGGGACTTCGCGAAGGAATTCGGCCTGCCCATCGTCCAGGTCGTCGCGGCCGAGGGGAGCGAAGAGGCGAGGGCCGGAACGGTCGCCGCCGAGCCCGCGGCCTGCACGGCGGCCGACGGGGTTGCGGTCAATTCGGGCGAATGGAACGGAACGTCGACCGCCGTCTTCAAGACGAAGATCATCGAGGGGCTGGAATCACGCGGCATCGGGAAGAAAACAGTCAATTATAAACTTCGTGATTGGTTGTTCTCACGGCAACGCTATTGGGGCGAGCCCATTCCGGTGGTGCATTGCCCCAAGGACGGGGTCGTGCCCCTGCCCGAGTCGACCCTGCCCCTCATTCTGCCCGAGGTGAAGTCCTACACGCCCACCGGCACGGGCGAGTCGCCGCTGGCGAACACCGGGGCCTGGCTCGACACGACCTGCCCCGTCTGCGGCGGTCCGGCCAGGCGCGAGACCAACACGATGCCCCAATGGGCCGGCTCCTGCTGGTACTATTTGCGCTATATTGATCCAAACAATGCCCATGAGTTCGTGCAACCTTCGCGTCTCGAGTACTGGATGCCCGTCGACCTGTACGTCGGCGGCGCCGAGCACGCGGTCTTGCACCTGCTCTATTCGCGCTTCTGGCACAAGGTCCTCTACGACCTCGGCTTCGTCAACACGAAGGAACCCTTCCTTCGCCTCGTGAACCAGGGGATGATCCTCGGCGAGGACAACCAGAAGATGTCCAAATCGCGGGGCAATGTGATCAATCCCGACGACATCATCCGCGAATTCGGGGCCGATTCGATGCGGGTCTACGAGATGTTCATGGGACCGCTGGAGGTGTCGAAGCCCTGGTCGACGGCGGGACTGGTGGGCGTGTCGCGCTTTCTCGAGCGCTTCTGGGCCATCAGCGAGGCACTCGCGGAGGGCACGAAGCGCCTCGTCGACGAGGCGCCGCAGGGCGATTTGTCGAAGCTTCTCCATCGGACTATCAAGAAGGTGACAAACGACAGCGACACCCTCAATTTCAACACCGCGATATCGGCAATGATGATATTGTCGAACGAGGCGGCGAAGCTCGAGGCCCTGCCGCGCTCGTTGTGGGAATCGATGATCCTGATGCTCGGCCCCTACGCGCCGCATCTGGCCGAGGAGCTTTGGGAGAGGACAGGCGCCGCCGACACTCTCGCCAGGCATCCATGGCCGAGCTGGGACGAGGCCTCTTGCGCTGATGAGCAAAAAGAAATCGTCGTGCAGGTGAACGGCAAGATCCGGGAGCGCTTTGTCGCGCCCGCGGGGACGGCCGAGGACCGGCTGGCCGAAAGGGCCAGGGCTCTGCCCAAGGTGCTCGAATGGACGACCGGCAAGGAAGTGGTCAAGGTCGTCACGGTCAAGGACAAGCTGGTCAATATCGTCGTCAAGGGCTGATCGCCGGGGCTTGCCTCCGGCCCGTTCGGTCCGTGGAGGATCGATGCGCAGGAAGGGTGCCCGAATCGGCATCGCGACGCGACTGGCGATCATAGTCGCGGGGGGCTTCGTGTCGGTCGTCGGCGTCGGGGCGGTCGCCTTCGTGGCGATCAATCGCGTCGGCGAGGCGCTGTCCCTCGAATCGGGCGCGCTCGACGTCGCCATTTTGAGCGAGAGCGCCGATCACGATTTCGCGGAGAGCATGCTCGCCCTGCACAGCGCCAGGGCGGCCTATCTCTCGAACTCACCCGACCTTCGGGTATTCCTCGGCGCGCACGTGAGCGCGAGGGCCCTGGCCATCCGAAGCCTGGAGTCGCTCAAGGCCCACCCCGGCCTCGACGCGGACATCCTTTCGACGATCGCCGACGCGGACAACACAGCACGGGCCTATTCGGCTTCGGTGGATGCCCTCTTCTCCTCCTACGCTGCCCACGACAATCTGGCCGGCCAGAATTTCGATATCGCCAACATTCGCTACGGCGAGATCGCGGCGCAGACGAGGAAGCTCATCAGCCTCGCGCAGGACTGGAGCGGGCGGACCGTCAGGATGGCCGCCTCGGCCAGGGCCGACTTCGGCTCGATGATGACGGCGATGATCGGCGGCATCCTGGCCCTGGGCCTGATCGGGGCCTTCTTCGCGATGCGTTCCATCAACCGAGCCCTCGACGGCATCGTCTCGGCGGTATCGAAGGTGGGCGACGGCGATCTCACGGTCGAGATCGGATTCGGCGCGAAGAACGAGATCGGCCGCCTCTGCGGCTCGATCGACAATCTGGTCGGCAGTCTCGGTGTCCTCGTGGGGGTCTTCAAGGCGCAGATCGACGAGCTCGATCACACGGGCGCGACCTTGTCCGGCGGCATGGAGAGGGTCGGCGGCACGATGCGCGAAATCATGGCAAGTACGAAGGCTTCGCGCGGGCGGATCGACGTGGAATCCGCCTTCGTCGGCGAGACCGTCTCTTCGATGCAGGAGCTGGCGCGGGGTGTCGAGGGGCTTTCGGAGTCGCTGGAACGCCAGCGCGAGGCCGCAAGGGCCTCGGCCGCCTCGGTCGAGGCGATGATGGCGGGTGTCGACGCAGCCTCGGCCGCCGCCCGCGAGGCGATCGCCGAGCGCGATCGCCTGCAGACGGAGGGCGAAGCCGGGCGCGGGCGCATGGATGAGGCCTCGGCGGCCGTGGAGGAGATAGTCGCCTCCTCCGAAAGCCTGGGCGAGGCAACCCTCCTGATCGCGGAGATCGCCGACCGCACCAACCTCCTGGCGATGAACGCGGCCATCGAGGCGGCCCACGCGGGCGACGCGGGAAAGGGCTTCGCGGTGGTGGCGGACGAGATCAGGAGGCTGGCCGAGCAGGCGACTGAAAAGGCTCGCGACATCGGCGGCGACCTCGACCGGGTCTCGGCCTCGATTTCGACCGTGCGCAACGCAAGCGAGGCGGCCGGCCGGTCCTTCGGTTCGATCCTCGACAGGGCGAAGGGGCTGGGCGATTCGGTCGATCGCATCGCCGTCGATCTGGAGGAGCAGCGGCTCCGCGGCTCCTCTGCCCTGGAGGGCATCGTGCGGCTCAGGGACATCGCGGGCGAGATAGCCGACACGGCCGATGGAATGGCGAAGGGAAACGCCGGGGTGCTCGAACGGGTCGACGGCCTGACCCAGGCCAACGATCTCACGATGCGCGATTCGGAGGCCGTGGTGGCGGCCCTCGCCGTCATGGAAGGGGCCGTCAGGGAAGCCCTCGCCGCCACCTCGAGGACGGCCGCCCTCATCGTCGATGTCAGGAAGGCCGTCGAGCCCTTCAAGGTTCGTTGAACTTTCGCCGGTGCTACGTGCTGCCGTCGGGCCCTTCGTTCCGTCGGGCTCTTCGTTCCGTCGGGCTCTTCGTTCCGTCGGGCTCTTCGTTCCGTCGGCACGCGCCTGGTGAACAGTAGGGCGGCCGAGCTAGGGCGC
>JAJXVS010000388.1 GCA_021782015.1 bacterium | reverse complement strand
CAGGAAGGCGGCGGCGTCCCCTTCGACCTCGAAGCAGCGATCCTCGCCGACGCCCGCGAGCCTGAGAAGTCGCGAGATCACGACGCGATTGTTCGGATCGTCCTCCACGACGAGGACCCGCACGTTAGCCGCATTCAATTCGCCGTCACGCATAATCGCTGCCGCCTTCCCGCTCGCGCAACACGCGGCGGATCGTCTCCCTGAGATTGGATGGGGCTCCCACGCCGGAGGCCCCTGCCCTCTCCAATCGTTCAACGTCCTTTTCGCTGGGCTCGAGGGCCGTCGCCATCACCACGGGAATGGCCGCGGTGTCCGGGTCGGACTTGAGGCTCGCGAGGAAGTCGGGGCCTTCGGTGCCGGATGGTGACCGGGCGAGGACGATGACGTCGGGATTGTTGACATGGGCCGCCGCGAGGCCGGCCACACCGTCGTGGACAATCTCGACCTTGAACTCCGCCGACTCGAGGGCCCGGCGGACTATTTCGAGGGCGTTCTCGTCGTCATCGACGGCAAGAACCCTGCCTCCCGGGGGGGCGAGGCGGAAGATCGCCGAGCGCAATTTGTCGACCTCGACCGGCTTGGTAAGGTAGTCCGCCGCGCCGAGGGAGGTGGCGAGGGCCACCTCGTTGAGGACCGTGCACATGACGACGGGGATCCTCCGCGTTGTATCGGCGGCCTTGAGGCTGCGTAGAAGTTCCCAGCCGTCCATCCTCGGCATCATGACGTCGAGGACGATGGCATCGGGCTCGGAGGCCCGGATGGAACCAAGGGCTTCTCCTGCGTCGCTCGCCAGTTCCACGCGATAGCCACCGCCGGCCAGTTCTCGCTGGATCGCCCTGCATCGGTCCTGATCGTCGCCTATGACGAGGACGCGAAGGGCGAGTCGGTCCTTGGCCGCCTCTGGCCTGGCCTGCCTGCCTTCCCCTCCCACTGGCGTCTCCTCGACTTCCGTTCGGTCGGCGCGCGGCAGGGTAAAGAAGAAGGAAGTACCCTTCCCCGGTTCCGATTCGGCCCACATCGTTCCGCCCTGGAGTTCGACAAAGCGCCGCGAGAGGGGAAGGCCGAGCCCCGTGCCCCCGGCCCTCCGATCGAGGTCCCCGTCGAGTTGTACGAACTCGGAGAAGGCACGGGGAATATCCTTGTCGCTGATGCCGATGCCCGAATCCTCCACCTCGACGGTTAGCTTGGCGGCATCGGCCGAGGCCCTGACCGTGATGTGTCCCTCCGGGGTGAACTTGGCCGCGTTCGAGAGGAGATTGAGAAAGACCTGCCGAAGTCGGGTCTTGTCCGCCCTCGCGGAAGGAAGGTCGGCCGGTATCTCGTTTCTCAGTTCGACGCCGGAATCGGCGACAAGGCCGCCGGCCGTGGACAGGACGCTTTTCGCGATGGCCCCAAGGTCGAGTTCCTCGAGATTGAGCTCCATCCTCCCCGCCTCTATCTTGGAGAGATCGAGGACGTCGTTGATGAGGCTGAGCAGATGCTTGCCCGCCTCCTCGATCCGCGTGAGGAGGTCGGCCTGCCCCCGCGTCGCCTCGCCCTCGGCGCCGGCCAGAAGGAGGTAGGCGAAGTTGATGATCGAATTGAGGGGAGTGCGCAGTTCGTGCGACATGTTGGCGAGGAATCGCGACTTGAGACGATTGGCCTCCTCGGCCTCGGCCTTGGCGGCCCATGCCGCCTTGTAAAGGGCGGCGACCCGGGAAGCTGTCTCGATCGATCGTTTGTGGAGATGGGCGTTGGCGATGGCCACCGAGGCCTGCCCCGCGAGGCCCTCCAGAAAGGCCAGATCGTCGGCGCGAAAAGCATCCTCGTCCGGCATGCGCCAGACCGCCATGACGCCGATCACCTTCCCCTGGGAGACGAGGGGAGCCGCCATGAGTTTCTCGCCCGCTTCGTCGGGTGGGGTTCCCGGTATGTGCTCACCGCGCGGATCGGACTCCATGTCGTTCACGATGATGGCCTGGCCTGACTTCGCCACCTGCCCCACGACGCCTTGGCCAACGACGACTCCATCGCGGAGAATTTCCGCCTTCGAAAGGCCGACGGCCACCTTCGCCATGAAGCGCCCCGCGTCATCTTCGAGATAGACGGCCGCGGTATCGCGCGAGAGGAGGGCGAGGGCCCGCTCCGCGATGCGTCCGATCACGATGTCGGGGTCGAGGCTCTCCGACATCTCTCTCGCCGCCTTGGCGAGGGCCGAGGCCTCCTCCGCCTTCCGCTGGACCGCCTCGAAGAGCCGCGCATTCTGGATGCCGATGCCGATCGTCGAAGCGAGGGTCTCGAGGAGTCGTATGTCGTTGGGGTCGAAGGCCCGCTCCCTCTCGAAGGATTGGACCGAGAGGACGCCGAGCACAAGCTCGCCCGCGAGGATCGGGACGCCCAACCAGGAGAGGACCTGTCTGCGGGAATGATTGATGGCACCGAGTTCCGCCCCGCGTCGCGCGAAGTCCTCGGCTATGTAGAGAGTTGCCTTCCTCTCGATGACGCGTGAGCTAAGCCCCGCGCCGAGAGGCATGGCTGGCATCTCGACCCTCTGCCCCGAAATCGAGAAGAAGGGCGTGGATATGAGTCCGCGCTCGGAGTCCCAGA
>JAJXVS010000387.1 GCA_021782015.1 bacterium | reverse complement strand
GGGCTGCGGGAGTTCAGGCGGGGAGTTGGGCTCGGTGAGGGGGCCGGGAGCTCCAGCGTCGAATGAAAAAGAGCCAGAAGAAGGCGGTGCCGAGGGTATAGAGGATGGCTGTCAGAGTAAAGGAGGGGCCGAAGCCCCCCTTCCATATGAACCAGCCCGACAAGCGGGCCGCGATGGTCCACGAGGCGTTCCAGACGAGGGTCCTGATGGCATTGAGGAAAATCATCCGCGAGGCGGGCACGAGTTCGAGGAGGAAGATGTCCTGGATCGGTGTCGCGAGATTCATCAGGGCCTGGCGGAACAGGTAGGCGAAGATGGCGAGGGGAAGCGAATGGATCCATGCAAGGACAAGGATGAGTGGCACCGAGGCTATCTGGGTGCCGACCACGGTCCAGGGCTTGCCGATGCGGCGCGCGAGGGCCGGTCCGCTGATCATGCCGAGGAATGTGGCGATCTGTCCCGCCGCGACGGCCGCTCCGATCGCTCCATCCTCCAGCGAGAAGCTGTCCTTGAAGTAGAGATTGAGGAAGGGAATGGTGAGTCCCGCTCCCGTGCCGATGAGGAAGCCGGGAAGGAGGAGGCGGATCCACAAGGTGGGCTCGATTCTGTCGATGCGCCGCGCCGTGGCGGGGGCACGGGGCGCCTTCGGGACGCTGAGGGCTGCGACGTTGGGGGTGGCGGGGGCGCCGGCGCAAGAGGTGGCGCCAAAGGCCGCGTCGGGGGTGGCATCGGTGGTGGCGTCGGCTGCGGCGCTGACGCAAGAGGTGGCGGTCGCGGCGTCTGCCTGTGCGGGTCTTGGGCCTCTGGCGGGTTCCTCGATTTTCGTGAAGGGCAGCCAGGCTGACAGCAGGATCAGGCAACCGATGACGAGGGCGAAACGATAGGCACCGATCTCATCGCCGGTGAGGGCGAAGGCTTCATCTTTGAGCAAGCCGCCGAGGCTCGAGCCGATGACGCCCGTTCCCATCGAGAGGGCGCCGTTGAGGCTGAAGAGATGCACTCTTTCGCGCTCGCCGGAGTTCCTGATGAAAAAGGGGCCGGCGCTCACCTGGAAGACCGTCGAAAAGGCGCCCGAGAGGAATGCCGCGGCCAGGAGGGGCGAGCCTGTCGTTCCGAGGACCTGCGCGAGAGAGGCGGCGGCGCTGAGGAAGGTGGCGACGGGCAGGACCAGGCGAAGATTGAAGCGGGCTGCCAGGAGGGAGGCCGGAAGTACGATGATGGCAGTTCCGAAGGCCTTGATGGCGAGGACGCCGCCGATGGCGTCTTCGCTGTAGCCGATGCGCTTCAGGTAGAGGCTGAGAAGGAGGGAGATCTGTGTGGCGCCGATGCCCAGCAGAATCTCGCCGAAAAGGAAGCGTCGAGCGTTGGGGCTGAAGCTGGCGAAGGCCCGCGTATACTCGCCGAGGATTCCCCGGAGTCGCCAGCCGGCCGGCAGGGGGCCGGAGATTCGCGCCACGATTTTCTTATTTGGTATTTTTCCGGACTTGCGCACCGCGTGAGCATATTCGGGCGGGCCGCCGAAGGTCAATTCTCGACATGCGTCGCCTTGTCCCTGCCCGCCGCTTCGGCGTATCATATCGGGCCATGGCTGATGGTCGACCCCTGATCGTGCAGAGCGATCTCTCTCTCCTCCTCGATGTTCACGACCCGGCCTTCGATGGGGCGCGGGCCGAGATAGGTGTATTCGCGTCCCTCGAGAAGAGCCCCGAGCACCTGCACAGCTATCGAATCGGCCCGCTTTCGCTCTGGAACGCAGCCAGCGCCGGCCTCGCGCCCGACGAGGTCCTCGCATCGCTTTCGCGCTGGTCCCGTTATGAAGTTCCTGCCGACGTAGCCTTCATAGTGAAGGATACGATGTCGCGCTTCGGTCGCCTCGTCCTGGGCGCGATGCCGGGGGAGGAGGCGCGCCCGGACGGCAGCCTGCCTCAGACCCTCCTCCTCGGCTGCCCCGACCCGGACCTCGAGCGGGAACTCGCCTCGAGCCGTTCACTCACAAAACTTCTCCGGCCGGCGCCGGGAGGCTTCGCCGTGCGGCTCGTCGATCGAGGCACGGTGAAACGGGAGCTGCTTCGCCTCGGCTGGCCCGTCCGGGACGAGGCGCCCCTCGTCGAGGGCGATCCCCTGGCGCTCAAGCTCCTCGCCGAGAGGCGCTCCGGCGGCGCTTTTTCGCTTCGCCCCTACCAGGCTGACTCGCTTTCGGCCTTCGTGGGGGGCAATCTTCCGGGCTCGGGCTACGGCGTGATAGTGCTTCCCTGCGGGGCCGGAAAGACCATCGTCGGCATGGCCGCGATGGCCGCCATCGGCGCAAAAACGCTCATAATTACGACAAACGTCGCGGCCGTCCACCAGTGGATCGACGAGCTGCTCGACAAGACCGATCTGTCCCCCGACGCCGTGGGCGAGTACACGGGCTCGGAAAAGACAGTGCGGGCGGTGACTGTGGCGACCTACCAGATCCTCACTTGGCGGCCGGACAAGAACTCCGACTTTCCCCACTTCGAGCTGTTCCGCCGCGAACGCTGGGGTCTTATTATTTATGACGAAGTGCATCTCCTGCCCGCGCCGGTCTTCCGTGTGGTGGCGGAGATCC
>JAJXVS010000386.1 GCA_021782015.1 bacterium | reverse complement strand
GCCGGCCTCCTCGCAGAACTTCCTGATCACCGCGATCCTGTCCTTCTCCGTGCAGCTGAAGCCCGGCACCTTGATCATCGAACTCAGGTACTTCGCCGTCGTGTCGCGACGCGCCTTCGCCTCGGCGAGAATTCTTTTCGGGTCCATACTCATGTCCTTTCCTCCATCCGTTTCCAGAGCCTGGCGGCTTCGGACCTTGCCTTCGCCGCGATCGATCGAGAATCGAAAAGGGGCTTGCGCCCATCTACGACGAACTTTCCGTCGACCATAACCGAGAGCACGGAGCGCGAAGACAGGCCGAAGGCGAAATGCCCCGCCACGTTGTCGCCATCGAGGGGCGTCGGCGCATCGTAATCCCAGAGCACGAGATCGGCGTTGGCGCCCGCCTCGACCTTGCCGGACGTTCCGCCGAAATACGTTTCAATTATGCGATTGCCCCGGTCGAGCGCCGCGAGGAACTCGGGCGGCCACCAGGGTCCCCCGCTTTCGCGATGGCGGAACACGGCGAACTTGAATTCCTCCAGCATGTCGGCTCCCATGCCGTCGGTGCCGAGCACCACGCGCTCGTGGCGGTGGAGGAGGCCGTTGTAGCCGACAGCGTTGTTCATATTGCTGCGCGCATTGTGCGCGAGATAGGAACCCCGGGCATTCATGATCTCGACCTCGGATTCGGTGAGCCAGAGTCCGTGCCCTATCACCGTCTTGGGGCCGAGACAGCCCGCGCGGTCGAATCGCTCGACGGGATCGAGGGCGAAGCGGTAGCGGGAGTCGACCGCGTCGAAACGATCCTCTGCGAGGTGGATGTGGAGTCCCCTCCCTGTGGCGCGCATCGCGTCGGAAAGGGCCTCCAGGCTTTCCTGTCCGACGGTGAAGCCGGCATGGGCGCCGATCATGGCGTCGACGAGGGGCCGCCCGCCCGCAGAACTCGGGCCGCCCGAATTCGGGCCGCCTGAACCCGAGCCGCCTGAACCCGGGCCGGGACCGCGAGGGCCTTTCGAGCGCTCCTCATCTATCTCCTTGGCGAAGCGCCGATTCTCGCGAATGCCCGCCCGTGCTCCCTCCATCCCGTTGCGATCGGTCGTCTCGTAGCAAAGAATGCCGCGGAGGCCGATTTCGTCGTAGGCCTTGCGGATGACGGAGAGGGAACCGTCGATGGCCTCCGGGCCTGCGTGATGATCGATGACGCTCGTTACCCCGCACATGGCCGCGTCGGAAAGTCCGGCAAGGGCGCTCGCCTCGAGGATGGGGAGGTCGATGGCCCGATCGAGCCGCCACCAGAGATTGACGAGAATCTGCGCGAAATCCTTTGAAGGCTTGATGGGCACCGTGAGGCCCCGGGCGAGGGCCGAGTAGAGATGGGTATGGGAACAGACGAGACCGGGGGAGAGGAAGGCGCCCGAAACCCTTCGCGCGCCTGGGTACTTCGCGGAAAGCCCAGGGCCCACCTCGAGTATGCCGCCCGAGCCGGGTTCTCCCCCTCCGGGGACGGCGACGTCCACGGGGCCGGAGACCGAGGGAGGATTGAAATTGACAATACGTACGTTCTCGAAGATCGTCATCGGCTGCCACCTTTGTTCGAGGCAGCCGAGCTGCTCCGCTCCGCAGCGGCGACGAGGGCCGGCACGAGCCAGACCTGATCGCGAAGCACGGTCCTGGCGAGGGCGAGCATCCGTCCGTCATCACCTTGCAATGGCTCAGCGAAGGCGTACCAGGCGTCGAAGGGCCGGTATTGGGTCGAGGCGCCCGGTCCCGATCGCCAGGTGATCGCGCGGTCGCTCGCGATGGCGAAACCCGCCTTGGCCGAGGCACGGAGTGCGGCCGCGTCGGCGAAGAGCGCCGGCTTGTCCCGCCAGGGTTCCCCCTCCCATGGGCAGAAGGAACCGCAATTCCCGCATTCATTGCAGAGGGCGTCGACCTGGAGTATCTGATCCATCCCCATCCCCCGATCGGAGGGAACCGCGATGTAGGCGCGATTGGGACAGACCTCGACGCAGCGGCCGCACCAGGAATCGCAGGAGAGGCAGCGCTCGGCCTCCACAGAGGCGAAGGCGGCGGCATCGGCGGCGACGGACGGAAGGATGGCGCCTCGGCGAGAGCGAAGCTCGTCCCGGTCCCCCGATGGCGCATACTGCGCGCCGCGGTGCACGATCCCGGCTTCTTCCATGATGGCGAGCGCCGCGGCCCGTCCGTCGGCTTCGGCCTGGATGATGGAGGCGGGGCCGCGGCGGGCGTCGCCCGCGACGTAGAGGTTCGGGGCCACTTTTCCGCTCGCCGCGGGGGAGCCGGAAGAGTCCCGGGCGAGAAGGGGCCTTCCGTCCTGACCGAGTGGTATGCCGAGTCCCGAAAGAAGTTCAGCATTGGGCATTTCTCCGACGGCGGCGACGAGAAGATCGCAAGGCACGGCGAAGCTCTCGCCGGTGGCTTCGGGGCTGGGCCGGCCCGAGGCGTCCTTTTGGCCCGGTTTGAGGCGCGCCAGAACGAGCCGCCCCTCTTCGAGTTTCTGGGGCAGGCTCCACTCGAGGAGGGCCGCAACGGCTCCGATCGTCTTCGATCCGGTTGTTACATGGACACCTGTCCCGGCACCAGGACCG
>JAJXVS010000385.1 GCA_021782015.1 bacterium | reverse complement strand
GGAGGCCTTGGTTAGGTTGCAGCCGTGGAAGAGGGTTTGGGTAAAATTGGAGCGCGAAAAGTCGGCCTCGACGAGGAAGGTGTTCTGGAAATAGGACTCCATTACCTCGCAGGCCTTGAAGGAGCAGCGCTTCATTTTCAGGTCGGTGAAGTTGCAGCTCGTAATCCGGCATTCCTCGAAGCGAAGATCGAAGACGCTCTGCGAGAGCCTGCCGAAGTTGAGGCCAGTCATCTTGCAACCCTTGAACTCGGCGTCTATGATCCGGGCCTTGTCGATTGCGGGATTGCTGAAATTGCAGCCTATGAATCTGCAGGAATCGAACTGGGCGCCTTCGAGCCGGGCCTCGACAAAGCTGCAATAGGAAAATTCGCAATTGGCGAATTCCTTGCCCCGAAGATCGATGTCGCCGAAGTTCTGGTTGTTGAAAGCCCGCTCTTCGAAAACGGCCTCTTGGAAATTGTCCATGGGTTTGCCTGCTCCTGTCCATTGAACGCGCGTCGCCTTGGGGCCAATCCGACGGCCATCCGCCGAAGGGCCTGGCCGTCGACCATGCGCCGAAAGCGGGGCCGGCGAGTTTCAGGTCCGGTCCGTCTCGCGCTGCTCCGAAATGTCCCGCCCGATGCCGAGGTAGGCCACGATGGTTCCCTCCTTGTCACGGAGGGCCGCGCCCCTGGAGGACATCCACAGCCAGCTGCCGTCTGCCCGGCGGATCCGATAGTCGACGCTGCCCGGTTTCGTGTCACCACCGATGACCCGGGCCAGGAAGCCGCGGCAGGCTTCAAGGTCATCGGGATGCACGTAGGGCTCGAAGACCTTGCCGATGGGTGTCGAGGCCGCCTCACCGAAATATTCATGCCAATTAGGAGAGACATAGCGGAAGATTCCATCGGGGCTCAATTCGTACACGATGTCCGTGGCGTTTTCGACGTAGCCGCGGAATCGCTCCTCGCTCTCGCGGAGGGCCTTTTCGGCCAACCAACGCTCCGTGACGTCCTGCACCGTGGAGACCATGATATCGTGCTCGATCACCGGGATGTTGGCGGCCGTGATCACCCGCAATTCCCCGCTTGTTCTTGTCCGAAAGACGATGTTCTCCCATTTCATGCGGGCGGGAAGTCCCGAGCCGATGTCCTCGAGGATGCGGGCCCGGATTTCGGCTCGCTGATCCGGGTCGACGTAGACCTTCTCGAAAAAATCGCCCACCGTCGAGAGTTCCCCCTTCCCTACGCCGTAGATCTCCTCGAATCGGGAGGAGACGAGAAAGCCCTGTCCGTCGGAAATGGTGTTGACCGCGAAACCGATGGGGGCGTTCTCCATGACCGCACGCATCAGGGTGTTTTGCCGCCGCAGCGCCTCCTCGGCCTCGAAGAGCTTGAAGGCCATCTTGATCGAGGCATCGAGGATGGTGTTGCCCGAGTTCTTGACGACGTAGCCGAATGAGGTGATCGCCTCGGTGCGGTTGATGAGCTCCCGCTCGGTATGGCTCGAAAGAAATACGATGGGCACCCGTCGCTCGCCGAGCATCGTCGCCGCGACGGCCGTACCGTCCATGCCCTGTCCTAGATCGATATCCATGAGCACGAGATCGACGCGGGGCTCGGCCCGATATATCTCAATTGCGGACTCCCCTGTTTGGGCCACAAGCACACGATACCCGCGCTGCTCCAGGCTTTGCTTTTCCGCGAGGGCGATGATCGCTTCGTCTTCAACTAGAAGGAGGAGCTTGTCGGGTCTATTCGCCATCTTCTTCTCCGAATCCGGCGCTAAAAGGATGGCGCCGCAGGACACAATGCGATGCTAGAAGATACGGCTCCTCATGGCAATCGCAATGTTCCCATCGTGAAGGCGTTCTACGCCTTCGCGGCGACGAAGCTGCGCTTCGTCGACTCCATCAAGCTTTGACCTTGGTCCTTCGAATCTCCGTAAACCCGCAATACGGAATGAGGGCCGGAGGGATGGCGACGGAGCCGTCGGCGCGCTGGAAGTTCTCGAGGACGGCGATGATGCCGCGGGAGCAGGCGATGGCGGTGCCGTTTAGCATGTGGACGTACTTGTTCTTGCCGTCCTCGTCCTTGAACTTGACGTTGAGGCGACGTGCCTGGAAATCGGTGCAATTAGAGGTACTCGTGACCTCGCCCCACTCGCCTCCGTTTCGGCCGGGCATCCAGGCCTCGAGGTCCCACTTCCGGTAGGCTGGGGCGCCGAGGTCGCCTGTGCAGGTGTCGACGACGCGGAAGGGGATGCCGAGGCCGGCGAAGATCTCCTCTTCGATGGCGCGGATTTCCTCGTGGTATTTGTCCGACTCCTCGGGGAGGGAGTACATGAACATCTCCACCTTGGTGAATTGGTGGACGCGGTAGAGGCCCTTGGAGAACTGACCGGCGGCCCCGGCCTCGCGGCGGAAGCAGTGGGAGACGCCCGCCAGGCGGAGGGGGAGGTCGGCGCGGTCGAGGACCGAACCGGAGTAGTATCCGCCCAGGGTGATCTCGGCGGTGCCGATGAGGCAGGTGCCCTCGCCCTCGACGGTGTAGACGTTGGATTCGGCGCCCCGCGGATTGAAACCAATACCTTCGAGTATTTCGGTCTTGGCGACGTCGGGGGTG
>JAJXVS010000115.1:7517-12005 GCA_021782015.1 bacterium | reverse complement strand
CCGATGGGGGCGTCGAACCACACGTAGAAAACCTTGTTTTCGTAGCCGGGTTTGGGAACGGGAATACCCCATTGGAGATCGCGAGTGATGGCGCGGGGTTTGAGTCCATCGCGAATCCAGGCCTGGGTCATCTGCACGGCGTTATTGGCCCAAAAGCCCTCGACGCTGGCCTTTTCCATCCAGGCCTCGAGCAGGGGCTTGATCGCGGGCAGGTCGATGTAAAGGTGCTCGGTCTTTTTCGGAACGGGCGTCGAGCCGCAGGTTGAACATTTCGGATCCTTGAGTTCGGTGGGGTCGAGCAGTTTGCCGCAGGACTCGCACTGGTCGCCCCGGGCGCCGGAATACCCGCAATGCGGACAGGTGCCGCGCACATAGCGGTCCGCGAGAAAACGATGACAACTGTTGCAATAAAGTTGCTCGATGGTTTCCGAATGGATGTAGCCCTTGGCATCGAGATCTTTGAAAATACCCTGAGTGATCTCTGCGTGCTTGGCTGTTGAACTGCGTCCGAATTTGTCGAAGGCGATGCCGAACCAATCATAGATGGAACAATGAAGGGCATGGAACCGATCGCAGAGCTCGCGGGGGCTGACACCCTCCTCGAGAGCCTTCGTCTCCGTCGCCGTTCCATATTCATCCGTTCCGCAGATGTAGAGCGTTTCATAGCCGCGGAGCCGCGAAGCCCTAGCGAACACATCGGCGGAGAGAACCTGGATGAGGTTGCCAAGGTGGGGAACATTGTTCACATAGGGCAAGGCGGCGGTTATGAGACGGCGTTTCATGAAATGACAGTACCTAGGGGCCCGGAAAGCTGTCAAGCGACGGGACCTGTCCGGCCCTCCTTCCGACGCATTCCCCGTGACGCTTCCGTTCAGAATGAGAGGGTAAGGCCGAGCGACACCGCGAAGTTGAGAAGTAGGTTGCCGATGGAATCGAGGGATTGGGTCAAGGCGAGCTTGGTCCACGTTTCGAGGCGGTCGGGAATGGAAATTCGTGACTCGATGGATTCATCGAAGGTCAGGGCCGGAAAGGCAGTGGGATTGTCGCCGCTTGTCGACGAAAGGCTGCAATCGAAACTGGCGAGCCGCCGTGCCAGAGGCCGCGACCCGGCGATGGACGACAACCATTGGGATTCAAGGCCGGCAGGGAGAGAGCCGAGGGCATGAGAGGAACCGCCTGCAAGAAGGTCGAAAACCGAAAGCATCCAGGACCTTTGGAGGCCTTGTCCAAGGTCGAATCCACCCTTGAGATTCCAAGTGGTTCCGGAAGGAGTTCGGCCGATCGAGAATCGCTCCGAAACGACCAATCGGTCAGCCCTGAGCATGCCGCTGCCGAAAAGGGAGGCCATTCCATCCTGCGCAACGGACCAGGCGCTGACGGAAGCGCCGGCCAATATGTCGACGATGGAGGAGAGACCGATTCGATATTCATCGTCGGCATAGCGGGAAAAGACGGGAAGGCTGCCATGGGATCCAAAGAGCTCAAGGGCGGAAAATACCAGGGAAGAACTGATTTCGTCCGTATCAAGAATGGTAAATCCGTCGCTCGTAAGTTTCCGGGAATAGGAGGATGAGGCCAGCGAGGGGATGAGGAGCTCCCATGGGGAAAGGCCCGGTTCTCTTTCGAATTTCAGGCCAACCTCGGGGCTATAGGCAGAGGAAGAATAGCGCCCACCGAGGGCGAGTCGTGAAAAGCCGAGAGCCGTGTCCGG
Source organism: bacterium (assembly GCA_021782015.1). Taxonomy (GTDB): domain Bacteria; phylum Spirochaetota; class Spirochaetia; order Treponematales; family Rectinemataceae; genus CAIJMU01. The sequence continues at coordinate 10,294 of JAJXVS010000115.1, read as the reverse complement.
CGATAGAAACTCGGCAAAGGGAATCGATGTCCACGGCAAACCGAGGCCGGCAATTTCGTCAAGGCCCGAGACGCCAAAGCGCACAAGATCCGGATCGATGCCGACACTCCTGGCCATCCAGCTTCGCGCGTACCAGGGGCTCAAGCGCGCCGAGGCCGAAAGGGGGATGTCGCCACCGAGCCTGAGATCGAGGGCCGAACCCTTGGCGCCGAGTCCCACGCCGCTTCCGTCCAAAGCCACCTGCGCCGAAAGGAGAGGCGATCCAAACAGAGGCAGGAGATTGATGCTTGAATGCAAGGAGCGCTGGGTCAGACTCCCCATTGCAGAAGGATCGTAATCCTGGAAAGAGGCATACCATCGGTCGAAATAGGCTGATGAGGTGGATAGGTGCCCGGCACTTCGGGAATTTTCGAGGGCATCGGCCGTGGCCGAAAGTATCGCGGCATCTCCAAACGAAAGCTTCCAGGTCCTCTGCAGAAATCCGGGGTCGGAGGACAGGGGATCGTCCGAAAAAACCGAGGTGGCCTCAGTGGAAACCGCGCCCAAGGGCCCGAGCTGGATGCCGAGGCTGTCCTTTTTGGCATAGCCGTTGCCGCCGAGGGCGGGGGCGAATCGATCGGAGGCCTGAAGCGGCGACCAGGAAGGCGCGAAGGAGACCCTGTGACGGCCGTAGCCTGACAGGGTACCCCCGCTCCCGTCGATGCCGACGCCTACATCCAGGCCAAAGGGGCCGAGTGTGCTCTTGGCTCCCAGGTCCCCATAGCCCCAGGACTGGTCCGCCAAGCCTCCCGAGACATTGAGACTTGAATCCAAACCCGCGAGCAACCCGATTTTCCCCAGTTTGATGCCGAACTGACTGTCGGCATATCGAAGCGTGCCGGACAGGTCAAGCGATGCGCTCCCAACAGGATCCTCAAGGAGAAGTTCGTCGATGTCCACGACATCTCCTGACTGGAGGCCGGCCAGGGCGATGGTTATTCTTGAAGCAGTTGTCACCTGCGAATCTCGCGACGGGGCGATCGTCGGATAGTAGGTCGATTCGGATCCTCCCTCGCCGACGGTCAGGGTGATGGCACCCGAAGCGAAGTGATAGCGCAGCCTTGTCCATCCAGCGGTGAATTCGCTTAGGGGAATGGTAAGCGCCAGGGCCTGATGCCCTGCCACACCGTCATCGATCGTAATGGACAGACTCGCGGCATCCAGGCTCCCGCCCGTCGGGGCGGTGCCATGCACGAAAAAGGTGAAGGTTCCAAAGGACGAAAGTGGAGGCGTGTCGACGATGCGCATGAATGCAGGCGACACGGTGCTTCCCGACGCAAGGGCCGGTGAAACGGCAATTTCGAGACAGTCGGAAATACCTCCCTGGGGATGGAGGGTCGCGGAGAGTTTGGGCCAGGCCGAATCAAAGCCCGGGTCTGGAACTTGGGTATTGGTGACAGAGGGAAGGGTCGATCCACCCGACGGCCACCATGATGATGAGGCCGTGCCGGCATCCTCCATTCCGTCGATGCGATACCGTCCGGACGTTTCTGAATATCCCAATCTCCCCGCCGTGCCCAATTTCCACGTCAGGGAGCCGACGGTCTTGCTGCTGCCTATCGCGAGTTCTGCCCAGGCTGGCGAGGTTTGTCCCGCATCGGAATAGCCCTGTCCGGGTATGCCGAGATGTCCGGTCATGGCTCCCCAATTGAGAATGTCCCCCGGCGAATAGAGGCCGACGATGCCCGCGGAAAGGGCACCGGATTTTCGCTGTGACGATTCCTTGAGGTAGGATAGATCGATGCGTTCCGACGCGGAAGGAGGTCGCAGCAATACCAATACGTTCTTTGTCCGGTCAATTTCAAAGGCCGTGTCGGGGATTCCGTCACGCAGTACCTGAATCGAGGAGCCAATCGCATCGGGGTCCAGGGGAATGCCGTCCGTGGCCGCAAAGGACTGTTCGACGATCTCGAATTCATCGAGGTCGGGGAAGACGATGGTAGTCGCTCCCGGGACATGGCTGTAGAGACTCGGTTCCTCAGCCAGAAAGGGCCGTGGATCAATCGTCACCCCGTCGCTTGCCCTGACCTCTGCGCTTCCATCGGCCTTGGCGAGTACAGCAAACTGCGACAAGGTTTTCCCCGAGGCCCGATCGCGCACGAATAGCTCTCCGGATGTCGGGGGAAGGGCGTAATGCGAGAGAATTTCGGCAGGAAGGCCCGAAGCTGCGGTGCCATCATACGCGAAGGGAGCGGCGGTCGGGTCAAAGGCGATGGCAGACAGGGATGTACCGATGGTGATGGCTTCCGATGTTGATGCGGCCGCGAAGGCGGCGCTTGTCAGGGTATTCCAGGCGAAGGCGACGCGGGTCGTCGCGGCGACGGAGAGGGCAACCACCCTGCCCCCGTCTTCGAGGCTATATTCATCGATTCCCAGCTGTCGCCATCGTGTCCCGTCGCCGGGAGCCACCAAGTTGCCCACCGCGCTCTGCACGAAAACCTGAAGACCGCTTTCTACTGCCGGTAGCAGGAACCAGCGCCCACGAATGAAGGCGCTCGCCGCTTGCGTCGATTCGGCGATCTCCCGACTGCCGGCGAAGATCCGATGCACTCGATCCGCCTGATCGTAGCGAAGGAGGGCCCGCGTCTCGAAAGATGGTCCACCTGCGCGGACGAGAGCGCCAAAGGAATAGGCACCGCCGTCTCCGAGCGAAACAAAGGGAAGGTCGGGGAAACCGATCTTGTTGTTTCCAATCCGGACTTCCTCGAGCGTCTCGCCAGGCGCTCCACGATAGCCTG
>JAJXVS010000115.1:0-7507 GCA_021782015.1 bacterium | reverse complement strand
GTCGCATAGCGCGTCGCCCCCGCCTCGGGACTTACGCGCGCATCGACATACCAGCGATCGAAAAGATTAAAATCGAGAACCAGATCGGGGGTTTGCGTCATGAGGAGGGGCTGGACCTGTCCGATCTGCAATCCGCCGCCCGCGGGACTGAACAGGGAAGCCGAGGATAGGAGGGAAATTTGCCAGGAACCCTTCGCGGTAAGCCGGCCTTTCCCCGCCGCTGACGAAAAAACGCTCGTCGGAGCCTCGATCGGCAAGGCGTTCACCAGAGGTACGGCCTCGCGGACCTCCCCTCCGATCACGGAGGCGAGGGCAAGGTACGCCACGACTGGCAATGACGCTTTCCGGTTGGCCGACACGGAGCCGGATGATACCATGGGATCATAGGCATCGGGGGAGACAATGGTGGTGACGCTTATTCAGATCATCTTCGAACTGCCCGAGTCGACGTCGCTCAAGGACAAACGCTCGGTCGTCAGTTCGGCAAAGGAGAGAATCAGGCGAAAATTCCGCATATCTTGCGCGGAAGTCGATCTCCTTGATTCTCTTGGCTTCGCCCAAATCGGTGGGGCCGTCGTTTCGAATTCCCGGGAATTCGGCGAGAAGGTGATGAATCGAGTGCTGGCCTTCGTCGAAGGGGAACTTGCCCTCAAAGTCCACGATTCCCAGATACACACCGAATTTTACTGAGGTTCCCCTGCAGGCCGCCGCGGAGGCTTTCTGATCGCCCGCCCCACGAGGCGCGCGGGAAGCAGCTGCGTGGCGGCCCTGTCCTCAATATCGCGAAGGGCATTTTCAAAGCGCTGTCGTCGATCGTCTTCCCTGAAAAGCTCAGCCTGTCCGGGTGCGCCATCCACATCGAGATCGCTAAAACCCAGGCCTGCCAGCCTGACCGGCGAGCGCCCATCCCAGCTCCGCTCGAAAAGGGTCTTGGCATCTTCGAATACCTCGAGGGAAGTCCGATAGGGTTCCCCTCTGCTTTGCCGTTTGCTCGACGTGGAGAAATCGAAGAGTCGCAACTTGAGTGCGAGGGTTCGGGCACGGCCGCCCTCCCGCCGCAATCTGAAAAAGATCGAGCAGGCCATTTCGAGGAGAGCCGCGTCGAGAGCCTCTCGGTCGACAAGGTCGCGCTCGAAGGTGATTTCGGTGCTGATGCTCCGCGACGACGGGCGTGCCTCGAAAATGGAGAGATCGGCGCCCCGGCAGGCGGCATGGAGGAAACGTCCCCCGGCTTGTCCGAAGAGTCTTTGGAGTTCGGCTTCGCTCTTCGCCACCAGATCGTCCATGCTCAAAATGCCTAGGTCGCGGAATCGCTCTTGCGTTTTTTCTCCGGCTCCCCAAAGGCGAGAGAGAGGAAGCCCAAGCATAAAGAGCGCCTCAAGACCCTTTTCGACGATCACCAGTCCATCGGGCTTTTCCAAACCCGAGGCGATCTTGGCGACATATCGGTTCGAGGCGACGCCTACAGAAACGGTAAGGCCGCTGCGGTCCCGCACCATGGCTTTCAGGCGGCCGGCCGCCTCACGCGGGCTGCCCCAGAGCCTTTCCATGCCAGCCATATCGAGAAAGGCTTCGTCTATGGAAATTCGCGTGACCTCAGGCGAAAGCTCCCTGAAGATAGCGAGCAGGGATTCTGATATTTCGAGATAACGCTCCATGCGAACCGGGAGAAAGACAGCGGAAGGGCAACGCCTCCAGGCTTCACCGATTGGCATGGCCGAATGAATCCCGAAGGCCCTCGCTTCATAGGAGCAGGTCGAAACGACGCCTCTCCCGCCCGGGTGAGCCCCGACGACCACGGGCCGACCATTGAGCTCCGGATGGTCAAGTTTCTCGACCGAGGCGAAAAAGGCGTCGATGTCGACGTGAAACCAGGGACCATTCATGGGGAAGCCCCGTGCAAATCGAAGGTCGCGCGGATTTGCCCGTCGAGCAGTCGGAGGGAACGAGGGCCCTCGATGCGCCAATCGGCGATTCCGCCGGCGAAACTTGCCTCGACAGAAAGATTGGCCGAAAAACCAGCCTCGGTCGTCAAAGTGAAAGAGAGTCGATCGCCCTTGCCGGGACCCGCGAAAATACTGGCGCCGAGGCCATTCAGGTCGACGCGATACGGCAGCGTGCAATCATAAATCGCGAGAGGCTTCTGCGAATGAAGCCTGAGGACCGTGGAGTCGGGGGAGGCCGGGAAAGTAATAGTTATAGACTTATTTTCGCGACCCAGGAAATTCGTCGATTCAATCCGGATCGCGATGGGCTTCGAGGAGTCCTTGCCCCTGAGCGTGATTGCCCCCTTTCTCGTGTCGATGTCCTCGGGAAGGCCCTTTCGCTCGAGCTGCACTCGCGACAGCCTGAAGTCGGACCTGAGCTTGGCCGTCCAGGACGATGAGGACTGGTCGAAGGTTTCCGAGAGGAAAATCGGAATCGTATCGGCGCGAATCGCCACCCGGCCCAGGGCGGCAACTTCGCAGCCGACGGCCAGGAATAGGAACAGGGCGGCCGCAGTTCTTCGCTGTTTCAGGCCGCGGGGCGCAAAGAACAGAAGCGGACTGGCGAGCATCGTCGAGAAGGGAAGGACGACGAGAATGAGGGACACTTCCTTGAGGGGATCGGGCGCGATAAGCATGGCCAAGGTCGCGAGTGAAGGCTGCTTCACCATCTCGGCGCCAACCAGGAAAAATGGCAGCGCCATCAGGATGACTGCCACGAGGCTCGCTGCCTTTCGACGGATGAACGTCGATGCGAGAACGACGATAAAACCCCAGCAGAAATAGATCGAAAGGGGAAAGCTCAGAAAGGCGAAAACGAGAATGTCGACGCCGAACAGAATCAGGGAGGCGATTTCGTAAAACCAGGGATCCGGAGATATCCATCGCAAGGAGACGGCAAGCGACAGGAGACCGAGAAAGGTGAGGATGGACATGGCGAAGCGCGTCAGGACGAAAAGGACGGGCGCGACCTGCCATGCCGAAGAACTGCCGAAAATCAGTGTTTCAAGTCCCAAGCAGGCCAGGGAGAGCAGAGAGGAGGCAGAGGCGACAATCGCCAGCAATCCCAGATTGAGCACGCGGTGAGGCAATTTTCTGAGAATGTGGGGGATTAGGGTCCTGCGACGGAGCGACAGGAAAAGAACCAATCCTGTCACGGCCATCGTGAAACACAGGAGGAATAGTACGTACGATCCTTCATGGATTTGAAGAACGAATGGACCGACGGCGAAGAAGGAATAGTCACGGTCCCAGGTGTCGGGAAAACCCGTGGCATTGTTGGTCACGAATCCTTCTACAAAGTCGGAAAAGTGCGTGAGTCCATCCCTGGCCGGGGCGGACAGTTTCGAGGATCGCAGTTCGATGGCAGGATAGCCCTTGTCGAGGTACGGAGCGATCAGTCCGGGACTCTTCAGCAAGCCGAGCCTGAAACCCTGCAACCGGTTCGGATGAAAATCGACAGCTATCCCCGTCGCCTTCAAGGCCGATCGGGCCCTTGCGAAAAGCCACCAGGGAGCGAGGTTTCCGCGCTCTCCTGCTATGAGGTCGAGGCGGGCGGGGACTGTGTCGAGGGCGAGATAGACCACCACCGTCGGGTTGGCCGCATCGGTTCGATCGAGCCACCATCCCGCCCCGGGGCCCGGCCCGACCGCCCCATCTCCCGCATATCGCCTATCCGCCGGCAGGAACACCACCTCGATCCCGAGAGGCGGCCTCTTCCCCTGCTTCACGGCGGCACCCATTCGCTGGAGCTCACACAACATCAAGGCGATGGCGGCGTTGCCTTGATGTGCCGTCCCCTTCGCGACGGTATCGAGCGGCACGATGAAAGCCAAGAGGTCTTTTCGCGCTCCACGGATTGTCACGGAAACGGAAACCGAGTCCGATTGATCATCGACCAGGGGCGTGAGAGGGAGCATTTCCGGATCGAGTCCGGAGGCTTTGATGTCAGCGAAAATGCGAGAAGCGGCTTTCTGCTCAGATAGACTGCCTTCGGCTCGCGGACCCAATTCGCTCAGCCAGGCGAGACGAGACTCAAGGCCTTTTTCGAGATCGGCGACCGTGGGCCGCTCACCGGCCAGCCATGATTCGGAGCCGCCCGGGGCCGGGCCGGTCGATGGGGAATCCGCCGCTGCCTGAAAGGCAGGATTTGCACAGGCAATCGCCAAGAACAGGGAAGCCAGACCGCCTTTCACCACGGCTAGCAGGATAGGAGGGCCTCGCGGCAACGTCAATACAGTTTACCCGAAAGCGGAATTCAGATATACTTCGCGTTCGCGGAGGTCGGCAAAGCCCAGGAATGCAGGAAAGAAAAAGTGTACTGACTCTTCCCCTGAAGGTAGTGCTCACGGAGGAAGGGACCAGCTTCTTTATACGAAAGGGCAAGAACCTCAGGAAATTCCGTTTGGCGGACAATGTCGAGGAATACGGCATTATCATGGACAGCTTTTCGCCGGCATCGGTGCAGCGCATGATGCTGGTCGACTACATCTCCAAGGTGGAAATTTCCAAGACCGAATTCATGAGTTCCCGGCAGGAAATCATGGATCTGTCCAAACTCGTCGTCTACTCCATGCTCTATCGGCAATATGACATCTATATTTTCGCGAGGATTCTCGCCTCGGACGTGATAAAAAAATGGAATCGACTCAATCCGTCGAATATCATCGACGAAAAGACGAAGATCAACGACAGCTATCTGAAGACCGTATTGGCCGAAAAGGAAAAGGAAATTGCGGCGATCAGGGACGAAATTCTGGCACCGATGTATTCCTACATCAGCAGGAACTCCTCGCTCCTTCCCGAAGAGAAGAATATCCAGCTCCTCCTTTCCGAGAAATTCCTCACCAACCTCAGGCCCTTCACCTGGTTTATCATAGCTAAGTTCAAGGGCTCCGACGGCTACGACCTCCTGCTCAAGAACATCAGAACCAGCCTGGCCGAGTACATGGAGAAATCCAAGATTGCCGAATACGTCTCGCTCATGATCATGGAATTGGCGATGAACGCCGAAAATTCCAATCTCAAGCGTGAGGCCAAAGCCCTGTTCAAAGGGGCCGTCGACATGAACGCCGTCCTTTTCGATCCCAGCGTGCGCAAACAGGTGCTCGATTCCCTGGAAAGGCGACAGGAATTCGTCTACCTTTCGTGGAAAATCGGCTCGCGGAACGCGACTATCGGAATGCAAGGCAAGCTGCAAATAACCCTGTACAACAGGGAATCAGAATATGCCAACATGAAGGAAACCTTCGACGAGAAGCGCAACGCAGACCTCAAGAAAAAGAGTCTCCAGGACTTCTACAAGGAGTTGCCGAACTCCGATGCGAGCGCCGAATTGGGCCTGTATTATCTGTCATATCTTTCCGAGGCCTGCGAGAAGGTTAACGTGAAATTCGAATCCCTCGTCAGCCAAATGCAAAGCTCGGATCTGACCGTGATGACCCTCGTCCTCAACCTCTAGATCCCGCCCCCAAGCCTTCCATTCCTTGACAGGCGAAGCTTCGCGGATATAGCCTTAAATGCCTTAGTATATTTAGTCAAACCGTCCCCTCGCGAGCGGGCACGGATGTTGAATGGAGGAAGCGCCATATGGCCAAGACCAAATTCGTGTATGCCTTCGGCGGCAAAGTCGCAGAGGGCAAGGGGCTCAGCAAGGACATTCTCGGAGGCAAAGGCTCGGGCTTGATGGACATGACCGCCATCGGACTGCCCGTTCCGGCGGGTTTCACGATCGGCATTCCGGCCTGCGAGGCATACTACTCGTCAGGACGCAAGCTGCCCAAGTCCATCGTGGACGAAGTCAGACTCCATGTGGCCAAGCTTGAAAAAACCGTCGGCAAGAAACTCGGGGACGACAAGGACCCTCTCCTCGTGTCCGTCCGCTCCGGCGCGGCGCGTTCGATGCCCGGCATGCTCGAGACGATCCTGAACCTCGGTCTGAATGACAAGTCCGTCGAGGGCCTCGCCGCCAAGACCGGCAATCCGCGTTTCGCCTACGACTCGTATCGCCGTTTCATTCAAATGTACTCAACGACGGCCATGGGACTCTCGAAAGAGCCTATGGAGGAAATGCTTTCCGAGATGAAGAAGAAACTCGGCATGAAAAACGATACCGAGCTTTCTGCCGACAACCTCAAGGAACTCTGTGCGGAGTTCAAGGCTTTTTACAAGAAGAACATGAAGGGGGTCGAATTCCCCCAGGATCCGATGGAGCAGCTCTGGGGCGCCATCGATGCGGTTTTCAACAGCTGGGAAGCTGAAAAGTCCGTCACCTATCGCCGCGTCGAAAAAATCACCGATCTTAAGGGCACTGCCGTCAACGTGGTTCAGATGGTGTTCGGCAACAAGGGTGATACCTCGGGCACGGGCGTGTGCTTTACACGCGATCCCAACTCCGGCGTCAACGAGTTCTACGGCGATTGCCTCATCAACGCCCAGGGCGAGGACGTCGTCGCCGGAATCCGGACTCCCCTCAAGCTCGTCGAACTCGAGACCAAGCTTCCCAAGGCCTACAAACAATTGTTGCAGGTGCGGAAGATTCTCGAGAAGAACTTCAAGGAAATGCAAGACCTCGAGTTCACGATCGAGGATGAGCAGCTCTATATGCTTCAGTGCCGAACCGGCAAGCGTCTCCCCTCCGCCGCCTTCAAGATCGCCGTCGACATGGTCAATGAGGGACTCATCACCAAGGCCGAAGCCATCGCCCGCATCACGCCCGAGCAGATCGAGGGCGTCTTCTACCCGATCGTCGATCCCGGCATCGGAGCTGCCAAACTCCGGGAGCTCAAGCTCGCCACGGGAATCGACGCTGTTCCCGGCGCAGCCTCAGGCAAACTCGCATTTACCGCGGCCGCGGCCGAGGCCAGGGCGGCCAAGGGCGAGAAGGTCATTCTCCTTCGCCGCGAGACCAGCCCCGAAGACGTAGGCGGCATGCACGCGGCACAGGGCATTCTCACGGCCACCGGCGGCAAGACATCCCACGCCGCGGTTGTCGCCCGCGGTTGGGGCAAGTGCTGCATCGTTGGCTGCGAAGCCCTCGACATCGACGACAAGGCCAAGGTCCTCAAGGTCGGCGGCAAGGTCCTCCATGAAGGCGACGAGGTCACGCTCAACGGCACAACGGGCGAAGTTTTCTTGACCTCCCTTCCCCTCAAGAAACCCGAGCAGACCAAGGAATTCAAGATCCTCCTCTCCTGGTGCGACGAGGTGCGCAGCCTCAAGGTCCGCACCAACGCCGACACTCCCTATGATGCCGCCAAGGCAGTGGAGCTTGGGGCGGAAGGGATCGGCCTCTGCCGCACCGAGCACATGTTCTTCGACACCGAAGAGCGGCGCCTCGCCATCCAGGAGATGATCGTCGCCGACGACCTGGAGGCCCGCAAGCGAGCTCTCGCAAAACTCCTTCCCTTCCAACGGGACGACTTCAAGGGCATCTACAAGGCCATGGACGGGAAGCCTGTCACCATTCGCCTCATCGATCCGCCTCTCCACGAGTTCACTCCCAAGGATGACGCCGGAGTCGA
>JAJXVS010000114.1 GCA_021782015.1 bacterium | reverse complement strand
ACTACAGGGGGCTCGAGCCGAAGGCCTTCTTGGCCAAGGCCGAGAGGCTGGCTGCCTACCTCGACTCATCGCGCCCCACCGCCGTCAACCTCGGTTGGGCCCTCAGGCGCATGCTTGGCCGGGCCCTCGCCGAGGCCTCTTCTACCTCGGCCGCCATCTACGACGCCCTTGTCGCGGAGGCCGAGGCCATTCACGCCGAGGATCGCGCAATCTGCCACGGCATCGGGGAGAGCGGCCTCGGCCTCATCAAGGAAGGCTGCGGCGTTCTTACCCACTGCAACGCCGGAGCCCTCGCCACCTCCGAACTCGGCACGGCCACGGCGCCCATCTACCTTGCACAGGCCGCGGGCCGCAGCTTCCGCGTCTACGCCGACGAGACCCGACCCCTGCTCCAGGGAGCCCGGCTCACCGCATGGGAACTCCAGCGTGCCGGCATCGATGTGACCCTCATCTGCGATGACATGGCCGCCTCAATAATGTCGCAAGGCCTTGTCGACCTCTGCATCGTTGGCTGTGACCGAGTGGCCGCCAACGGTGACTTTGCCAACAAGATCGGCACCATGGGCGTCGCGATCCTGGCCCGTCACTTCTCCATTCCCTTCTATGTGGCAAGCCCCTCCTCGACAATCGACCTGGATACGGCGCGGGGCGGCGACATCGTCATCGAGGAGCGCGGAACTGAGGAGGTTACCTCCTTCGGAGGACGGCGAACTGCCCCGGAAGGAGTCAAGGTGCGCAACCCGGCATTCGATGTGACGCCGCACGAACTCGTAACGGGATTCATAACCGAACGCGGCATCCTCACTCCACCCTTTTCCGAGAGCCTTGCGAGGGTCTTCGGATGAGCTCCCTTTCGACAGAAAACCCAGGCGGGCTGCCATGCTCGCCGTAGAGCGAAGGAGCCGCATACTCGAACGGCTGAGGACCACGGGTATCGTCACCGTCTCGAGCCTGGCTGCCGACTTCGAGGTGAGCGAGGAGACCATCCGCCGAGACCTGCAGAAGATGGAGGAGTCCGAAGGAGTGCAGCGGACCTACGGCGGGGCCTATATCGCCAAGGCGGTCAGCACCGATATCCCCATCAGCATCCGCGAAAATATCTACCTGAGCGGCAAGGAGACAATCGCCTCGCTCTGCGCCGAGCTCGTCGACGATGGCGACACGGTCATTCTCGACTCGAGCACCACCGCCATCCACATAGCCGAGCACCTCCGCTCAAAGCGTGGCATCACCGCGATCACCAACTCCCTGCGCATCGCCGAGATCTTGGGGCCTGTCGAAGACGTTAAGGTGATCTGCGCAGGGGGCAGCCTGCGCCACAGTCAACTTTCCTTCGTCGGCCCAGCGGCTGTCCGGACCCTTGAGGGCTACTTTGCGGACAAGGCCTTCGTCTCCTGCGTCGGTCTCGACTTCAACAAGGGAGCGACCGACGCAGACGAGCTCGAAGCCGAAATGCGCAAGCTCATGTTAGGGAACGCGCGCCTCAAGGTACTCGTGGCCGACGCGACGAAGTTCGGCAAGTTTTCCCTATCGCTCATCGTACCTCTGGAAAAGATCGACCTAATCGTTACGGACAGGGCCCCTGACTCAAGGTGGCTGCGCGAGCTCGAGTCGCGATCCATCAGGTGTCGGTTTCCTGGCGCTCAGGACCCCACCGACGAGGCGCAAGCGATAGGCCGAGAAGACGACGAGAAGACGAATTCATAGAGGAGCTCTACCCAATGCTGAACAGAATAAGCGGCTCGACCAAGCGGGATATCTGCGAGATCGGCCGGAGAATGTACCAAGCGGGCTATGTTGCCGCCAACGACGGCAACATCTCGGTGCGCATCGCCGAAGATCGGATCGTCGTCACCCCGACCCTGGTAAGCAAAGGCTTTATGAAGAGCGGCATGCTCGTCACCGTGGACCTCGATGGACGCGTCGTCGCCGGCCGGATGAAGCCCTCATCCGAACTCAAAATGCATCTGGCCGTCTACCGTTCCCGAGCCGATATTCGCTCCGTGGTTCATGCGCACCCTGCCAGCGCCACGGGCTTCGCGGTCGCCCGCATTCCATTGGACCAACCCTACATGCCCGAGCTCCTTGTGAATCTCGGGGCCGTGCCCCTCGCACCCTACGCCACGCCTTCGACGGAGGAGGTACCACGTTCGATCGAGGACCTCGTCGAAGGGCACGGGGCTGTCCTCCTCGCCAACCACGGCGTCCTTACCTGGGGTCGCGACCTCCATGAGGCCTACGGCCGCCTCGAGACAGTCGAACTCTACGCAAGGATACTCGTCACGGCCATGGCGGTCGGCGAGCCCAAGGTCATCGAGCGAGACAAGCTCGATGCACTCCGCAGCATTAGGACTTCTCTGGGTATGGATTGAAAGGTCGGAGGCGGGCGCTCCCGGGCGCCCGCTCCCCCTACCCCGCGCCCTGGCCTGTCCTCACAAGTAGGCCGGCCTCACAGACCGGCCCGCCGCATTTCGACGAGGGTCATCACCTGATGGCCCTCGTCGAGGATCACAGTACAGGAGACCGCGTCACCCGGGAAAAAGCTGCGTCTCCATACTTCGAATAGCGCGCCATCCTCGACGGGAAGCCACCTGAGAATGCGTCTCTCACCGTCGACAAGAAGCCCCACAAGCCTGGGGCCCTGTTCGGAGGCCCCAGTGTAGACGGCTTTCAGGGTGAGCGGCTCGCTCATTGGAAGGCAGGCAGCCTTTCGATGGGAGGCGGAAGGTTCGCTATCGGCTTCCCATCGCCGCCGGTCTTGGTCTCCTCGAAGCTGCTGAGGTCGAAGATGGATATTTGATTGTATCGCTTGGCGAGTTCGACCGCCTTGGCCTTGTCCGCAAGCACAACGTTGATATCGATGTAAGTATTGCCATCGTCCTTGTTAAACCAGGTGCCAAGGCAGACGCGCGGATCGGAGAAGAGGTCCATGTGCGCGAAAGCGAAGGCGGAGAGTTCCGCGTTCGTGATCTCCTTGCCCTTCTTGATGATCCCGAGGTCGGGGAAAAGAGAGACTACGTACAACTTCTTTCCGGAGAGGTCGCCCCACCTGAAGCTAGTAGTCGAACCGTCCGAGGCCTCGTGGGACTTTAAGGCCATGTCCACGACAGTTTGCACGGACATCATGGACGGCAGAGTTCCGCCGTGGCCCTCGAGGTAGGTGACGATGTCGCCTTGTCCGCCGGCTCCGCGAGCGGTCGTCGCGCAACTGGCGAGGCCGAGGACAAGCACGACCGCCGCGAGCGCTGACAAAATGGTAAATCTTCGCACCATGGGATCTCCTTCTCGGCATGCCCTGCCCTGGGTATTCAGTGGAGATGAGGGGTGGGCCACGGCCGATGCAGGCAGTCTAGGGCGCCTGCTCAAAATGTGTCAAATGAACATATGTACAGATACTGGGTCGGTGGAACATACTGCTTCCCTGCAGGAGGCCTTTCGATGGAGCCATATCCGGAGGATCTGCTGATCGCGGTAGCGAACCTCTATTTTCTCGAGGACTTCACACAGAAGGAGATCGCAGAGCGCATGGGACAATCACGCATCGCCGTGACCCGGATGCTCAAGCGCGCGAGAGACGAGGGCCTGGTGCGGATCAGCATCGAGCGCCCTCTTCCCGAACATGTGGATCTGGCACTCAAACTGGAACGCCGCTTCGGGTTGGCATCCGCGACCGTGGTTCCGACAGGCGCCAATGCGAAGGCAACATTGCAGGAGATTGGAAAGGCCGGCGCCCGGGTACTGGAACGCCAATCGCTTTCCGGACAGAGGCTCGGGGTAGCCTGGAGCGAGACCGTCAGATCCATACTTCCCTATGTAGAGCGCATTGCCTCGCCACCCCTATGCGTGAACGAACTGGCCGGCACCTACCTCGCTCCGAGTACGCCCTATGGCGTCTCGTTCCCGCTCGCAGAGAAATTGGGCGTAGCCCTGGAAAGCATCCCGATGCCGGTATTGGTCCGCAGCGCACGCGTGAGGACGATGATGATTCAGGAGCCGGCCATCGGCAAGGCTCTTGAAAACGCCGCGAAGGTGCGCCTTGCCATCGTCGGCTTGGGAAACGTCTCCAGGGACTCAAGCATAATGAAGACGGGGTACATCGAGCCGGAGTACCTCGTAGAACTCAAGATGAAGGGAGCCGTTGGCGACATTCTCATGCGCTATTACGACGAACAGGGGCGATCCATCTCGACTTCATTTTCGGACAAGATCGTCTCGCTCTCCATGGATAGGATCAGGCAGATCCCCTTCGTCCTTGCCCTGGCTTTCGGCTCCAAGAAGGTGGCCGCGATCCACGGCGCGCTCTGCGGTCGTCTGATTCAGGGCTTGGTGACTGACAGCCGCAGCGCGGAGGCCTTGCTCCGCCATGCCTAATCAGCATGTGGAAATAGCTATCTGAATTCACCACGTTCTCCGCCTTGTCGCGGCGGAACAAGGCTGGGTTTGGGGAGGCGGCTTAGCTGTCGAAAGTGGGCTACTGTTTAAGATCCTCGCAGGGCAGCCCTTCCTGGAATCACGCCTTTATGAGGCCCTTTCGGTCTTGGGAGGGGCCATTCGGGGTGAAAGGCTTGCCCCACGCGGGGATATGACGGTGAGGCCGCCCATCTCCAGGCCTAATCGCGTTACGCGATCTTTTCTCAAAATTGAAGTCTTTCTTCCGACCTCATGAGTAGCTGCGCCTCGAGGATGGCCGATCAATTGAAGTGCCGCTCACCTGTTATCCACAGCTGGCCCGGTCGACGCTAGAAGTGCGCAAGGATTGGCGCCTCATCGGCGGCGGCATCGGGATTCACTGGCCGGCCATCGACGAAGATATTTCCGTGGCGGAACTCCTCGGCGGGACGTATTAGGGCGACGTATGTTGGGGCTCTGGCCCTCGTGACACACCCTTCGCCCGCCTCCGCTATCCGAGCGCCCGGGCCATGCTTTCGGCCCGAGGCTGAGGCTTATCGGTTCAATTGCAAAGTCTTGTAATCCTTTGCATTGAATACGAATTGGTTCTTTCCATTCCGCTTCGCCTCGTACATGGCGGAGTCGGCCTTGGCAATCAGTTCTTCGGAGGCCTCGCCATCGACCCTCAAGATGCTCACGCCGATGCTCGACGTCACGCGAGCAACAAGTTCCTTGCCATCGAGCTCGATCGGCTCTCTTACCGACGCGATGATCCTTAGGCATACGGTTTCGATCTCCCCGATGCTCTTCACGTTTTCGAGGATAAGGGTGAACTCGTCGCCCCCGAGGCGGGAAACGGTGTCGCCACCGCGAACCGCTTCGATGAGGCGCCGCGCGGTTTCGACGAGGACCTGGTCTCCCTTGTCGTGGCCATGCTTGTCATTGACGGCCTTGAAACCGTCGAGGTCGATGAAGAGGACGGCCAGGGTGCAGCCCTTCATAAGGGAAAGTTCAATTGAACTATTCAGGCACGAATGGAACATCCTTCGATTGGGCAAATTCGTGAGCGTGTCGCGGTTCGCCATATGTTCGAGCCGCTTTTCGGCGTCCTTCCGGAAGGCGATTTCCTCCCGAAGTTCTCTCGTCTTTTCGTCGACCAATCGCTGTAAATTGTCAAACAGGTAAGCGTTTTCGAGCGAAATGGCGAGTTGGGCGGCGATAGTTTTCAGGGCATCGATGCGGGTTTCGTCGAAGGCGCCTTCGATCAGGTTGTTCTCCAGGTACAGGATGCCCTTGAGTTCGCCCTTGTTGACTATCGGCAGGCACATCACGGACTTGCAGCCCCGCTCCGAGATGTACTCATCTCCCCCATAGATGTCCGAGGCTGCGGCGTTGTCCAATACGACGGTTTCCCTCGACCTGGCGACATAATTGACGATCTTGATCGAAACGCGGCCGGCCGGTGCGAGCCCGGCTTCGCCCCCTAGGGCCGTTTCACCATAGGCGTGGCATTCCGCCATTATTGAGTGGACGCCCTTCGTTTCGTTGAGATAGTAGATGTTTTCCGCTCCCGCGTTCTCACGAAGGACGTTCATAAGACTTGATAGGAGGGCCTCTACCCGCGTTTCCCTTGAGATCTTCTGCGAAGCCAGAATGAGCGAATCGAGATCGAAGGCCTTGCCGGCTCCGGACATCGGTCGCGGCGACAGCCATTTCAGCTCGCTGCCTTCAAAGAGCCTAAAGCCTATATATTTTTGTCGCAGCTGTTCGACCTTGCCCCTGGCGCCCCAGGATCTGTAGGCTTGATGAGCCTCCCTGAGGAAATTCGCCGCGGTCATCGGAGCCTTGAGCGCGAGGAAGCGCTGAGCGGCCAGGTCGCAGGCGAGGGCGAAGTGATAGGGCCTCCCGCTTTTCCTGGCGCCTGCGATGGCCTTTTCGTAGTGCAGCAAGGCCAATGCCATCTCTCCACCCAAGGCCTTTCTCTCGGCCTCGATAAGATCGAAAAACTGCATGAAGTTATTGGGCGCGTCCGCAGCCCTCTCGCCAAGCCACTTTTGGTTTTTCGCAAGCTTTTCCCTCAATGCATCTGCATCTTCCTGCCCGAGGCTCCCACTCTCCAGGCGTTTGCATATCGAGAGTGAGTGGAGAAAGCGGCAAAGGGCCGTGAAGTAGAATCCCGTAATTGAAGGCATCCAGGGTTGGGCCTTTTCGGTGAGTTCGAAAACGCGTTCGAAATCCATGTAGATCGCCGCAGAAAGGGCCCGCAAAATCGAAAAAAAACAAAGGGCCATCTGGTTATCCGCTATCTGCCCCAGGTGCGCCGCCTCCGAGAAGTCATTTCCATCGAAACTTCCCATTCCCGATGTCTCTCCGGTCATTGCCTTTGAGAATTGTCTAAAGGAGACGAAGCTCCTCATCGCGTGGAGATTGCCATAGCGTTCCGCGTAGGCCATGGCAGCGCCATTTTCCCCGACCAGATCGTCGATGCTCGGGCAGGTTTCCAGCACGAGCTGCTGCGTCGTAAAATAGGAAAAGCAGGCGAACTCAAAGTCGCCGAAGGCCGTGTTGCCGCGGCATGACTCGCGCGCGTAGGAGAGCCCCGTTTTCCAATCCTCATACCAATGACTGTTGACGAGCGAGAACAAATGGTACATCCGGAACACCCTGTACCCGTTTTTCTCGGCCAGTTTCATGGCGCCCAGCGCTAGGTCGTAGGAAAGGCGGTAATCGTTCCTGAAGGGAATCAAGACGAGGGTCAGGCTGCCGTAGAGCGGCAAGCCATCCCTCGTATAGCCCTGCTCCAGGACTCGCTTGGCATTGGTTAAGATGGCCCAAAAGGCGCAAAAGGCGTTGTAGAACAGACCTGCGGTGGAGATCCGGTTCAGCAATTTCGCGATGGCAGATTCGAGAAGGCTATCAGATCGAGGCAGGAGTTCAACCCCGGGGAACTCCGGGGCCCCGAGTTCCGAATAAAAGCTGCCGAGTTCGCCGACGATGGCGGCTTGGAGATTCTCGGCCTGGAAAGGCACTCCGAGTTTCCCGAGAAGCCCAACCCCCAGCATGAAGGCGTCCTTGTACCTCCCCCGGTTCGACAGGCTAATCGCCTGCAAACAGCAACTGTCGGTAAGGACTATTGGTTCTTTCGCATAACCTTCAAGCAATGCGTATACCTTATCCGCCTCGGCGTACTTGGCCATGCCGCAGAGGGTAGAATGATATTCCGAATAGGTGGAGAATCGGAAATCACCATCAGCGTCGAACTTCTCCATGTTTTGTACGAGGAGTTCGAGATAGCGGAGGGCCGTGGCGAAGGCCGAGCGAAGAGCGGCTGTCTTGGCTGTCTTGAGCAAAATCGCCGCGGCCATGCGCCTGTCGCGCAGGCCAGGCAGGGCCGAGAAGGCCTTGAAGTAGCTGTCGGCGAGGATGAATTGCCGCTCCGAAAACTCGTCCTCGGCATAGCCCGATTCCTCATAGTAGCGGGCAAGCCGCCAATGTATCTCGCTTCTTTCCTCCTCCGGAAGGATGGTGAAGAAGGCTTGTTGAAACCGGTCATGCGAAAACTGAAAGTCGGATCGCGGGCCCATACCTCCCACCAGGGGATAGACGAGCTCCAAATCCACGGCCTGTTTCAGCTCCCGAAGGACCCTTTCGCCATCCTTCCCCGAGATCATGACAAGTGTGGTGACATTGAAGGTCCGTCCAATGCAGGCTGCCAGGGAAAGGATGATCCTCGTCTCCGGCCTGACTCGGTGGAGGTTCCTGACGAGGAAGTCAACGACATTCTCCTCGGCTTCGCATTGTTTGATCTTGTCGAGTTCCCAGACCCACGACCTCGCTTCGTGGTCGAAGCGAAGGTACCCGCTATTGTGGCAATGCGTGAGAAATTGTCGTATATAGAACGGATTTCCCCTCGTCTTGCCATATACCACCGAGGAGAGCTGCTCCACGGCCCCCACTTCGCGATGGAGTGCATCGGCGATCATGTTGGCTGTGGACTCGGCGTCAAGACCGACCAGCTCGATTCTCCGTATATCGACGCCCCGGGCGAGCATCATCTCGACACTGCGGATCAGGGGGTGCCCTTCGTCGACCTCATTGTCGCGATAGCAGGCGAGGATCAAGAGGCCCTCGATCTTCGCATTGTCCATGATCTCCTCGATGAGCTCGAAGGATCCCGCGTTGGCGAGATGGACGTCGTCGAAGAACATCACGATAATCCTGCCGGGCGAAGTGATCGCCGCGAGGAGTTCCTGGAGGGCGGCCTTGAATCTCGTGCGTTCCTCCAGCGGTGAAAGCTCCGGAAGCGGATCGGGCTCGCCGGCCAGGAGCTCGAGCCCTGAAATGCGGTCGATGATCAGACGGCCGTCCTTCTTGAGGGCGGCCGAAATCCGCGCCTTCCAGGCGCCCATGCTTTCCTCATCCTCGGAGAGGACGAAATCGCAGAACCGCTCAAGGGCCTGCGAAATCGCGACATAAGGAATATTCCGGTGGTATTGGTCATACTTTCCGTAGACAAAGATGCCGTTCGATTCGGCAAGATGCCTGTGCAATTCCCCGACCAAGGTCGTTTTCCCGATGCCCGAATGACCCGCCATCGAAACAAGGACCTTCCCCTTCCTCGACACCTCGCCGTAGGCCGCCTCGAGGGCCGCGAGCTCGGCGAAGCGACCGTAGGTCTTCTCGGGAATCTCGAAACGGTCGGAATAGTCCCCCTCGCCCAGGTCGAACTCGGCCACGGCATTTCCCGATTCAAGCAATGCAAGGCATTTCGCAAGGTCGTTCAAAATGCCCGCGGCCCTCCTGTATCTGTCTTCCGGCATTTTCGCCATGAGCTTGGCGACGAGACGGGAGAGCGTCAAAGGGACATTCTTCTCGACCTCGTGAACATAGGGCGGCGCCTTGGCCAGATGCATGTACAGGATTTGCGCCTGGTTTTCCGAATCGAAGGGAGGACGGCCGCAGAGCATTTCGAAAAAAGTGACGCCGAGGGAATAGAAGTCGGAACGGAAATCGAGGGCGTGGTTCATCCTCCCCGTCTGCTCGGGCGAGATATACAAAAGGCTGCCATCGGGGACCTTCGAATCCACTACCATGGAACGTTCGCGGGAAAATTCGGTGGCTGAGCCGAAATCGATGAGGGTCGCTTTTCGTGTCGAGTTGTTGTAGATGATGTTACCGGGACTGATATCCTTGTGAATGAAGCCAGAATCGTGCACGTCCGAAATAGCGCGGACGATCCCCGGGGCGATATGGAGGAACTCCCTCTCGGAGATCCTGTGATCTTTCAGATACTCGAGGAGGGAGACCCCCTCGATGTACTCCAGCGCGAGGCAGTGCCCATCGCCAAACACCGAATACTCCACGGCCCTTGGGACGAAGTCGCTCGAAATCTTCGTAAGTATGTTGTATTCATTTTCGAGGATGGAGGCTCCCCGGTCGTCGGCGAAGCCTTCGTTGATCGTCTTGAGGACGACGAATTTCCCAGAATTCGTGTCGAAGGCCCTGTAAACGTTGCTGTATTGGGAACTGTGCAAATACGTAATATCTGTGAATGAATTGAAATCGCCCGGGATGACCGGTGAACTCTCGGGCGAATGGAGGGCGGAACCGCTTGCCGACATCACTGTCCTCCCCGATGCATGGCATCGGAAACCACGGGACCTTCCGGCCGATGGCCCTTGCGCAGTCTCCCCGGCGATATGCCGTGGCGGCGTTTGAAAGCAACCAGGAAGTTGTTGACGTTGCTGTAGCCGAGTTCGGCGGCGATAAGCTTGAGCGGTTGGTCGCCGCCGCGCACCGCCTCGTAGGCCAGGTCGAGGCGGCGGTTGATCATGAAAACGTAGATGGTCGAGCCATAGCTCCGCTTGAATTCCTCGTTGAGCTGCCTCGCCGGCAGGCCGTATTTTTCGGCCAGCTCGCTGAGGAGGAATACGCGGCCTTCGCATTGGAGGAGCTCGTCATGGAGGCGAGGGAGGATCTTGTCATCGGTCGCGGGCTGAGGGCTTGAGCCGCTCCCGCGGAAATGGCTCATCAGCGCGCTGAGAATCTCGAGGGCCTTGCCCTGGCTGTAGAGAAGGCGAACGCGCCCCGAGAGGTTGTCGGGGAGCAGGGTCCGCATGAGTTCGGCGATCGGCACCGGCAGGGGACGCAGCACGGCGGAGGGCACAGCACCGAGGTCGAGGGCCGAGAGGAGCTTGTCGCGCTCGCCTTCGCCCAAGAGAGCCGTGAGCGCGGAATCCCGAATAGTTAGGTCCACCTGATAGAGGGGTTCGCGCGTATCGTACTTCGTGAGCTCGTCAAAATGGTCAAGGTGGCGAATGCAGGCTCCGCTTCGTCCCAATGGAAACTCGGTTCCCGCGATCCTGTCCACGAGGGCGCCCCGGCCCTCCGCGAGGTAGGTCAGCCAGAGCATCGGTTCGGACAATGATCCTTTGAGTTCCCCAACTCTCAGCATCCGCGGCTCCTCCTCCGGATCGAAGAAGAGCCGTGATTTGAAACCGTCGATGCCCTGGCCGAAATGGTAGTACTCGACCCAGGCCTTCCCCCGCCTTCCGGGCATCGGCATGGATTGGCGTTCCAGATTCGCCCAATCCTTCTCGAAAGACAATCGCCGAGGTTCTTCGGGCCTCGCGATCCAGGTGACTTCCCAGCGATGCAACTGATCCATATTCATTTTCTATAAAGTATATCGGGGGAAGAAACTCAAGCTACTCCGCAGACATTCAAAGAAGCCGGACACGAGCTCATAGAATTCTCGTGCCTCGGGGAAGCCATCCGAGGTCTACAGGTTATCCCGCGATCACTTTTTGCCCTGGCCCCCACAGCTTCCCCTTCCTCCCATCCTCAGCCCATCACCCCCGAGCGCCCGAGCCATGCCTCGATCTCCCGGTCGGCTTTTCCAACCCGCCCCCCAACTATCGCGAGGCCAGGCAAAAGCGTGGCGCCTGGGCAGGTCTTTTTGATGTCGGCCTCGCTATGGCCCAGGCCGCTGCCCTCGTGGGTGCAGAAGGGGAGGATGGTTTTGCCTGAAAAGTCGTAGGCCTCGAGGAAGCTGAAGACGGCCATGGGAGCGGTACCCCACCAATTGGGATAGCCGAGAATGATGCAATCGTAGGCTTCCATCTCCTCGACCTGGCCGAGGAGCTCGGGCCTCGATTTGGCGCGGAGTTCTTTTTTCGCGACCTCGGTCGCCTCCTCGTAGTCCGCAGGATAGGACATGAGGGTGTCGATCCTGAAGAGTTCGCCGCCCGCCAATTCTTGGATTTTCTTGGCGGCGAGCTCGGTGTTTCCGACGGCCAGGTTCACGATGCGTCCATCGACATAATTGTTCCCTTTGCGGGAAAAGTAGGCTATGAGGATCTTTTTCGGCCTCACCTGAGTTCCGCCTCCCTGACGGCAAGGCCCTCGTCGTAGCGCGCGATCTTGGCGTCGAGCCGGTCGAGGGTGGACTGAAGCTCGGCGACCCGCGCGGCGAGGGCCCGGCGCTGATCGATGAGGAGTTGTTTGCGAGCGTCCTTGGTGTGATCGCCCTTTCGAAAGAGGGCAACATACTCTACCAGGGACTCGATGGAGAGTCCGGCGCTCCGCATGCAGGTCATGAACTCGACCCAGCGCTCATCCTCGTCGGTGTAGTCCCGTATGCCGCCGCGGGTCCGGTTGACGGGGGGGATGAGGCCGATGCGTTCGTAGTAGCGAAGGCTGTCCTGGCTGAGCTTGTACTTTTCGGCGACT
>JAJXVS010000113.1 GCA_021782015.1 bacterium | reverse complement strand
TGATGTGGAGGAAGACTCATGAACCACGAAACACACGAAAGGCCACGAAATGAAGATCCGCAAACCCCTCACTTTTGTGCTTTTCGTGCTTTTCGTGGTTGTAAATATTTTCATTGTCTTCGTGGTTTAGGGATCACCCAAAATGCCTGAGCTGCTATACCGCGAGGAGTGTTTCAAAATTCAAGGTTCCATTTTCGAGGTCTATAAAGAGATGGGTCCTGGCTTTCTGGAATCGGTATATCAAGAATGCCTTGTGAGAGAACTAATGGAGAGAGGCATCCCGTTTCAGCAGCAGTGTGAAATTCGAATACGCTATAAAGGCGACGCAATACAGCAATACTTCAAAGCGGATTTGATCTGCTACGACTTGATCATTATTGAGCTGAAAGCCTGCAAGTCGCTGGAGCCCATCCATCGGGCGCAACTCATGAACTACTTGAAAGCTACCGGGAAACGCCTTGGACTTCTGGTGAACTTCAACGCATATCCCAAAGTTGATATCGAAAGGATAATTCTATGAGCCTTGTTCGAGCTTCAAGAACGATACCCGACATATATGCGATGTCCAGATCGAAACCGCGCCGTATACCCTGGCAAGGGAGGTCCCTATGCAAGCCCTGCGAATAATCACCGAGATAGCCGAGGACAGACTCGAGGTGGCGAATCTCAGGCAATTCAAGGGAAGGCGTGTCGAGGTCATCATCATGCCCCTCGAAAATGAGCTCGAGGGCATGCGAGTCGCCTCCATGGCTAGCCTCGCGGGAACCTGGGGCGACGCCGAGCCCGAGTACGCGGCCTCGGATGTCCGGGAAGGCAATCCCGAATATGAAGCGCGGTGATATGGCGCTGGCCATCCTGGGGCGGCTCGGCGATTTCATAAAGGGGGGAGAGACGGGATGAAGCGAGAGATCATCGACGGCCCTTCCTTCCCGGCGGTGGGGGATGAGTCGTGACACCCGACGAGCTCACCCTCATCCTCTCCGAAGGCGAGGGCTATCGCAGCGAGTTCAAGGAACGCATCTCCGATCTTGACCGTGAGATGGTGGCCTTCGCGAACGCCTCGGGAGGCTTCATCTACCTCGGGATCTCCGACGATAGGCGGGTCGTGGGATTCCGAGCGGACAACAAGACGCGGTCGCAGATCCAGGACATCGCGCGCAACTGCGATCCACCTCTGCAGATCTTCATGGAGGAATCCCATGGAATTCTGATCATTGAGGTGCGGGAAGGAACGGACAAGCCCTATCGTTGCGCTTCTGGTTTTTACAATCGGGTCGGGCCGAACGCGCAAAAAATGAACCGCGATGAGATCGTCGAGTTCGTCAAATCCGAGGGCAAGATCCGATTTGACGAGCTCATCCATCGGGACTTCCCCGAGGCTGATTTCGATATCGAAAAATTCCAACGCTTTCTCGCGATGTCGGGAATCTCGCAGGTGCTCCCGCCCGATCGCATCTTGAAAAATCTTCAAGTAGTGGACATTCAGGGAGGACGAATTTTTTATACCAATACTGCCGTGCTTTTCTTCGCCCACAATCTCGCTGACCACTATTTCCATACCTGCGTGACCTGCGCCCTCTACAAGGGCCTGGATCGGGTCAATGTGCTCGACCGCAAGGATTTCAACCGTGATATCGTGGATAACATCGACGAGACCATGGTCTACCTCAAGCAGCACCTGAATGTGCGCTATGAGTTCGATGGTTCGCCCGCCCGCAGGGAGATCCCGGAAATCCCCTACGAGGCCCTCCGCGAGGCGGTGATCAACGCGGTCATCCATCGGGATTACTTCGAGAAGGGAGCCAATGTGATGGTGGAGATATTCGACGACCGGGTTGAAATCACCAGCCCCGGAGGCCTGCCCAAGGGGCTCAGGCCCGAGGATTTCGGAAGCCTGAGTCTCCTTCGCAATCCCAACATAGCCAATCTCATGCAACGTATCGATTACATCGAGAAGATGGGCACGGGGATCAAGCGAATGCAGAGCCTCCTGAAAGAGGCGGGCATGCCGCCCCTCCGCTATGAACTCTCTGGCTTCGTTCGCGCCTCCTTTATGAGAGTCACCGCGCAAGTCACCGCGCAAGCCACCGCGCAAGTCACCGCGCAAGTTGATGCGCTCAGAGCGGAACAGGTCTTGGCCTACTGCAGAGAGCCCAGGAGCAGGGATGAGATCATGGATCATCTGGGATTGAAGCATCGCGAGCACTTCCGCCTCGATATCCTTCTGCCCCTCATCGAAGGGGGCTTCCTCGACCTTACGATTCCCGACAAGCCCAAGAGTCCCAAACAAAAATACCTGACGCGGCGAAAGGACTATCCGAAGCCATGACCGACCAAAACCAAAAGCAACTCGGCAAGACCCTCTGGAACATCGCCGACCAGCTCCGCGGGGCGATGAACGCCGACGACTTCCGCGACTACATGCTCTCCTTCCTCTTCCTCCGTTACCTCTCGGGCAACTACGAGGCTGCCGCGAAGAAGGAATTGGGCAAGGAATATCCGAAGCTCGAGGAGGTGGCGGAGAAGCCGCCGCTCGGGCTCTGGTACAAGGCGAACAAGGGCGACGTGGCCGACTTCGAAAAACAGATGCGACGCAAGGTCCACTATGTCGTCAAGCCCGATTACCTCTGGGAGAACATTGTCCATCTGGCCAAGACCCAGGACGACAGGCTCCTCGATACCCTCCAGAAGGGCTTCAAGTATATCGAGGAGGAATCCTTCCAAAGCAACTTCCAGGGCCTCTTCTCTGAGATAAGCCTCGCTTCCGACAAGCTCGGGCGGAGCTACACGGAGCGAAACGCCAAGCTCTGCTCCATCATCTCGGAGATCGCGCGGGGCATGGCGGCCTTCTCCTCGGACACCGACACCTTGGGCGATGCCTACGAATACCTCATCGGCCAGTTCGCGGCGGGCTCGGGAAAAAAGGCGGGCGAGTTCTACACGCCCCAGCAGATCTCCTCCATCCTCTCGGCCATCGTCACCCTGGACAGCCAGGAACCCAAGACAGGCAAGCGGAGCAAGCTGGAAAATGTCTTCGACTTCGCCTGCGGTTCGGGCTCCCTCCTCCTCAACGTGCGCCATCGGATGAAGGAGGCGGGGGGGACCATCGGCAAGATCTACGGGCAGGAAAAGAACATCACCACCTACAACCTTGCGCGGATGAACATGCTCCTCCATGGGGTCAAGGACAGCGAGTTCGAGATCTACCACGGCGACACCCTGACCAACGACTGGGACTTTCTCCGCGAGACCAACCCGGCCAAGATGCCCCGCTTCGACGCGGTGGTGGCCAATCCGCCCTTCAGCTATCGCTGGGAGCCCGGCGACGCGGAGAGCGAGGACATGCGCTTCAAGAACCACGGCGTGGCGCCCAAGAGCGCGGCCGACTTCGCCTTCCTCCTCCATGGCCTCCATTACTTGAAGGATGACGGCGTGATGGCGATCATCCTCCCCCACGGCGTCCTCTTCCGCGGCGGCGTCGAGGAGCGGATCCGGCGCAAGCTCCTCGACGATGGCCATATTGACACGGTGATTGGCCTCCCGCCGAACCTCTTCTACTCGACGGGCATTCCTGTCTGTATCCTCGTGCTGAAGAAATGCAAGAAGCCTGACGATGTTCTCTTCATCAACGCCGCGGAGGGCTTCGAGAAGGGCAAGCGGCAGAACCAGCTGAGCGACAAGCACATCGAGGACATCGTCACGACCTACCAGCAGAGGAAGAAGCGGGACCGCTACTCCCGGCGCGTGCCGATGAAGGAGATCGCCGAGAACGACTACAACCTCAACATAAGCCGCTATGTCAGTACTGCGGTTGCGGAGGAGGAGATAGATCTCGAGACGGTACACCGCGACCTCGTGGACATCGAGGCGAAAATCGCCAAGGCGACAAGCGATCACAATGTGTTCCTGAAGGAGCTCGGTTTGCCGCCCCTTCCCTCTGGACCTCAGTTTCCTTCGCTGCAAAAAAATCGACTTAACTATTAGAAAACCTGCACCTTCCCCGATGAGTTCGCTACACTCCGCAGGCTAAAGGCGATTCCTGAAGGAGAACTCCACGCGTACTACCGCAACCATAACTTCCAAAGGCCAGGTTACCCTCCCTAAGACCCTGGGCGATCGGCTCGGCAGTCGGGTCGTGGAGTTCATCGCCGAAGGCGGGCGTATCGAGCATTCCTCCGTCCCGCCTGTCGGAAAAGATCCGGACTTCCGATTCACCCACGCCTCGCTCCCCTGCTATCGGAGCACCCTGAGCCCGAGGATCTTTTCCATGGCGTCGAAGTCCCGGTCGTTGTGAATGAGTTCGAAGCCCATGTCGACGCAGAAGCTCGCGATGATGACATCGACGGTCTTGCGCACGGTGATTCCCTTTTTGCGGAGGAGGCGATAGTTGCCTGCCGCGCGGAGGGCTCGTTCCTTTCCGAGGAAGTCGTAGTATTCGAGGCGGTCCAAGATCTGGCGAGCTGCCCTGAAGTCCCTCTCGGTCCTGAATCCCTGAAGGAATTCAGCGATAATGATGTCGCCGGTCGCAAGACGGGAACGAAGAAGTTCGCGGTCGAGGCACTCGGTGTGGGGCGCGTCGATACCGCGGACGTAGTCAATCCAGGCTGAGGTGTCGGCGACGATCACGAGTCGGTCCGCATCCTCTCGAGATCGCCTTCCCAGGAGAGCTTGCCCCGCAGTGAGCGGATCTTCGCCTGGCCCTTCTGTGCAACCAAAAGTCTCAGCGCATCCTCGACGGTCTCCTTCTTGGTCTTGCGGCCGGAGACGGCGAGGGCTCGATCCATCAAGCCATCGTCGATATCGATATTGGTGCGCATGATCCACCTCCCATGTGTATAATAAGGCTCATGCTACACATCATGCAAGCGGCTCCGCCACCTTCGCCGCGATGATCCTGCGTAGGGTCAGACCCAAATCCGAAGTCTCCCGTGCTTCGGCGCGATCACTTGAACGAGTTTGGCATAGCGTCAGCGCCGAATGCCAGGCCGGGCGCCATCAGCGATCGTCATCCGTCCGTGGCTTCTCGGCGACGAGCCAGGTATCGCTCACGCCTGCCTGCCGAAGACCTTTGAGGATGTAGCTTGACTTCTCCCTTCCATTTCGAAAACGCAGGGTGGTCATCGAAAGATCGGCGACACAGCGCTGATTGAAGAAAGTCCTATTCATATCGACAGCCACCGCATCCTCGATGTCGTCGCTCAGGCTTCCCGTAATCACAGAGCCATCGGCACAAGCGAAATCGAACTTCCAATGATCGAGCATGAGGCCGCGGAAAACGCCCTGTCTCGTGGTCCCCTCCTCGACGGTCGTGGTCGCGGCGACACGACCGAAGGCTGCCTCCGAGGCGACGGCGTCTAGCTCGCAATGGAAGTCCCCGCTTTCGAGGCGCAACTCCGCCCTTCCCTTCGTGAGCGCTTCGAGAAAATCGCGCAGGCTCGTGATGATGCGCGGCGAGGTCTCGCCGAGGGCAAGCGCGAATTCGTCATCGCCCTGGGCGGAGGCACCGAGGAGGCGCGTCACCTGCGCGATGCTGTCGGCAAGCTGGTCCTCTTCGAAAAGCTCTTCTCCTTCTGCCTTGACCAGCTCAAGTCCGAAGGAACCTCGTGGAAGTCCCGTGAGGAGGAGACGGGATTCGCGCAGGCCGGAAAGTCTTCCACGCCTGCCGACACCGCCCATCCAGCGCGCCGCGTAGTCGGCAGTCACCATGTCCTGGAAGGGGGCGAGAATGCGCGCGACAAAGCCAGCCTCGATGCCCTGCGAGCCCTGAACCGGAGCGCCGGAAAAGGAAAGCAGGGCTCGGGCCTCCTTCTCACCAGGCGGCAGGGCGGCGAGTTCCCTCTCGAGCTCTCTCTCACGCTCGGCATAACTGTCTGCCATTGTCGGATGGTCGCCGATCAGCTCCCGAAGGCGCCTGACCTCCAGGACCTGAACCTTGAGGAATTCTCGCTTCGATCGTGTGCTCATGCCTTCCTCCCGAGTTCGGCGAGCGCAAGGGAATCCGAATCGCCCGTATCGAGGTCGATCTTGAGCATGCCCTTCCACACCGCATTTCTCGTGTGGGAAAAAAGCAGCGCCCAGTAGCGAGCCATATCAACCGTCAGACCAGGACTAAAGCCAGCGTCGAGCTCGTAATGATCGAGGGAGTACTTCGCTTTTGCGAGCCCGTGGTCCGAGAAGGCCGGGAACTTCGCCTTGAGGGAGAGGAGGAACTCGAGATCATAGCCCCAGTAGATGGTGAGGAGATCAAGATCCCTTGGCGAGCGCCCCTCGCGGGACTCGACATCCTCGAGGAAACTTCCATCCAGCCACTGGAAGCCGCGCAGGATACCAGCCCCGTGAAGCCCTGCCCGAAAATCGAGATACTTGCGAAGAATCTCCCGCCGCTCCTCGCTTGTGCCGAAGCGCCGACAGAGTTCGACGGTCGTACAGGGATAGGGCGAGATGTGGCTCGGCAGGGTCGGGTTTCCAAGATGAGGCGGCAATACCGCATTGTGATCGAATGCGGGAATTGGTTGAATCATGATCAAATTCTAGACCAGGGCGAGGTTGGCGTCCAGCCCGGACCTTGTCGATCCATGCCGAGGTGTCGGTGAGGATCACGAGTCGGTCCGCATCCTCTCGAGATCGCCCTCGCAGGAGAGCTTGCCCCGCAGTGAGCTGATCTTCACCTGGCCCTTCTGGGGAACCAAAAGTCTCAAGGCATCCTCGATGGTGTCCAGCGTGGTCTTGCGACCGGAAAAGGATTTGCCTTGAAGAAGTGGGGGAAGGGCGGGATCGCCGAGCGCGCCCGGGCGAGTTGGGGGCCGGCGCGAAGCGACGGCCCCATCTGCCATGCCCGCGCGCGAGGAAGCCCGCCCGTGGGGGAGCCGCGTAATCGAAGGTGCGCGAAGCGCCGCGTGGGGCAGGGTGCTCCCCCTCTCGAAGTGACCTTGGGGTCTGACCCCGCGACCGCCTGCCTGAGCTTGCGCGATCTGCTTGACCTGCCACCCATTCTCGGCGATAACGCAGGGAGGTGCTGCGAAACCCTGCGAAGAGCGGGGCATGCCGCGCGGAGGCGTGATCGTCATGGAGTACAACCCCAACCCCAGCAAGGCGAATCTGCGTCGTATCGCTCTGATCGGGCTGTGGGCCCTGCTCGGGGGCTTCCTCAACATGGTCGCAAGCTTTTCGAACATGGCGATAGGAAGTCCTCTTTTCATGGATTCCATCGCCACGGCCCTTGTCGGCGCCCTCTTCGGTCCCTGGGCGGGAATGCTCTGCGCCTTTTTTTCGCACTTCTTCATGGAATTGGTGAGGGGTTTCAACGGCGACTACATGCCCTTCGTCGTCTGCAACATGGCGACCGGGCTTATCGTCGGATTGTTCGCGCGGAAGGGGAAACTCTTATATATCGCCTTCGCCGTCCTTTGCGCCATTCTGGTGACACTGGCCAACGCAATCCTCGGGACGACGGTCGCCATCTTCTTTTTCGGCGGCATCACCGGACACGCGTCAGACTTTCTCGTCACCGGCTTCCTGGCCGCCGGCGGCTCTCTCGTCTCGGCCGCCTTCTGGGCCAGGGTTCCGGTGAATCTCGTCGACAAGGGTCTTGCCGTCGCGATTGCCGTCCTCGCCCTCCGGCTCAAAGCCCGCAGGGTCCTCCCTGCCGGATGACGGCCCGGTAAAGTATGAGCACTGGCAGGGGCCGGGGTGGAGCTGGGATGGAGCTGGGGTGGAGGCGAAGTGGAGTCGGGGTGGAGGCGAAGTGGAGCCGGGGTGGGGCCGGGGTGGGGCCGGCGGCTCGAATGCCGGCTCGGGCGGGGCATGGTACTCGAGAATGAAATAATTATGCCCTTCGATTCGGAGCTGGCGTGGTCGTGGGGATGCCCCTTCCCTTGCGCGCCCCCCTTCCCTTGCGCGCGCCCCGCCTTCCTTGCCCCCACTCGTCCGCCTGAGTACATTCACCTCGAAGGGGACGTCGCGAAGCTTCGGGCGTCTCTATCGGGCCGCTCCGTAGGAGGGCCTCATACCCGGGCTCAAACGAAGCCGGGACTCGTTGGGCTCGAGCGACGGGGGTAGAAGTATGTCGTATCGCTATCATTTCGAAGACTGCATGGGTGACTTCAAGGAGGCCGCCCGGGATTTCGGGGAGCGGCTTCGGGGCTGGGCCGAGGAGTCCGGTTTTACGGGCCAGGATGATCCTCGGGGCTGGGGAAGGTCTGGCTGGAGTTTTGCGGATGCGCTGTTTCCCCGCACGAACTCCTTTGTCGCCGAGAATGGCGACCTCGTAATCGAGCTGCTGTTGCCGGGTTACGGGCAGGAAGGCCTTTCGATCAGTTTCAGCGAGGACAAGATGATTCTCAAGGCGCGGGCGCCCCTTCCGGCCGCCGATGAGAACTCACGACACTACGAGCAAAGGCATTTTCAGCTCAGGGACATCGAGCGCAGGGAATACCCGGTGAGCGCGGAGCGCTACGACCAGGCAGGAGCAGCAGCCGTCTACAAGAACGGCATTCTCACGGTGCGCATTCCGCGGCGCGAGGGTTTTTCCGATACGGCTGGCATCAAGGTCCACATCGTAAAAGAGGGGGACTGAGAGCCCTCTGCGGCGCAGCCTTCGTTCGCCCCGACCCGGCGGGCGGCGGAGGCTTGTGCGTGACGGGCAGACGCTAGCGGGCGGCGGGCAGACGCTGGAGGGCGGCGGCGGCGGCAGCGAGGCGCCCGGGTAACCTGTGGTGTCTGTCCCTGCGGAAAATCAGGGCAGCAATCGCAGTCCGTGAGGGCGAAAGGGCTCGAAGTCGCCGAGGTTGGCCGTAGCGAGTTCTGCCCCCAACACGAGGGCGGCGCCGGCTATCATCGCGTCAATCCTGAGTCGCCGCAACCTGCCTGTCGCGTTCCAGAGCCTAGCTCCCTCCTGTGCCTGATCGCCCGAAAAAGGGATGACCCGATCCCGAAGGAGGGCGCTGACCAGGGCCACAGCCTCCTCGTCCACCGGGCCTGAAAGGAACTCATACCAGGAAATGGCTGTCGTGCAGAGATCCTCGCTTGCCAGCCAGGCTCGAATTTTGCCAGCCTCCGGGCTGTCCTTGACGAGGACGGCGATGAGGTAGTTCGTGTCGAGGAGGATCATTGACCCCGCTCCCAGTCGCTGCGACCTTCGGCCACTTCCTGGAGCCAAGCCGTGGCAACGGAGGGCTCGATGCCGCCCTTTTTGTGCCAAGAGTCCAAGCGGGCGACAAGATCGAGGGAATCCTTGGCGGCCTGGCGCTCGGCCATTTCGATCGAACGCCTGACGACCTCGGCCTGGGAGACCTCCCAGACTTCGGCCAAGTGCTTGAGGCGGGTAATGCTCGCCTCATCCAGGGCGAAGGTGGTGCGGTGCGTCATAAGCACACCATAACCATACACCATCAGATCGTATGCGTCAAGAGTTGTCGAACTACTTTTGGCGAGGAACCCAAAAAACCGCCCCTGGCTCTCGCGATGCGGCGCCACGCGAAGCTTCTCGCGTCGCAGGCCGAGGGCTTCTCAGGCATGGTTGTGGGCGCCATTCTGCTCGTGCAGACCTTCGGCCCGGTGCTGGATTTCCCCGCATTCGACGAGGTGGACCTCGCAACCTTCGCGCGCCTGGCCGCCCCGGATAGCTATGCGACCTAGGGGCTCGAGGGAGTCATCGCCCGCGATCCCCTCCCCTTCTATCTCCTCGCTCCCTTCGGCCAGAACGGAATCGACATCGGCCCTGCGGGAGAGCTCCGCTACGCCGCGACCACGCCGATGGTGCTGGCTATCAACGAGGTGCTCGGAAAGGCCTTCCCCGGCCTCGAGCGAACCGAAATGCTCAGGGCCGAGGGGCTTCCGGGCATTCTCGAGCGGGCCGGGTAGGCTTTCTTCGGCTCGGGGGCGCGCACCGTCCTCGGCTACACGCTATGGATCCTGCTAGAACAGGGCCGGCAGCCTCATGGGGTCGACGACTACGGCTGCGAAGTCTATGGACCCTGGAAGTCCTCCTGCCCTTCGGCCTCGTTATCGAGGGGGAGGTTACAGCCAAAGGCTCGGGCGGGGAGGACGAAGGCGATAGCCCAGGCGAGGGCGGGGTCGGCGGCCGGGGCGAGGGCCCGACCGGCGGCGCACGAAGACGTCGGGGCGACGGCAACACGAAGAACTTCTCCATCCTCGGAAGCGAATTTCTCTTCGCATGGTTGGCCAAACGCTAGGAGGCTGCGGACCTCGCTGACAGCCAAAAGGCCAGAGTGGCATCGGCGTTCGCTGGCACCCGGTTCTTCTGTGACTTGGGCCATGTCGAGGGATCGGCGACAAAGGGGGCGAGCCAGGCGGCAGCCCGACGCATCGGGGTTTCGTCGAACTTGGCGCCGCAGCGCTGACCGAGTTCGGCCAGGGCCTCCCATGCCGCAAGATTGTAAAGTGAGTACGAGATTCCGTCGGCCCGGGCTGATTCGAGGGGCTGCTCGCCATCCGAGGCGAACTGCCCGGCCGCGAGCCGCTTTGCCGATTGAGCGATGAAGGTGCGAGCCTCGGCATCCTTTCCCAGAAATACGAGGAAGGATGCGCGTTGCACGGCGAACCAGGTGCCATGGTTGTTCTTCGCTCGCGACTCGGTCGCGGCCCCCCGATCCGAATCCAGCCATGCGAGGTACTCGCGGCACCAGGCGGCGAAGTCCCTCCGCTCCACCACGTCGCGCCCGGGCCAGCGATCGAGCTGCGCGACGGCATCGAGAAGCCGGTGGAAGGTTGCCATGTCGATCAAGCCCGTGCCTCGGCCGCGATTCTTGCCGGGTATGAATTGGGCACCCCGGAAGTCGGGCTTCATGCGAGTCGCGGGATCGAGGAACCAGGCGCGGAGGTACAGCTCGGCGCGCGAGGCGTATTTCTCCGCACCGGTCGCCGACCATGCATCGACCAAGGCCACGACGTCGCCGACCATTCGAGCAAGCCGAGGTTCGTCCGACTTTGCGATGGCTTCAAGGTTCGGTTCTCCATCGCGCACGATCCATGGCAGGCCCCCGGGCTTGGAGGGGTTGGGCCAAAAATAACGCGCCGGCGAGCTGAACTCGTGCGGATCCCAGCCCTCGGGCATGAAGGTCTTTTCCATTACTGTGGGCGGAGGCGCTGACAGGGCCCAATCAGCCCAGTGCAGGGTGGCAGGCGCAATCGACGATGAGTCTGCCACAAGCGTCCCGGCGATCGCCGCGTTCAATTCCGGGCCCGTGGCCGCAACGGCCACTCCAATCGAGGCAAGCGAGAGCGAGCACACAAGAGCCAATCGGCATGTCATGACAGTCCTCCAATTTCGACCGAGGCGGGCGCCGGGCCCCCGATGGATGCGGGCGCGGGGCACTCGATGGATGCTGGCACGGGGGCCCCAACCGAGGCGGGCGCCTTCATACATTCCATATTTGAATTAATTAGTTATTGTTACGGCCTTGCCGATCCATTTCTTCTCGGCCAGGTCTCGAAGGATGAAATGAGCGACGTCGGCGCGGGGGATTTTCGAGGTCGCGGCGCGGATCAGCTCCCCGATTTGATAGTCGCCGGTGCCAGGCCCATCGACCAGGGCGCTCGGACGGACGATCGTCCAGTCCAGTCCGCTCGCCTTCACAAGGCTCTCCTGAGCCTCGTGGTCCTCGCGGGCCGCCTTGAGAAAGAAAGCGAAGAAGAACCTGTTAAAAAGGGACAGGCTGCGCCAGCTTTCGCCGACACCCATCGCGGAGATGACGAAAAGGCGGCGGACATCGCATTTCGCCATGGCGTCGATGATGGCCGCTGTGCCCTCGCGCCTGACCTTCGTGGCCGCAAGACTGCGCGAACCGAGGGCGCAGATCGCCGCATCGCAACCGCGCATGGCCGCTTCGACATCGGCGGGAGCGGACAAATCCCCGGTCACGACCGAAAGCCTGTCGCTGTCGTGTTGCGGGGCCAGGCGAGCCGGATCGCGCACGAAGGCCCTGGCCTCGTGCCCCTGAGCCAGCGCCTGCCGCAGGCATTCCGACCCGATCCCTCCGCTCGCCCCGAAAATGGCAATCTTCATGTCGTCTCCTCCGTTATAGATAGTACAACCAAGGTCCTGACAAACCGGTGAATTCAAAAGAAAGATCCGGGCGCCCTTCTCTCGGCGCGGTTCCTCGCGGGATCGATCCGCCTGCGAGGTTCAGCGC
>JAJXVS010000112.1 GCA_021782015.1 bacterium | reverse complement strand
CTAGGAGGCTGTCGGACTTAGTATTTTCGCGGAGAGCGAGAGAGCCTTGAGACCAAAATTGGTGAGGATTGAGGCCCATACTTCCTGTATGGGCCGATTGACGAGCCAATTTTGGGCCGAGGATGGCTGCTCTCCGCGAAAAAGCGCTCAAATCAATGTTTATTTTGTGTTGCGTGGTAATAAGTCCGACAGCCTCTTTGGCCGACCTTTTCCTGGTTCGACATGACGGCCAACACGGAGGGCAAGAGCCGGAGGCGAGCCCATTCTCGACGATCGAGAACTGCTCCGGGCAATGATAGATATGTTGTTAATCTCAATAGCAATTCTGGCTTAGTTTTCAGATATCAGCGAAAGTCTTGACTTCCCCTTCGCAAGTGTCTAGTATTAGTGTGCACTTCAAGGGAGGCTCTCATGGAGATTTCGGCGAAAGAACTCAGGGGTAAGTCGACGCAGATAATCGAGCAAGCGGCTCGAGGCACGGAAATTGTAATTACGATTAGAGGGAAACGCCTTGCAAGATTAATCCCCTATCTTTCAAAGACCAAGAGCAGCAGCAAAATGGAAGAGGAAGACCTTCTGTTTGGGATGTGGCAAGATCGAGATAGTTCGGCTTCTGTAGATGACTATGTACGAAGTGCCAGGAAAGGCAGATCATTTTGATCATCGATACAGATGTCATTATCTGGGAATTGCGCGGCAATGCCAAGGCTCAAAAGATCATTCATGAGAATATTCCCTTTGCAATTTCCGTAGTAACGTATATTGAACTCGTACAGGGTATGAAGAGCAAGGAAGAGCTCAGGAGATTCATAAAGCAATTGTCAAAATGGAATGTAACAATTGTTCAAATAAACCCCGATATCTCCACACGAGCGATGATCTATGTCGAAGAGTATTACTTGAGCAATTCGATGGAATTAGCGGACGCATTGATAGCCGCAACGTGTATCAATGTTTCGGAAATGCTGCTGACGGCTAATGACAAGCATTACAAGCATATCCCAAATCTACAGCTAAAGAAATTTACGCCGAATGGGAAATGAGGGGAAGAACTCGGCTTTAACCTCCGAGGCGAAGTCAAGACTCAATCCCCGACGAGTTTCGTCCCTTGGTGCGCGGTGATCCTTCCCCTTTCCATCTCCCTCCACACGGGAAAAACAAAGGGGCCGAGGGTCGCAAGCAAATAGGCGATTCCAGCCGAGGCGAGGGCGGCGCGGAGTCCAAAGACCTCGGTAGCGACGCCGCCGACGAGGCCGCCCAAGGGTATGCCCGCCCAGGACAAGGCGCCGAGGGCACCGAGAACCCTGGCCTGCAAATGGCGAGGCACCCTTTCGAACTCGACGGCCCCGAGAGCGGGGTTGATGCCGCCCGCTCCCAGTCCGGCTAGAAAGGCCATCGCGGCCAGGGGCGCAAAGGAGGAGGAAAAGGCCGGCACGAGAAAGCGCGGGGCTCCGCAGACGAGGAAGCTCAGGGCGAAGGGGATGCGTCGTGGCAGCCTCGGCGCGAGGGCACCCATGAGGCCATTGCCCGCCACCGCGCCGAGGCCGAAGAGGCCGGAAAAGACGCCGAGGGCCAGGGGCGAGGCCAGTTCACGCGTAATCCATAATGGAAGCATTACCGAGAAATAGGCTTGGTCGAGGAGGTTCGTGACGATGAGGAGGGCCCCGATGCCAAGAAGGAGCCTGTCGCCCAGCAGATGCGAAAAGCCCTCGATCAGATCGGCGAGGTAACCAGGCTTCGCCCCACTTTCCCTTTCTTCTGCCGCGCCCAACTCTTCCCGAGAGCTCCTGTCGACTGTGAACGAGACGAGGAGGGCCGAGGCCGCGAAGCTCGCCGCGTCTACGACAAGGACCGCGGGTGCCGAGATGGCCGCGATCAAGATGCCCGCCAAAGGA
Organism: bacterium; assembly: GCA_021782015.1. Lineage (GTDB taxonomy): Bacteria > Spirochaetota > Spirochaetia > Treponematales > Rectinemataceae > CAIJMU01. Next base: position 10,348 of record JAJXVS010000112.1, on the reverse strand, counting down.
CCGCCGAGGAGGCCCGCCAGCCTGTTCACCCCGTCATAGAGGCCGCTCGCCCTTTCGAGGGGGAGGGATGCCGCCCCGGCCAGTCGCGGCACGAGGACCCTCCGCGCGATGTCGCCAGCGCCCCTAGAAGAGCCGACGAGGGCCATCAGTGAGGCGAGGAGGGGAAGGCCGAGGATCCCCCATCCGTAGGCGAGGGGAACTGCTCCCATCGCCAGGGCCGCCGCGAGGTCGGAGCCGATGCTGGTTTCGCGCCGCCCAAGCCGGTCCACGAGTGGGGCTCCAAAGGCTTGGACGAGGACGTAGGGCAGCATTTCGGCAAAGGCGACGAGTCCCGCCTCCATGGGCCTGCCCGTCGTGGCGAGCACGAACCAGGGAATGGCGAGCATGGACATCGAGGAGCCCGCCATCGAGACGAGGTTTGCGGAAAGAAGACCGTAGAAGCCCTTTCCTGATCGCATTAGGCCGAGGGCATTCGCGGCAAATTTCACGCCGTCGGCCTCGGGAGCCTTCACGAGGTTGCCTTTGGCAAGAGTTGAAGCTGAACTCCGACAATGGTGCTTCCGGGCTTTCCCGGCTCCTCGGGGTTGAAGCGGTGATAGTGGCCTATCAGCGCCTCGATTTCCGCGGAGAGCGAGCGGAGCTCATCCGCGTCGAGCCGAAGGGCCCAGTCGCTCATCGTTCCCGCGCCTTGCCATTCGGCTGAAAGCGAAGGGAGCTCATCGATCCATTCGGACATTCTCTTGAAGGAGGCCGCGGCGATTGTCCTGAGAAACTCGAGGCCCGCTGCCTTTGTTTCTGCCTTTCCGAGGAGCGAATCCACATCGAAGCGCGTATCCTGGTGGGCGGCGCGCCACCACCTCTCCTTTTGAGAAGTTCCGCCCTCCGTCTCGACGACAAAGCCGAACTTTTCCAGCTGCCGGAGATGATAGCTCGTGGCGCCGCTCGATTCTCCGAGGAGTCTGGCGAGGCCCGAAGCCGTCGCTGGTCCACCCAGCCTCAGTGCGCCGAGAAGTCTGACTCGCAGAGGATGGGCGAGCCCCTTGATGTTCAGTGGGCCGAGGGCGACCTCGGTTTTTTCTGCGGCAACCTTGTCTGCTTCGTCTGGCATATTGCAAAGATAACTTTGCAAAGATTACTTTGCAATACCAATCTCATCGGTGAGTGCGAAATCCCTTTTTGGCGAGGAGACTTTCTTAGCCAAGGCGATTCATTTTGATCACCGATTTCCGACGCCTCTCCAAAGCCCGACTTGCCGAAGGATTCGCATGGACATATCCTATCGAATGAACGTTCCGAATCCAAAATCCGGCAGCGAAACGCGAGGAGGCGGCATGACGCTTAAATTCGTTCATTGGCAGGATGGCAGCTTGTTCATCGGCTACCTCCAGGATTTCCCTGACTACATCAGCCAGGGAGAGTCGGAAGCGGAGCTTCGAGAAAACCTGATCGATATTTATCGCGACATCGACGCCGGCCTTGTCAAAAATCCCCGGAGAGTCGACGAACTCACCCTGCCCGCGTGAAACGCGAGGACCTCGTCGGGCAGCTTGCTGACCTCAGTTCTTGGCTTCGGCGGCCTTGGCCTTTTTGTAGGCTTCCGCGAGCCTCGGCACGATGTCGGCCCACTTCTTGTTGAGGTAGGTGTACAGCGGGGCGCTGTGCAGGACGCCGGCCGGCTTGATGTCGGCGTATTCCGGTCTCGCGAGGATGAGGGGCATCATCGTATTTATGACGATGAGGAGATCGGCGTTCCCCGCCTCGAAGAGTCGCGTCGCGGTTTCGACGTCGATCGCCGGCAGGTAATGGTCCGCGGGCAGGCGCGGCTCGATTTTGGCCTCGATCCACTTGCTGCCCCTGAGCGTGATGACCTTGTAGCCGTTTTTGACGATGTCCTCCACCGAAGCGATGACGATGCCCGTCCTGGAATAGGCGGTGACTCGCGCTATGTAGAGGGGTTCGGGCACCATCACGAGGTTGGGATAGTCCTTCGACGAGATGACGCCGGCGAACCGCGCGATGTCACCGTCGAGGCTGCCGTCATTGGCCTGTCGGAGCGCGCGCTCCGACGGATAGGCGCGCACTTCCAGATCGAGTCCGAGGGAGGCGAAGGCGGCCTTGGCCCTCCGCATGTAGGGCCGGACGAGGGGATCGTCCTGGTCGTTCGTGTAGGAGAGGTGGAGAGTTTGCGCGGAGAGGGCCGCGGAAGCGAGGCCGGCCAGCGCCAGGATCAGGGGCAATTTCATGGTCTTGTCTTTCCTCATTCGGGGTCGGTCGGGCGCGATCTTACCAGGCGGCCACAAGAATGCCGAGCAACTCCTCATCGCTCAACACGACGGGGTTGGCCTTCATCGAGCCGGCCAGTTTCGCCGCTTCAACCAATTGGGGGAAATCGTCGCGCGCCAGGCCCAGGTCGCGCAGTTTTCTCGCGCCGAGCGATTTGGTGTAGGCGGCCAGGACCGCCACCGCGTCCTTCGCCTCCGAGGGCCCTCCCGACACGAGGGTGGCGACTTCGCCGTACTTCGCGAGAATGGCCTTCGCTTCCTTTGGTTCGAGCGTCGCCGGCGCATCCCTTCGAACCGGAACCGCGGCCGTCTGGGCCGCATTCCCTCGCGCCGGGGCCGCGGGCGCCCCTGTCGCCGGGGCCATAGCCTCTCGGCCTCCAGCGAGGGCACCAAGGCTGCGCACGTTGGCGGCCACCACATGGGGCAGGAGGGCCGCGCAGATGGCGCCATGGGGCGCCCCGCTCAGGCCGCCCAAGGGGCCAGCGATGCCGTGGACGGCGCCGAGCCCGGCATTCGCGAGGGCCATGCCGCCCAAGAATGCCGCGAAGGCCATGTCGCTTCGCGCCTCGAGGTTGCCCCCCTCGGCCCAGGCGCGGGGGAGGGCGGGAAGGCCGCGCTTGAGTCCCTCGCGGCAAATCCCGTCGACGAGGGGATTCGCCCGCGAAGAAACGAAGGGTTCGATGAGCTGGGTGATGGCATCGAGGCCCGAGTCGGCCGTCAGGCGTGGGGGCAGTCCGATGGCCAGGCCTGGGTCGACGATGGCGAGGACGGGCAGCATCGTCGGCGAACGCAGACTTACCTTAACCGGCCTGTTTCCGCCTATGGCAGCGAAGACCGCGTTCCGCGTGGCCTCCGAGCCCGTGCCCGCCGTCGTAGGTATTGCGATGCAGGGCAGCGAAGGCTTCGAAAGCGCCCGGCCCCTTCCCACGACCTCGGCGTAGTCGAGGGGGTCGCCTTTGTTGGGCAGAAGGGCGGCGATGGCCTTGGCCATGTCGAGAACCGACCCGCCGCCGAAGCCGATGACGAGATCGGGCGCGTACACCCGGGCCTGCTCGAGGGCGTCCCGAAGGTCGTCGATGTCCGGTTCGGGCGGCGTCGAAATCGGCACATGGGCGAGCTGGGCCATTTCGAGGCTGTCGATGAGGGGCATCGAGCGCTGAATGTCGCGGCCCGTGACGACGAGGGCCCTTCGACCCAGTTTGGACACGAGTTCTCCGGCCTGGCGGATGGCTCCTAGGCCGAAGACCAGCCGACCCGGGCCCGCGAACTCGAAGCTCACCATGGGCTCAGCCTTCGACCATCGTGTAAAAGGCCCGCGTCCGCGGCTCGGCCTGAAGCGGCTCGGTCACCTCGACCCAGCGTTTGTAGTGAGGCGTCGCCTTGTGCGCCGCCAGCGCTGCTTCGTCGCGATATTTCTCGACGAGGGCGAAATGGGCGGGGGCGTCCCGATCGGAAAGAAGATCGAAGGCGAGCATGCCCGGTTCTTGCCGGCTCGCCCGGGCGTTTTCGAGGGTTGCCGCCCTCCATGCCGCGACCGATTCGGGAACCACGTGAATGCTGACGATGAGGGTGATCATGCTGTCCTCCGCGGCCAAGAATAGGCGCGTTGCCGTCTCTGGACAAGTAGCGTATCATCGTGCTCATGTCAGGCGCCGATCCCCCGTCGATACCGCTCGTGGGCGAAGATGTCGATCCGGCCTCGCTTGCCGAGGCCTTCGAGGGCGGCTTCCCCCTCGAATTCTGTGCCTGCGGTTCCTTCGAACCCGACTTCGTCGCCGGGCTTGTCCGCGAGGGTTTCATCCCCATGGCGGTGGCCTTCGGCGATGGCCGGGAATACCTTTTGCCCAAGCTCCATCTCGTCCGCGCCTGTCTCGATCCTGTCTCGGTTCGCGTCACGCGAAGCGCAAGGAGAGGGGCGAGGGGCCTCATCCTCTCCATGAACCGAGCCTATGACGAGGTGCTTTCCGCCTGCGTCGCAACCCATGGCGACGGGTGGCTCAGGCCGCCCCTCGTCGCGACCTTCCGCTCGCTCGCATCGCGCGGCCCCATCGACGGCTTCGGCCTCCTCTCCTTTGAGCTATGGAAGGGCGACCGCCTCGTCGCCGGGGAGATCGGGGCCCTCGTTGGAAAAAATTACACTAGTTGGTCTGGTTTTCGGAAGGAGGACGGGACGGGCACCGTGCAGCTCGTGGCCACGGCTCGTTCCCTGTCGCGGGCTGGCGTGGAACTCTGGGATTTGGGCATGCCCCTTCCCTACAAGAGCGGCCTCGGCGCGCGCGAGCTGTCGCGCTCCGAATTCCTCGCGGCCTTCCGTCGGGCCAGGGATTCGGTTGCCTCCGCTCCGGCGCCGGCTGCTGCTGGATCGCCTCCGGCGGCGCCCGCTCCACCGCCCGCAACTGCAGCCGCTCCACCGCTCGCAACTGCAGCCGCGGCCGCGTTTCCGGTTGCGGCCGACGGCGCGCCCTTCTCATCCCCGAAACGGGGCTCCTTCATCGATTTTCATTTTCTGCCCGAGGATGCCCGCGTCCTCCTCGACTTTCAGCCAACTCCTGCACCAAGGAGCCAATGATGCGCATCGTCCTCGCCGGAGGTTCCGGCTACATCGGCGATCATATCGCCCGGGCCTATCTGGCCGAGGGTTCCGAAGTCGTCGTGCTTACGCGCGGCCCGGCCGAGGCATTGCCCACCGATGCCGGCGGGTTGCGGCGCGCAAGGTGGGACGGCCGATCTCCAGGCGATTGGTATGCAGCCCTCGACGGCGCCGATCTCGTGGTCAACCTGGCGGGGGAGCGTGTGGCCGGCTCGGGATTCCGCTATCGATGGACCGACGCGCGCAAGCGGAAGCTCGTTTCGAGCAGGGTGGAGGCGGGGAGGGCCCTTGTCGCGGGCATTGCCGCCGTATCGCGAAAGCCGCCCGTTTTCGTCCAGGCTTCGGGCATCGATTATTACGCCGCCGGAGAGGTCGTCGCGACCGAGACGACCCGTGCGGGCGACGGTTTTCTGTCGCGTCTTGTCGCCGAAGAGTGGGAACCTTCGACAATTGGAGTCGAGGAACAGGGCGTTCGGCGCATCGTGCTTCGACTCGGCCCCGTCATCGGTGCCGGCAGTCCGGTGCTCGCACCGCTCGTCGTGCAGCATCGCCTCCTCGCGGGTGGGCCGATCGGCCCGGGCACCCAATGGTTTCCCTGGGTCGCCGTCGAAGACCTCGTGGGAGCGCTGCGTCACCTCGTCGGCCTGGACAGCGCCGCCGGAGTCTACAATCTCGTCGCTCCCGGCATCCTTCGCAACGCCGAATTGTCGCGCGCCCTCGGCCGGGCCCTGGGCAAGCCCTCGTGGTTGAGGACCCCCTCTTTTGCGCTCAGGCTGGCCTTTGGGGAGATGGCCGACACCCTACTTGAAGGGGTGCGCGCCGTCCCAAAGCGGCTCCTCGAATCCGGCTACCGTTTCATTCGCCCCGACATCGACTCGGCGCTCCTTGCGGCCTTGGGCGGCGAGCCTCCACCCTAGGAGGCTGTCGGACTTATTACCGCGCAACACAAAAGAAACATTAATTTGAGCGCTTTTTCGCGGAGAGCGGCCATCCTCGGCCCAAAATTGGCTCGTCAGGTCGGCAGGGCCGACCCGGCCCATACAGGAAGTATGGGCCTCAATCCTCACCAATTTTGGTCTCAAGGCTCTCTCGCTCTCCGCGAAAATCCTAAGTCCGACAGCCTCCTCGTCATCATGATGCCTGGCCGAACCCTCCGCGCCAGATTCCTATCTCTTCCGCTCTATCGGAGCCCCCGCCGCCGCGCTCGCGGCTTCCTTGGCGTTGGCCACTACGGCCCAATCGTTGACGGCCATGCCTTCGCCCTCCATGGCCTTCATGAGACGCGTGATGGTTTTGTTGCGGAAGGGACCCTGCTTTACCACGATCGCCATGGAGCGCTTGCCCGTCGTTCCTGAACTCTGACCGAGAATTTCACCAAGCCGGGGGGGCAGCTTGCCGCCGAAGCCGAGGGGCTCGGTGACGATAAATACGTATTCCGCCATCGCAAAACGGGGAATCTCCCCCTTCGCGCCCGAAACCAGGTCCACCTCATGCCCTTTGCCGCGAAGTGCCTCGGTCATGGCCTTCGCGGTCTTTTCGAGGGGGCTGGATTGCGAGGCGGGAAGATACAGCAGACAGATGCGCATGGTGCCTCCTTTAAGCAAGCACTATGCCACCGTCCTAAGAAAACGCCAGCCCCCCTAAGATGAATCAAAAGAAAAGTATCAATAAAATTCTAGCGTGACGTTGCTTTCCGTGCCAACCTGTGCGAAAATTAATATAGATAATTTGCTATCGATTATGGAAGTACAAGGGAGGTTGCGTTCATGATCCGTGAATCGCTGCTCAATTCCATCGAGCACCTCGCCGTCCACTACGGCGACAACAGGGATGCCATGCTTCCGACGCTGCAGGGCTTGCAGCAGGAGTACGGCTGGCTGGGCACGGAGGTGATAAACGAGGTGGCACGGCGCTTCGGTCTCTCGCAGACCGAGGTCTTTTCCGTCGCGTCCTTCTATCACTTCCTCGACACAAGTATGCGCGGCCGCTATGTCATTCGACTCTGCCGGAGCATTTCCTGCGCCCTCGCCGACCCGGAGAACCTCGTCACCCGGTCGGGGAACACCAAGGGCCGCATCCTCAGGGCTCTCGAAGCGGAACTGGGTATTTCCATGGGAGCAACCACTACTGATGGACTCTACACCCTCGATTGGGCCAATTGCATGGGAATGTGCGATCGCGGTCCGGCGATGATGGTCAACGAAGACCTCTATGCCGAACTCACCCCGGCGAAGGCGGTCGACATCGTGAGGTCGTACCACTGATGTGGTACGACCTCACGCGCCAATTCGCTGGGCGAATTGGCGACACCATCGGGGTACCACTGATGTGGTACGACCTCACGCGCCAATTCGCTGGGCGAATCGGCGACACCATCGGGGTACCACTGATGTGGTACGACCTCACGCGCCAATTCGCTGGGCGAATTGGCGACACCATCGGGGTACCACTAATGCGGCAGGACGCAGATCGCGAGTTCGAGCGGGGCGATGACCCGTCGAGGCTCGTCGGCGCGATCGCCGGACGACAAGCCAGGAGGCGAACATGGCAAGGAAGATAGACGTCGTATTCTCGGACGTAGAACCGGGCGCGGCCCTCAAAAAGGCCATGGCGATGAAGCCCGAAACCATAATCGCGGTTCTCAAGGATTCGAATCTCCGCGGGCGTGGAGGGGCGGGCTTCCCCACCGGGCTCAAGTGGGAGTCCGCAAGGAACCAGGGCCGTCCGGCTTGCGTCATCTGCAATGCCGACGAGGGCGAGCCCGGCACCTTCAAGGACAAGCGCATCCTCGAGCTTCGGGCGGCGAAGGTCGTCGAGGCCATGGCGATCTGCGCAAGGGCCATCGGAGCGACACGCGGTTTCATCTACCTTCGCGGCGAATATAACTACCTGCGCAAGGAAATCGAGGAGACAATGGCCCGCCTCGAGGAGAATCATCTCATCGGGGAATCGATACTTGGCGACCCAGGCTTCTCCTTCGACCTCCAGCTCAGGCTCGGCTCCGGCGCCTACGTCTGCGGCGAGGAAACGGCCCTCATCGATTCGCTCGAGTCGCGCCGCGGCGAGCCCCGCAACAAGCCGCCCTTCCCGACGGAGCACGGCTTTCTCGGCATGCCGACGGTGGTCAACAACGTCGAGACCCTCGCCCTCGTGCCGCACATCATCCTGAACGGCGCCGAATGGTTTCGCGATTTCGGCACCCGCACCTCTTCGGGATCCAAGCTTTTCTCCGTCTCGGGCGACTGCGCCAAGCCCGGAATCTATGAGTTCGAGTACGGCATCACGATCCGGGAACTCCTGAAGGAAGTGGAGGCCGGTCCCGCCACCAAGGCCGTGCAGATCGGCGGCGCCTCCGGGTATTGCGCCTCGGCCGATGATTTCGACAAAGCGATCTCCTTCGAGGGGATCCCGACGGGCGGCTCGATCATCGTCTTCGACCAAAGCCGCTCGATGTTCAAAATACTGAAGAATTTCGTCGAGTTCTTCCAGGAAGAATCCTGCGGCCAGTGCACGCCCTGCCGCGAGGGCTGCTCGCGCATGCTCGAGGGCATCCTGAAATTCGAGCGGAGCGAAGGTTCGTCCAAGGTCATCACCGATCTCCTCGAGCTCGCCGAGACCATGAGTCTCGCCTCGAAATGCGGTTTCGGCCAATCCGTGCCGAATTCGTTCCGGACCATCGTCTCGAAATTCCGGGACGAAATCCTTTCGGCTTGATGGAGGACGGATTTTCATGAAAGAACTGCATGTCACATTGAACGGCGTTGCCAAGACCGCGGACGAGGGCACGACGATTCTCGATCTCTGCCGCCGCGAAGGCATCCATGTGCCGACCCTCTGCCACCACCCCGACCTCCACACCAAGGGCATCTGCCGCATCTGCGTGGTCGAGGTGAAGGGAATGCGGACCCTCCAGGCTTCCTGCTCGACGCCCCTGGCCGACGGAATGGATATCAACACCTCCGGCGACAAGATCAGGCGCACGCGGAAGACCATCGTCGAGCTCCTCCTCGCCAATCATTATACCGATTGCACCGTATGCTCGAAGAACCTCGTCTGCGAGCTCCAGGGCCTCGCCAACGAGTATGGACTCACCGAGCTCCGCTGGAAGGAGCGCCGCGAGCGCACGGTGGTCCGCGACCTCTCCTCCCCGGTCTACATCCGCGACAATAACAAATGTGTCCTTTGTCAGCGCTGTATCAGGGCCTGCGCCGACCTCCAGGGCGTCGGCGCCCTCGCGAACCTCTGGAAGGGCGACCGCACCATTATCGGCTCGGCCTTCAACCGGCCCATATCCGAAATAGTTTGTATTAATTGCGGCCAGTGCGTCGCGCATTGCCCCACGGGCGCCCTCCACGAAAAGCCCACGGGCGATCACGTCTGGAAGGCCATCGACGATCCGTCCAAGATCGTGGCCGTGCAGACCGCCCCGGCCATCCGGGCCGCCCTCGGCGAGGAATTCGGCTATCCGCCGGGCACCCGCGTTACGGGCAAGATGGTGACCGCCCTCAAGATGATGGGCTTCGACTACGTCTTCGATACTCAGTACACTGCCGACCTTACCATCATCGAGGAGGCCAACGAACTCCTCAGCCGGCTCAAGGCCGCCCTCGTCGACAAGAAGACCGTAGCCCTGCCTATGGCCACCTCCTGCTCTCCCGGCTGGATCAAATTCCAGGAGCATTTCTTCCCCGAGCTCCTGCCCAATCTCTCCACCTGCAAGTCGCCCCAGCAGATGTTCGGCGCCCTCCTCAAAACCTATTGGGCCCAGAAAATGGGGTTCAAGCCCGAAAACGTCGTATCGGTCTCCGTGATGCCCTGCCTCGCAAAGAAGTACGAGGCCGGCCGTCCCGAAATGGGGCGCGAAGGCTACCACGATGTCGATCATGCGGTGACCACCAGGGAAATCGCCTCGATGATCAAGCAGGCGGGCATCGATTTGCGCAACCTCCCCGAAACGCCCTTCGACAATCCGCTGGGCGAATCGACCGGCGCGGCCACCATCTTCGCGGCCACGGGCGGCGTCATGGAAGCGGCGCTGCGAACCGCCTACGAGGTGGTCACCGGCCGCGAGGTACCCTTCGCCCACCTGGACATCATGCCGGTTCGCGGCATGGAGGGGGTGCGGCAGGCTGCGGTCAAGATCGAGAAGGTCAAGCCCGAGTTCTCATGGCTCGAAGGCGTCACCCTCAAGGTCCTCGTCGCCCACGGCACAGCCAACGCCAAGACCGTGATGACCGCCGTCAAAGAAGGCAAGCTCGAGGCGCACTTCATCGAGATCATGACCTGCCCGGGCGGCTGCGTCGGCGGCGGCGGCCAACCCCTGCCCGTCACGCCCGAAAAGCGCGCCGCCCGCGCCCAGGCGATCTACGAAGAGGACGGCGACTTCAAGGTGCGCAAATCCCACGACAATGTCGCCGTGCAGAAACTCTACACCGAATTCCTCGGAGCCCCGAACGGCCACAAGGCTCACGAATTG
>JAJXVS010000384.1 GCA_021782015.1 bacterium | reverse complement strand
CACCGACGAGATGACGCGCATCCTGTCGACCACGGCCGGCAAGTCCCTTCTCGTGCTCAAGCTCGACGAGGGCGAGATCCGCGGGCCGATGTCGATCCGCGTGAAATCCTTCATCGAGACGGTGCGCGCGCGCAGGGACAAGAAGGGCGGACCGGCCCCGCTCGCTGAGCTCCCGCCCGCGTGGGATGTCAAGTTCAGGGCCGAGGACAAGGCGAAAAAGGTCATACTTGTGCCCAATCTATCAGAGGCCTTCTGCAAGGTGGCCACGGGGGCGATCCGCGCCGAGGGTTTCGTGGCGGCTCCCCTGCCGCTGGCTGGCAAGCGCGCCATCGAACTCGGGAAGAAATACGTTCACAATGATATCTGTTTTCCAGCCCAGGTGAACGTCGGAGAGTTCCTCGCGGCCATGGAATCGGGTGACTTCGATCCGGACAACTCGGCCTGCGGACTTGCGAAGAATTGCGACGATTGCCGGGCCGGCCAGTATCCCGTCCTCGCGCGCAAGGCCCTCGACGACGCGGGCTATCCGCAAATCCCCATCTTCACCACGAGCATGTCGCCGGGCGACCTCCACCCGGACGTCAAGATTGGTCTTAAATTCCAGATTCGGACCCTCTGGGGCCTCGCGATGATCGACACCCTCGAGCAGGTGCGGCTCAGGGTCAGACCCTACGAAATGGAAAAGGGCAGCGCCGACAGCGCCTTTAACCGTGGAGTGGACGCCATCGCGACCGCCCTCGAGCGGGGCGTGAAGCCCGCGGTGGAGGCCTTCAGGCCGGCCCTGCGCGAACTCGACTCGGTGGCGATCGACGAATCGTCGAAGCGGCCCCGGGTCTTCATAATTGGGGAAATCCTCCTCAACTACCACCCCACATCGAACTGGAACCTCGTGCGCTGGCTGGAGGCCCATGGGATGGAGGTCCTCCAACCCCGCCTCGTCGACTTCTTCCACCGCGACTCGCTTCGCGTCGGGGAGGAGTCGCGGCGGGGCCTTCTCGCCCACCCCGCCCTCAACGGACTCGTGGCCGACGTGACCGACAAGGTATACCTGTACGTATTGTCACGAATCCGCGAGGAATCCAAGGCGGCCCGGCATGTCGACATCGCGGGCAACGTTCACGACCTGGCGGCCAACATCGACGGCCTCCTCGACCGAACCTACGTGAACGGCGAGGGCTGGCTCATCCCCTCCGAGATCATAGCTCGCGCCAAGGAAGGGGTGGAATCATTCGTCATAGTACAGCCCTTCGGCTGCCTGCCCAACCACATAACGGGCCGCGGACTCATCAAGACCCTGAAGCGCCGATTTCCCGGCGTCACGATCCTTTCGCTCGACTACGATCCGGACACGGCCATAGCCAACATCGAAAATCGCCTCCAGATGCTCGTGATCTCGGCCAAGCAGCGGGCGAGGCAGACCGAAGCAGTCGTGGAGGTGATGGCGCGAGGCTAAGAGGGCGTGGCCGCGCGAGGGCGTGGCCGCGCGAGGGAGGGGTCGCGGCGGACGGCCTGTGAGCGGGGCCGCGGCGGACGGCGCGAGAGCGGGGTTGTGGCGGACCGGGTGTGAGCGGGGCGGTCAGATGGCCGATTTCACATAGGACAGCTTGCCGATGTCCTCGTAGGTGCCGTACATCTGCTCGCGGCTTCCGAAGGTAAGGCGGCTGCCCATCCGGGCGTACTTGGAGCCGGGTATGTCCATGCCCTGGATGAGGGAACAGGGTACCCCTCGGGCCTTGTAGATTCCCTCGAGATCGGCGACGATATCCGGGCCTTCGGCTTTCACATAGATAATGCGAAGGTCGAAGGTGACCGGAAAATTGAGCTGGACACCGGGAAAGGGCGAGGTTTCGCCCCCGCTCCGGGCTTCTCCCTTCTCTTTGCCCCGGTCTTCGCCCTGTGCTGGGTCTTCGCCCTTCGATGTCTCGTCCACGGAGTTGAGCATGCCACGGAAACGAAGGCCGGACAAGGAGAGGAATGGATATGGCGCGCCTTGAATGGATTCCCGCCCTCGCCGTAGGCAACGCGGAGATCGATGAGGAACACAAGACACTTTTCGCCCTGATCAACAAGCTCGACGATCTTCGGATGAGCGAAATGGGCCGCAGGGAGCTTCGGGATGTGGCCGATGAACTTGCGAAGTATGTCCATGTGCATTTTACCCATGAGGAGAGTCTGTTCACCGCGAAGGGCTATCCGGGGGCGGCCGGGCATATCGAGGAGCATCGGGCTTTTATTGGCAAGGTTGCCGAATTTCACGCGAGGATCATCGGAGGCGATCCGAAGATCGCCGGGGAGATGGCGAACTATCTCAGGACCTGGCTGTCGCGGCACATCGCGATGAGCGACAGAAAATACCGTCCCTGGCTTGCCGATCAGGCAAAAGGCAATTAGTGTCACGAAGCTTGTTGTAGATTGAAGCAAATGGGGGTGGCGCGGACGTTGTGATCTTCGGAGCGATTGAGGCTCCGAAGGAGTTCACCATGTCCCTCCCCCCGTTTTGCCCCTATCCATCCTGTCGGAACCACATGAAACCCCAGACCCATGCCTGGTTCAGGCCCTACGGATTCCATCAGACCAAGGCCTTCGGCCTCGTCCCGCGCTTCAGATGCCTCGACTGCGGCAGAACCTTTTCGACCCAGACCTTTTCCATCGATTA
>JAJXVS010000111.1 GCA_021782015.1 bacterium | reverse complement strand
TCCTCCTGATCGACAGCTTGATTCGCAGTGTCAGGGCGGCCTTCGTGACCATCATCGTCCTCGTGTTCACGATCGTCTTGCAGTACGGCGTGCAGGGCCTGTTCGGCTTGCCCTTCAACATGGCCTCGGCCCTGATGGGGGCACTGGCCATAGGCGTCGGCGATTACGCCATCCACCTGACGGTGCGCTATATGGAGGATCGGCGCAAAGGGCTGAGCCCCGAGCTGGCGGTCGAGGAGGCCGTGGCCACCTCGGGCCGCTCCATCGTCTACACCTCGCTGACGCTGGGAGGAGGCTTCGCCGCCCTCGTCTTCTCGAGCTTCGTGCCCGTGGGGACCCTGGGCAAACTCATGGTATTTACCGTGTTCGCCGTCGGCATAGCGTCCTTGACCATCTTGCCGGCAGCCTGTCTCGTGTTTCTGCGCAATCCGATCAAGAGCAGAATGGAGGTTTCACATGAATAGGTACATTGAGGTTTCGGAAAATGCGGGGGCGAGCTTGCGCGGGGGGGCTCTCGCGCTCTTCGCGGCCCTCATCGCCTTCGCCGCCATGTCGGCGCCGCCGCTCCAGGCCCAGGCGAGTCTCTCTGGCCAGGAGGTCATGGACAAGGTCTACCAATCGCCCAAGCCCAGGGGCTCGGTGCTCACCATGACGATGGTCATAACTAAAAACAAACAGAGTCTAACGCGCACCCTCACGACCTGGACCACGGGCGATTCCACGAAGGGCCAGGTCGAAAAAACGACGATGAAGTTCCAGAGCCCGGCCGACATCAAGGGTTCGGGCTTCCTCAACCTCAAGAAGCCCGACGGCTCCACCGAGAGCCTCCTCTGGCTCCCAGCCCTCGGCAGGGTACGGCGGCTCGGAAGCGGACCCTCCGACCAGGACCAGGCCTTCTTCGGTTCGGACTTTACCAACCGCGACATCAACGGCTTTGTGGAGGCGGATTTCTCCTATGCAGTAGACGGTTTCGCCGGCGGCATCTACACCGTGACCGCCACTCCTAAAAGGTCCCTCGGCTACGAGAAGCTCGTCTATCAGATCGATTCCTCGATCTGGAAATACGTGAAGATCGATTACTATCGCGGCGGCAAGATCGCGAAATCCCAGACCGTCGCCTACGACAAGGTCCAGGGCTACGAGATGCCGACGAGCATCGCGATGAGTTCGGCCTCGGGTTCGACGACGGAGCTCCGCTTCACCGATTACCGGCTCGACAAGGAGCTCGGGGAGCAGTACTTCACCGAGCGCTTTCTCAAGCAGTAGGGTTCGCCGATGAAATTGCCTTCATACCTAGTGGTATTTGCGCTGGTCGCGGCCTCTGGCCCGTCCCTCGTCGCCCAGAGCTTCTCCGGCTCGATCGAGCCGCGGCTGGGCTGGTACTGGGGCTCCTCGCAGCTCCTCCCCCTCACCCAGGACCTTGTAGTCGGAATCGACGGGAAGGTGGGAGACAAGGACATGCCGACAGCCCAGTACAAGGCCGGGTTCGACGCATCCTACGACCCTTCGACCGCCGCGACGACGGCCGAGCTCGGCGAAACCTGGATCAAGCTCTTCGCCGGCCCCTTCGACATCTCGGCGGGCAACCAGGTGCTGGCCTGGGGCAGCACCGACGCCTTCACCCCCTCCGACGTCGTGAATCCCCAGGACCTCAGCATCCCGGTGGATCCCGTCAAAAAGCCCGTGCCCCTCGGCCGAATCGTTTACAATGGCGACATTCTTACGGTCGACCTCGTGGCCGAACCCTACTGGGTCGCTCCGACCCTGCCCGGCCCGCGCTGGACGCCGGCCTCGCCCCTGCCCGCGACCCTCGATCCGATAAGTATTAGTTGGGACAATGTTTCCTACGGGGGCCACGCCAAGCTGAGCCTTGATCTCCTCGAAGGACTGGATATTGGCCTCACGGCCTATCGGGGTCGGAGCTACACGCCGACGGCCACGGTCAATTTCGCGGGCGTCTATCCCAGTTCCATCTCCCTCGACTACGACCGCCTCACCCTGCTTGGGGCCGACGCGGTTTTCGTGCCAGGGGGCGGCTTCCTCCTCAAGACCGACTGGGGCTACCGCACGCTCAGGGATTCGAGCATCGTCGCGCCCGAGGCAGGGGCCGCGTCGCTCCAGGGAGTCTCGGGTTTCGAATACAGGATCGGCCAGCTCCAGCTTATCGGGGAGTATGTTCTCGACTGGGCGAAAGGGACGGCCTCGGCCGGCGATACGGTTGGGCACAGCCTCGTAGGCATCGCCTCGATGGACGTCGGCAGCAGGACCAGCCTCAAGGTCGCAGCCATATACGACTTCAAGGCGAGCGGGGGCATGGTTGCGCCCCAAGCCTCCTATACCCTGGCCGACGGACTTCAACTTAATTGCGACATGTTTTTCTTCTACGGCTCGACAGACGGCAGCTCCCTCCTGTGGAAAACCTGGAACGGCGACTCCCTCGGCCGGGTATCGCTGAAGTACTCGTTCTGACTCGCGTCTCGACTTGCCGAGGCCCCGTTATTCCGGGGCCCCTCGCAAAATAAAGGGCCACCCCGGTCATGCCGGAGCGGCCCTTTCGTAATACTACGTATAAAGTATACTACTCGTAGAATATCGACGCTTTGGCGTCGGGACGATACCTCTCAGTCGTGATAGAGGAAGCAGGCCACCTCGTGTCCCGGCTCGGCTTCCTTGAGCTGGGGCCGCTCGGCCTTGCACTTGTCCATGCGCTTCCAGCAGCGGTCGTAGAAATAGCAGCCGGGACGTTGCTTGTCGGGCGAGGGCACGTCGCCGGTCAGGATGATCCGCTTGCGTTCCTTCTCGATCGCGGGATCGGGAATGGGGGCCGCCGACAGGAGGGCCTGGGTGTAGGGGTGGAGGGGCTTTTTGTAGAGGTCGGCCGAGCCGGAGATCTCGGCGATGATGCCGAGGTACATCACCGCCACCCGGGTGGAAATGTACTGGATGACCGCCAGATCGTGGGCGATGAAGAGATAGGTGAGGCCGAACTCGTCTTGCAGATCCTTGAAAAGGTTGAGGATCTGGGCCTGGATCGAGACGTCGAGGGCCGACACGGGCTCGTCGCAGAGCATGAGTTCCGGCCGGAGGGCCAGGGCTCGGGCGATGCCGATGCGCTGCCGCTGGCCGCCGGAAAATTCGTGGGGATAGCGGTTGCGGAAAAAGCGCGACAGGCCGACGCGCTCCATGAGCTGCTCGACGCGCTCGTCGATTTCCTTGTGGGTCATCGCGACCAGACCCTTGCGGGCGTAGATCTTCATCGGCTCGGCGATGATGTCGCCCGAGGTCATGCGCGGGTTGAGGGATGCGTAGGGGTCCTGGAAGACCATCTGCATGTTCTTGCGCGCGGCGATGAGATCCTTGGCGTTGAGCCTGGTGAGCTCCTTGCCCGCGAGGTTGACCGACCCGCCCGTGGGCCGGTAGAGCTGGGCCACGGCGCGGGCCGTGGTCGACTTGCCGCAGCCCGATTCGCCCACGAGGCCAAGGGTCTCGCCCTTTTTAATTGTGAAGTTCACCCCGTCGACGGCGTAGATGTACTGCTGTTTTCCCCCGAAGAGACCCTTCCCGCCGATGGGGAAGTGCATCTTGAGGTCCTTGACTTCGAGGAGAGTGTCTTTTTCAGCCATTTATTTGGCCTCCGTGTAGAGCCAGCACGAGACCGCGTGGCCGTTTCCCACGTCCTTGGAGAGGGGGTACTTGCGCTTGCAGACGTCCATGGCCTTGTCGCAGCGCGGATAGAAGGGGCAGCAGTCGGGAAGGTCGATGACGTTGGGCGGCTGGCCGCGTATCGAGTAGAGCCTGTCGCCGCTCGTCTTGTCGAGGCGGGGCACCGACTTGATCAGACCCTGGGTATAGGGATGTTTCGGCTTGTCGAAGATTTCCGTGGTCGGGCCCCGCTCGACGATGCGGCCCGCGTACATGACACAAATCGTGTCGCACATGCCGGCGACGACGCCCAGGGAGTGGGTGATCAGGATGACCGCCGTGCCGAGGCGGGCCGTCAGGTCCTTGATGAGGTCGAGGATCTGGGCCTGGATCGTGACGTCGAGGGCGCTCGTCGGCTCGTCGGCGATGAGGATCTCCGGGTTGCAGGAGAGGCCCATGGCGATCATGACGCGCTGGCGCATGCCGCCCGAGAACTGGTGCGGGTATTGGTCGATGCGCTTCTCGGGGGCGGGGATGCCCGCGAGCTTGAGCATGTCGATGGCCTTGGCCTTGGCGGTCTTCTTGTCGAGCTTCTGGTGGAGGACGATCGTCTCGATCATCTGCGTCGAGATGCGCAGGTAGGGATTGAGGCTCGTCATCGGGTCCTGGAAGATCATCGAGATCTTGTTGCCGCGAATCGATCGGAGTTCGTTGATCGTGAGCTTGACGAGGTCCTTGCCCGCGTACATGACCTGGCCGCCGGCGATCTTGCCGGGCGGGTTGGGGATCATGTTGATAATTGATAGATTCGTGACGGACTTGCCCGAGCCCGATTCGCCGACGATGCCGAGGGTCTCGCCCTTGTGCAGGTCGAAGGTGACGCCGTCGACGGCCTTCACGATCCCCTCGTCGGTATGGAAATAGGTCTTCAGGTCCTGGACCTGGAGGATGATTTCTTCGGTCATTTTCGCAACTCCTTCTTCATGCCCGGTTCTTGCTCTGCGGATCGAGGGCGTCGCGGAGCCCGTCGCCGAGGAAGTTCATCGCGAAGAGGAACAGCGTCATCGCGATCGCGGGGACCAGGAGCCGCCAGGGATAGAGCTCCATGCCCTGGACGCCTTCCGACACGAGGGTACCCCAGGAGGCCGCCGGTGCCGAGACGCCGAGTCCGAGGAAGGAAAGGAAGGATTCGTTCATGATGAAGGAAGGCATCTGGAGGGTCGAAAAGATGATGATGACGCCCAGGGTGTTCGGGAGGAGGTGGCGGAAGATGATGCGCCCCGTGCCCGCGCCCATCGAGCGCGCGGCCTCGACGAACTCGGAGTTCTTGAGGCTGATGATCTGGCCGCGGACGACGCGGGCGATGGTCAGCCATGACACGAGGGCGATGGCCACGAAGAGCACCACCGTCGAGTTCGTGCCCTGGGGGACCATGGACATCAGTATTATGACGATCAACATGTAGGGGAGGCCGTACATGATGTCGACGAAGCGCATCAGGAAGTTGTCGAGGCGGCCGCCCGCGTAGCCGGCGATGGCTCCGATGATGATGCCCACGAGGACGGCGGTGATCGTGCCCACGAGGCCGATCATCATGGAGATGCGCCCCCCGTAGATGACCCGGGAGAGCATGTCGCGCCCGAGGTAGTCCGTGCCGAAGATGTAGACGTTGTTGCTCGTCGGATCGGCGGCGAGGGATGCCTGCAATTGGGCCATTTCGGCGATCTTCTGGTCGAGGTTGGGCTGGAGGTCGGCCCGCCCCTGGTTCTTCACCAGGTCGGTGATCTGGTCGATGGCCTTCTGTTCCTGGGCGACCGCGACCACTCCGGCCGGCTTGAGGGAGGGCGGAAGGTTGACGTGGTTGAGGTTCTGCTCGGTGTAGTCGTAGAGCGGCAGGATGGGCGCCGCGAGGGCGACGAGGAAATAGATGCCCACGACCCAAAGACCGAAGAGGGACATGCGGTTCTTGCGCAGGCGTTTCCAGGCGTCGGCCCAGAGGGAGACGGGTTTGACCTGCTGGTTGAATTCGTTTACGGCGTTGGTGGCCATGACCTTCTCCTACTTGTACGCGATGCGGGGGTCGAGGAATCCGTAGATGACGTCGACCAGGAAGTTGGCGAAGACCAGCACCGCGGAATAGGTGATGATGTCGCCCATGATGAGGGTGTAGTCGCGGTTGAGGGCGGACTGCACGAAGATGCGGCCGACACCGGGGATCTGGAAGACGGTCTCGACGACGATGGACCCCGTGATGATGCCCGCGAAGGCCGGCCCGAGGTAGGAGACCACGGGCAGCATGGCGCCTTTGAGCACGTGCTTTCCGATCACCACCGATTCCTTGAGGCCCTTGGCCCTGGCCGTTCTGATGTAGTCGGAACGGAGGACTTCGAGGACAGAGCCGCGCGACAGGCGCGCGATGTAGGCGAAGTAGGGGAAGGCGAGGGTGACGGCGGGCATGATGAGGGTCACCCATCCCGCCCGCGAATTGATCCAGCCTGTCACCGGCAACCAGTGGAGCTGCATCGCGAAGATGAGCTGTATCACGGGTCCGATGACGAAGAGGGGAACCGAGATGCCGATGACGGCCACCGACATCGACAGGTAATCCTGCCACTTGTTCTGCCTCAAGGCCGATATTATCCCCGCGGCGCCGCCCAGGGCCACCGACAGGAGGAGCGACACGAAACCGAGGAAGATGGACCGAGGCATCGTCGCCGAGATGAGGCCGTTGACCGATTGGTCCTCATAGCGGTAGGAGGGGCCCAGGTCGAAGTGCAGGATGACATCGTTGAGGTAGCGCAGGTACTGGGCCCCGAGGGGCTCGTCCATGTGGTACTTCTTCAGGATGTTCGCAAGCACGTGCGGGGGGAGCTTCTTCTCTCCCGAGAAAGGGCCGCCGGGCGCGATGTGGATGAGAAAAAAGCTGAGCGTGATGATGATGAACATCGTCGGGATCAGGCTCAACAACCGTCGGATGATGAACTTCATCATCTCCAGACCTCCGAAATGGTATGCGGGTTTTGGGGGAAAGGCTGGCGAAGCCGACCGGCTCGGTCGAGCTGGACCGCTTCGCGAGCCTCTTCGTTCGCGGGGCCACGAAAACGTCCTTGGCGCGCCAACGCCTCAGACGCTCCCGTGGCCCCGCGTTTGCCTGCGTCCGTTCCCGGTCGCCGGCAGGGCGACCGGAGCGGGACGGCTTACTTCTTGTAAATGAACTTCCAGTTGTGGATGTCGAGGGGGTTGTTGAACCAGCCGCCCCACTTCCTGGTGTCGATCATGCTCTGGGAAACGTAGAAGTAGATCGGCATGATGGCCTGGTCGTCGTGGATGAGCATCTTCTCGGCCTCGGCCATCGTCTTCTCACGCTGGGGGCTCTTCTCTTTGAGGTCGTTCTTCACGAGGTTGTCGTACTTGGCGTTCGTGTACTGACCGTCGTTGTTGCCGCTGTCAGACTCGAACATGTCGAGGAAGGTCTGCGGATCGAGGTAGTCGCCGATCCAGCCGGCGCGGGCGACCTGGAAGTCGTGCTGCTGTGAGCGCTGGGCGAGGAAGGTCTTCCACTCGACGTTCTGGAGGGAAACATCGATGCCGAGATTGTCCTTCCACTGGGCCTGCACATATTCGCAGATCTTCTTGTGGGCGTCGGAGGTGTTGTAGATGATCGTGAGGGGCGGGAAGCCCTTGCCGTCGGGATAGCCGGCCTGGGCGAGGAGCTTCTTGGCCTCGGCGACATTGTAGGGATTGCCCGCGGGAGCCTTGTAGGGGGGCATATCGGGGGTGATGGTGTCGGCCACGACCTGTCCGCCCTTGGTGATCTTGTCGACGAGGGTCTTCTTGTCGACCGCCATCGAGAGGGCCTTGCGCACGAGGACGTTGTCCACAGGGGCGCGCTTCGTGTTGAAGATGAAGTAGTAGGTTCCGACCTCGGGGGCGACCTGGTAGTCGGCGCGGAGCTTGATCTGGTCGAGGAGGTCGAGGGGAACGCCGTAATCCCAGTCGATTTCACCGTTCTCGAACTTGTTGTAGGCGACCTTGTTGTCCTCGATGGGGAGGAAGGTGATGCTCTTGAGGTGCACGTTGCGCGCATCCCAGTAGGTGTTGCTCTTCACGACCTTGATGTGGTCCTGGGGAGCCCACTCCTTGAGCACGAAGGGACCGTCGCCGATGAACTTGCCGGGCTTGATCCACTCTGAGCCGTACTTGTCGATGGCCCACTTCGGCTCGGGGGAGAATGCGTAGTGCGCCATCATGTCGATGGCGTAGGGCGCGGGAGAGGAAAGGGTGACGACGAGGGTATAGTTGTCCTTCGCGACGACGCCGACGGCGGCGCGGAGGGCTTCTTTCGCGGCCTTGTTGTCGGCATCGGATTTATTCTTGTCGGGGGCAAAGCTGTTGAAGTCGTTTGCGCCTTTGACGACCATGCCGATCATGTAGGCGTACTGCGCACCGGTATCCGGATCGAGGGTGCGGAGCCAGCCATAGACGAAGTCCTGGGCGGTGACGGGATGTCCGTCGGACCACTTGGCGTTGTGGCGGAGATTGAAGGTGAGCGTCATGCCGTCGGGGCTGGTGCTCCACTTCTCGGCGACGCCGGGAAGGGCATGGGCTGTCTTGGGATCATTGATGACGAGACCCTCGAACAACGACATATAGATATGGTGCTCGGGGACGCCCTGAATCAACGACGGGTCGAGCGACTGGGGCTCGGTGTTGTTGTTCATGATGAAGTCCTGGGCGACGAGGCCGCCCACGGCCATCAGGGCGAAAAGGATGATGAGAACCCTCTTCATGATACCTCCTGGAGAGTTTGTAAAGCTGAACTGTTATACCCTCATATACGGCATGTGGCAATCTTTTTTGTCTTATTTCATCCAAGGAAACATTAGGTACAAGGGTCGATCTATTGACTTCGAAACAGACTTGTTTCATTGGCAAAAATGAAAAATCGTCGGAAATGTCCGGCTTGCCTAGTTGACAATCTCAATATTCGATCCTCGACGGCCCTTCCTGACCTCGATTCGCGAGGGGATCCGATTGCGCAATTCCGCCACGTGGGAGACGATACCGATCATTCTGCCACCACGGGCCCTGTCGAGGGCGCTGATTGCCCTGTCGAGGGTCTCGTCGTCGAGGCTGCCGAAGCCCTCGTCGATGAAGACAGCTTCGAGGGAAACGCCGGCGGAACGGCTTCGAATGCCGTCGGCGAGCCCGAGGGCAAGGGCCAGGGATGAAAGGAAGCGTTCGCCCCCCGAAAGGGTACCGGCCGGACGCGATCGCCCTGTCCAGGCATCCTGCACCAGAAGTTCGAGGCCAAGCCTGCCCTGGCCCTGGCCCTCGATTGCGACAAGAGTATAACGTCCATCGGAGAGTTCGGACAGGCGGAGGCTCGCCCTGTCGACCACCGTGCGGAACCATGCGGCCAGAACCCAGTTCTTGAAAGGGAGCCTTCGCGGGGCGAGGCCGCCGGCGAGGAGTCTCGAGAGGAAGTCGAGGCGATTGGCGGCATCGCCCAGCGCGGCGCGCTCGGTTTCGAGGGATCGACGTTGGTTGAGCAGGGCCTCGAGGCTCTGTCGCGAGGAACGAAGGGCTTCGAGCCGGGCTGCCGACTCCCCATGGCGGCGATTGGCCTCCTCGACCGCGGCGGCCCGCGCCTCGAGGTCGGGTTTGGGGCCGGGGCCGACGGAGCGGGCCGCCGCCTCGGCCGCTGCCGAAGCGGCAGCGAACTCGATCTGGATGCGCTGAAGTCTGGCTTCGAGGGCCGCGAGGGCTCCCCCGTCGATGGCCGCCGCTCGGGCCTCGTCTTCGCTCGCAAAACCGGCCGCGTCGAGGGCTTCGCGAGCGAGGGCCTGGGCATCCATGGCGGTCGCATCGAGGCCGGGTTGTCGCGTCGCCGACTCCGCGTGACGGGCCGACAGGGAGCCCAGGGCCTGCTCCCAGGCTTCGATCCGCGACCTCGTGTCGCGCAACCTGTCTTTCACCGCCTGCCGCAGCTGTTCGAGCGACTCAAGCCGCTTTTTGGGGTCTTCCTCGCCGGCGCGGGAGGCCAGGGTGTCGATGGCCGATTCGGCGGCCGCGAGGGCCTCGCGGTCGCTTCCTTCGGCCGCCTCGAGGTTCCGAAGTTCCGCTGCGCGCGCTTCCCTGTCGGCCGCAAGGAGTTCCTCTCGCGTCTTCTTGGTGAGGGCTTCGCGGTGTGCAGCGGCCTTCGCCGAGGCTTCCGCCTCGCAGGCCGCCAGACCGGCCGCGGCTCGTCCTTCGTCGATGGTTTCTTTCCATATTAAGCCGATGGAGGCGAGTTCCATCTGGGCGGCCTCGCGGGCTTCGGTCCTCTGTCGAAACTGCTCCCCGGCCGAGGCGTCGCGGGCGAGGGCGGCATCCCTTGCACCTCGGGCCGACTCGACATCGGCTTCGATGGCCTCGCTCTCGCCCGCCGCCGGCGCAGGATGTTCCAGTGAACCGCAGACCGGGCAGGGGCTTCCGGCTTCGAGCCCCGAGGCGAGTTCGGCAGCCAGGCTCCGGTTCCGGTTTTTCTGCCTTTCTGCCAGCGCGCGCTCGCAGCGCTCGAGGCCTTCGGCGGCCAGGGTCTTGGCCCGCGCCGCGGCTTCCACAGCCACCTCGGAACGGGCAGCGGCGGCTGCGAGGCGCGAAACCGTCGAGGCCCTTTCGAGGGCAGCCCGCGCGGCTTCAAAATCGAGGCGGGCTCGCTCCAGTTCTTCGAGGCCGATCTTGCCGGCTTCGAAGGCGTCGCGAGCCACCTCCATCGCCACACGGGCTTCGCCTATCTTGAGCGCGCGCTTTTCCATGCCCTTGCGGAGTTCGGCGGCCTTCGCGCGGGCGCGGGCGAGTTCGTTCCATGCCGCGAGGGCTGGGCCAAGCTCGCCGATGCCCAGATTCAGCCGCGCGAGTTCGGCGTCAAGCTCGCGCGCGGCGGTACGGTCCGCCTCGGTGGCCCCTCGTTTCGCCTCGTGAAGGGCGAGCTCGGCCGACCGCGAGGCGAGGATTTTCCGCGCGGCCTCGGCTTCGCGCGCTGCCCGTCCAGCCTCGTCCAGCCGCGGAAGGGCGGCCGTGGCGCGACGGGCCGTGTCGATGCGAAGGCTGAGTGCCCCCTCCTCGGCCATCGCAACCTGGGCAGTCTCCAGACGGGCGAGGGCGCGCTCATGATCGGCCCTTCGCGCCATTTCTTCCCTGCCCTGGGAGAGGAGATTTTCCGCCTCGATTCTGGCTCGCAGGGCCCCGGCCTCTTCGACGCCGACGAGGGCCTCCTCGGCGAGGATTTCCGGAAGCTTTGCCTCTCCCTCGGTTCCGCCGCCGGCCTCGCGAATCCGGGCGATCGCCTCGTCGAGGCGCCGTGACTCGAGAACCGCAGCCTTGGCGCGCTCGACGGCGATGGAGGTCACGCGATCGTGGAGAGCCACGGGAAAGAGCTTTTCGAGGATGCCGACCCGCTCTGTCGAACTCATGTCGAGAAAGCGCTGGAACTCACCCTGGGGGAGGAGGATGACCTTCGAGAACTCCTCGGGCGAAAGGCCGAGAAGCTCCCGGACCCGCGCGTCGACATCGCGGGGGCCTTCGGCCTCGGGCTTCCATTCATCGCCCACGAGCGATTCGAGGAAGGCCTCCTGGGGCACTTCCACGCTGTTGCCGCGTTTGTTGATCTTGGACCAAGGCGGCGAGCGTCTGGCCCGCCAGCAATGGGATCCCAAGGCGAAGGTGAACTGGAACAGGGGTTTTTGCTCCGGTGTCGCGTACTGCGAGCGAAGCTCGCGCGACAAGCCCCTGCGGCCGCCGGGAGCCTCGCCGTACAGGGCGTAACTCATGGCGTCGAAGAGGGTCGATTTGCCGGAGCCCGTCTTGCCCCACACGAGGAACAGGCTTCCCAGCTGGCCGAAATCGACGCTCGTCCGCTCGCGATAGGCGCCGAAGCATTCGAGGACGAGCTCAATCGGCCTCATGGGCTGCCTCCTCGACGATGGAGCGGAACAGCGAGACGAGGGCCTCATCGGGCTCCCCGTCCATCATCTCGCGATGGAAGGCCGCGAATTCCTCAAGGAGCCTCCGCGGGTCCCGCGGGTCACCGCCTGAATCCATCGGCATCGGCCCGTAGCCCTCTCCCGAGGCCGGGGTCCGGGGCTCGAAGGCCGCCTGCCTCACGGAAAGGAGATTAGGGAAGGCCTCCTTGAGGCGCTCCGAGGGTTCTAGGACGGGCAGGGCATCGGTCAGGCAGACCTCGACGAGGTCACCGCGATATGCTCCGAATGCTGTCGGATCGCATAAACTTTCGAAGGGGGCCTCGATCCGGACGAGCCTGCGGGCCGGCCGAAAGGGGAGGAGCTCGGTGCGAACCCCGCCGCATCCGAGCTCCACGAGGAGGAAGCCGCGCTCGACCTTGTCAGCGACACTCGGGGTTTCGGTGGAGGGCGATCGCAGGCTCAGGGCCTCCGTGGCGGGCGACCGCAGGCTCAGGGCCTCCGTGGCGGGCGACCGCAGGCGCAGGGCCTCGCCGAAGGAGTAGGCGAGGGGAGAGCCGGAATAGTGGCCCTTGGCCCCTGCCGCCTGGGGCCGATGAAGGTGGCCGAGGGCCGCGTAATCGAAGGCGTCGAAGAGTCTCGCGTCCACTTCCTCGGCGAGGCCGACGAAGGCGCGCTCCGACTCGCTCGGCGTACCGCCACTCGCGAAGCAATGGGCGAG
>JAJXVS010000383.1 GCA_021782015.1 bacterium | reverse complement strand
GATGAAGCCGGCCGCGAGGGCCGCCGGGGCGACGAGAGCCAGGTCGAGGGCGGGCATTCAAGGTACCTCCAGGGAGGGAATCGCCGCGGCGGGCGTGAGGCGCGGCGTAGGGCGGTGAGGCGCGTGAGGCGTGCGTCGGCGCGGCGCGCGGCGAGAGGCATGCGGTGCGGCGTGCAGCGGCGAGGGGCATCACCTCTTTCCGAGGCCCTCAATGTAGGCGGCCATGAGCGCGGTATTCGTATATATGACGATCGTGGAGAGGTCGGCCCGATCGATCAGGGCGCTGATGTCGTTGCCGTCGGCGAAGCTCCAGGCTGCCGAAATGGTGGCCATGTTCGCGCGGATGGCCTCGATTTCGCGACCATCGCCGATCTCGTAGGGCGGCTGGTAGGCCTCGACCGCGCTCGTGGGCGCCCCGTAGATGTCGGAGATTCCGCGCACAAGGTCCCGGTAATCCCTCAGGGCGGCCCTACCCGAGGTCGCGAAGGTCAGTACCGCCTCGAACATGCGCCCGCCCTCGAAGCCGATGGCGATTCGCGCCTGCCTTCCAAGCCAGGGTCCCTCGAAATAGGCGAAGGCCTGGTCCTCGGACAGGAGCCGGAAATAGCCCTTTTCGGCGAAGGTCTTTTTGACGAGGGCGCGGGAACTTCCCCAGCGAAGAGCCGCAAAGCCGGGGAGGACCTGGCGAGTCTGGGCCTGAAGTCCCGCCGCCAGGATGAACGCGAGGGCGACGACGAGGATGGGGATGGGGCGAAAAGGGAAGCCGATTGGGGACGACACGGGGGCGATTCTAGCACAGAGCGGAGGGCGATTCAGGCGCTCTCGCCGGAAAAGGTCGTTGCCCGAACGCCGGGACTCCTCGACGAAGGGATAGACCCGGGCCTCTCCATCACATGCACGGATTCGGGACGGAGGCTCGCGACCGCTCGATCCCCGGTCCGCAGGCCGAGGTCGAAGAAGGCCTGCCGCGTGAGATAGGCATGGAGTTGAAACCCACAGGTAATACCGATCTTCAGTACTGGTCCGAATTCGGCGATGGAACTCACCAGTCCCTCAAGGCGGTTTGGGAGGGCCCGAAGGTCCCCTGCCCCGGCCTCCACCGGAGGCGAAAGCGAAATGTCTTCGGGCCTGACGCAGACGAACACGTCAGTTCCGGCACAGGAGGCGGATCGGGTCGCCAGAAGCCTCGGCCCCTTGGGGATTTCTATTTCGGCTCCCTCCGGACCGGCGAAGGCCACCCTTCCGGGAATCACGTTGTCCATTCCCACGAAGCGCGCGACGAACTCGTCGGCGGGCGAGTTGAAGATGACCTCGGGCGTCCCTATCTGGGCGATCCGGCCCTCCCTGATTATGGCGATCCTGTCCGCGAGCATCCGCGCCTCGGTCTGGTCATGGGTCACAAAAATGGCGGCAATGCCTATGTCTCGGAGGAAGGCCTTGAGCTCGTCGCGAAGCTCGACGCGGGCGCTCGCGTCGAGGGCCGAAAGCGGCTCGTCGAAGAGGAACAGCGAAGGTTCCGCGGCCAGGGCTCGCGCGAGGGCGACGCGTTGTTTTTCTCCCCCGGAAAGGCCGGCTGGTTTCCGCCCGAGGATTCCATCGAGGCCCAGCCTCGATTGCAGCTGGAGGAGCCGCGATGAGGAGGCCCTCCCGCCCTTGCCCGCGAGGCCGAAGGCTATGTTGCCCCGAACCGTAAGGTGGGGGAAAAGGGCATAGTCCTGGAACATGAAGGCGACATGGCGCCTTTCGAGGGCCTCCTCCGTGATGTCGCGTTCGCCGAGCCTGATTCGGCCGGAATCGGGAACGTGAAAACCGGCGATGGTCTCGAGGAGGACTGTCTTTCCCGCCCCGCTCGGCCCCAAGAGCACGAACAGTTCGCCGGGTTCTATGGAGAGGTCGATGCCCCCAAGCGAAAAGTCGCCCAGGCTCAGCGACAGTCCCTCGACGGCGAGCGCGGCACCCCTCATCGCGGCTCCTTCACCCTCACCTGGGTGGCGCGGGCGATCCTGCGTAGTATGATGAACAGCGCGAGCGCGATCGTCATGAAAATGACGGCCACGGCCGAGGATTCGTCGAGCCCCGACTGAAGAAAAAGGTCGTAGATCTTAACGGGCGCCGTCATGGGAAAGTAGGCGAGGATGACGACCGCGCCGAACTCGCTGATGGAGCGCGCGTAGGTGAGCATCAGGCCGGTCAGTATGCCGTGGCGGGCGAGGGGGAGGGTGATCTTGCCGAAGACCGACCAGGGGCCATGCCCCAGGGTCCGGGCGACCTTCTCCAGGCGGGGATCGACCGCTTCGAAGCCGATGCGCGCCGAATTGACCATGTGCGGAAGGCTCACGAACAACATAGATATGACGATTCCGCCGAGGGTGCCCCAGAACTTGAGCCCCGTCAGCCGCTCGACAGGTTCGCCGATGATGCCGCTCCTGCCGAAAACGAAGAGGAGTGCGATACCCACGACGGTGTGCGGAATCGCGAGGGGGAGATCGACGAGCGCCTCGACGAGCCCCTTTCCGGGAAAGGAGCTCCTCGCCAGCGTGTAGGCCAGTGGCACGCCGAAAATTCCCGCGAGGGCCGCCGTGATGAAGGCGGCCTTGAGGCTCAGCGCGATGGCGGGCAGGACGTCGGGCTCTCTCGCCGCGCGGAGAAGCCCGGCCATGTCGTGGGTCGCGTAC
>JAJXVS010000110.1 GCA_021782015.1 bacterium | reverse complement strand
GCTCGATCCAGAGCTCGCCGGAGAAGGGAATCTTCCGGGTGCCGGCAGCAGGATCTTCGGGGTTGTTGACCGCCTCAAGCTCTTCGACCTGGCCCGGGCCGCCACTCTGGCCCCGACCGGGCCAGTTTTCGATGACGAGCTTGAGGGGGTGGAGGACGGCCATCACGCGGCGGGCCCTCTTGTTGAGGTCCTCGCGGAGGCAGTGCTCGAGAAGCTGGATGTCGACATAGGAATCGGTCTTGGCCACGCCGATGCGGCCGAGGAAGTCGCGGATGGCCTCGGGGGTGTAGCCGCGGCGACGGAGGCCGGCCAGAGTGGGCATTCGTGGATCGTCCCAGCCTGAGACATAGCCTTCTTTTACAAGGCGGAGGAGCCAGCGCTTGGAAAGCACGGTGTGGGTGATGTTGAGGCGGGAAAACTCGATCTGCCGCGAGGGGAAGACCTCGGCCTCGCGGATGAACCAGTCGTAGAGGGGGCGGTGTATCTCGTACTCGACCGTGCAGAGCGAATGGGTCACCCCCTCCATCGCGTCGGAGAGGGGGTGCTGGAAGTCGTACATCGGGTAGATGCACCAGGCTGTACCTGTTCGGTAATGGGGTTCCCGCCTGATCCGGTACATCACCGGGTCGCGCATCATGAGGTTGGGGTGGGCCATGTCGATCTTGGCCCTGAGGGTCTTGGCCCCGTCGGCGAACTCTCCTGCGCGCATCTTCGCGAAGAGCTCGAGGTTCTCCTCGACGCCGCGATCGCGATAGGGGCTGTTCTTTCCGGGTGGCGTGAGGGTGATGTTGTTCTTGTCCGGGACGTTCGTGCCCCGGTATTCGCGGATCTCCTCGTCGTTGAGGTCGTCGACATAGGCATGGCCCTTTTTGATGATCTTGACGGCGAAATCGTAGAGTTTTTCGTAGTAATCAGAGGCGAAGAACTCGCGGTCCTCCCAGTCGTAGCCCAGCCACCTGATGTCGCGCCTGATAGCCTCGACATAGGACATGTCCTCTTTTTCGGGATTGGTGTCGTCGAAGCGGAGGTTGCACTTTCCGCCGAAGTCGGCGGCGATCGAGAAATCGATGTGGAAGGCCTTGGTGTGGCCGATGTGGAGCCAGCCGTTGGGCTCTGGGGGGAAGCGGGTCTTCACCTCTTTATAGCGGCCGGAGGCCAGATCTTCCTTGATGAGGTCGCGGATAAAATCTGAGGCGGGGGCGGATTCGTCAGGTCGGGGAGCATCGCTCATGGTGGGTCCTTCCCCATGCTTCAGGGGCATGGTGGAGCTACTATGGACGGGCCAGAGGTCCACGGTCAAGCGCAGCGGGGCCGAGGGCCGCCCCTGTCGAAGCCATGAAGTCCCCTCTCATTAGCCTTGGCCGGCCGAATTCGGCAAAAATCAACGGCCCCCGGTCCAAAGCCAAACCAGGGGCCGATTCACTATTCGCACTTCATTTGAAGATAGGAGACGGGCACTATCCCGCCAGGAACTCCGCATTGATCTCGTCGAGGGCCTTCCGGCTCGGCTTCGTCCGCTCCCCGTCGAGGGAAATGAGGGGCTCGTCGATGGTGCGAACGAGATCGTGGACGGTCGGCGCTCCGCTCTGGTGATAGAGGAGGCCGGTAAGGATGGTTCCGCTGCTCCTTGATTCGTGGATGGCGGCGAAGGCTTTGGTACGATCCGATGGATCGTAATCTTCGGCAGTCGCACGCAGGGTTAGGCTGGAGCCGTCGGGGAAGTCGATTTCGCGGCTCTCCCCGGGAGGAATATCCACCGGATGGGATTCGTGGGCCATCACGAAATCGAGGTCGTGGATGGAAAGGGCCTTTTCGGAAACGGCCCGATAGCTCCTCGTCGAGGTCTCGTGGTTGTTGAAGGTGACGCAGGGCGAGAGCACATCGATCACGGCCAGGCCATGGTAGGCGATGGCGGCCCGAAGGATGGTTTTGAGCTGCTTGCCGTTGCCCGCGTAGCTCCGGGCGACGAAACCGCAGCCGAGTTCGATGGCCAGGGAGCAGGGGTCTATGGGCGGAATGTCATTGACGGCCCCATGCTTGAGAGCCGAGCCGATGTCGCTCGTCGCCGAGAACTGACCCTTAGTCAGCCCGTACACCCCGTTATCGGCGATGATGTAGACCATCGGCACGTTCCGCCTGATCAGGTGGACGAAGTGTGCTGTGCCGATCGAAAGGGAGTCTCCATCGCCTGAAATGAGGATGTTGAGAAGCTTCCTGTTCGCGAGGGCGGCTCCCGTCGCCACCGCGGCAGCGCGACCATGGAGGGTGTTGAAGCCCCAGGATTTTCCCATGAAATAGGCTGTCGTCTTGGAGGAGCAGCCGATGCCCGAAATCTTCGACACCATGTGGGGCTCGACGCCCGACTCCCAGGCCGCCTGGATGATCTGAGCCGTGATCATGTTGTGACCGCAGCCGTCGCAGAGGGTGGACTTGCCGCCCTGGTATTCCTGGAGGGTAAAGCCAAGGGAATTGACGGGTTTCGCGTTTTCTTCAGCCATTGTGCTACTCCTCAGCGCGCGGCGCCGGACGGTAGGCCGTCGGCCTTTGGGCCGTGGGTCTTGTGGCCGTCGGCCTTTGGGCCGTCGGCCTTGGCGATGCCTCTCAACACCGCCTCGGCAGGCAGTGGCAGGGTGTCGATATAGGTCACCTTCCTGAGCCTCGGCGCAAGCTGGGGGAAGTCATCCGCGAGGAGGTTGGCGAGTTGGCCGTCGCGGTTTTGCTCGACGACATAGACTTCTTCGTGGGCGGCGAGAAAGGCCTCGACCTCCTTCGCGAAGGGGAAGGCCCTGACCCGCAGGTAATCGAAGGGCTGGCCTTCCTCGGCAAGAATCGCCAAGGCCTCGGCGACGGCTGGATCCGAGGAGCCGTAGGCGATGAGTCCCCGTCGGCTACCCTTGGTCGAGCGTGTCTCGATCGGGGCCGGGAGATGTTCCTTCGCCCCATCAATCTTGCGGGCGATCCTTTCGATCTGGCCGCGATAGTCTTCGGCTTTTTCGCTATAGAGGGCGCCGTCATTGCGAGCTGAGCCGCGGGTGAAATAGGCGCCTTTTCCGCCCTTCATGCCCGGAAGGGTTCTCCAGGGAATTCCGTCTCCGTCGGGGTCGCGATAGCGGCCCCAATTCTCGATTTTCTGGAGGGTCTTTTCATCGAGAACCTTGCCCCGATCGAGCTTTGCTTCGGGGTAGACGAAGGCCTCGCCCATCCAGGTTTGCATGCCGAGATCGAGATCGGTGAGGACGAACACGGGGGTTTGGTAGCGCTCCGCGAGGTCGAAGGCGGCATAGGCGAAGTCGAAGCACTCGCGCATCGTGGTCGGGTAAAGGCAGATGTGGCGAGTATCACCGTGGCTCGCCTTGGCGCAGAGCTCGATATCGCCCTGGCCCGTGTGGGTGGGCAGACCCGTCGATGGTCCGGTGCGCTGCACGTTCACGAAAACGCCCGGAGTCTCGACCCAATAGGCCAAGCCGATGGTTTCGCTCATGAGATCGATGCCCGGCCCCGAGGTGGCCGTCATCGAGCGCGCGCCCGCCCAGGCTGCGCCGACGACAACGCCGGCTGAGGAAATCTCGTCCTCCATTTGAACGATGGCGATGTCGAGCTTGCCCGTGGCCGGGTCCTTTCGATAGCGCTTCGCGTAATGCATGAGGTCTTCGATGACGCTCGTGCTCGGAGTTATAGGATACCACGCAGCTACGGTGACGCCGGCGAAGAGGGCGCCAAGAGCGACGGCCGTGTTGCCCTCGACAAGGATCTTGCCTGAGGTGCCCGATCCTCGTTCGACCCGAAATTCTGTAAGGGCCTTGGCGTTTTCGACGGCCCAATTGAAACCGAGGTCCATTGCGCCGGCATTGAGCTCGATCGCCGAGCTTTTTTTCCCCATCATGCGGCCGAGGGCTGCCTTGGCCTCGGCAAGCTCGATACCCAAAAGCCGGCACAGCACGCCGACATAGACCATGTTCTGGACTAATTTTTGGAGCTTGCGATCGGGACAGGCCTGCTCCGCGAGCTTGCCGAAGGGCACTATGACGAAGACGATGTCCTGCCTCGTCGCATGGCGCGCCATCGCCTCGTCAATGAGGGCCACAGCCCCTGCGCCGAGATTCGCAAGGTCTTCGGCGACCGTTTCGGGATTGAGGCAGACCATGAGGTCGGTTCGCTCGCTCCTGGCGATATGACCCTTCGCGCTCGCCCTGATATAAAACCAGGTCGGCATTCCCGAAATATTCGAAGGGAATATGTTCTTGCCGCCCACAGGCACGCCCATCGCGAAGATGGACCTGAGGATGACTTGGTTGGCCGTCTGGCTGCCCGAGCCGTTCCGCGTGGCAATTCCGATGCTGAATTCATTGACGCCTGGAGCCCTGTCGCTGTTCATGCGGTCGAGTTCCCCTTTCGTGGGTATGTTTCTTTGTGCCGCGGAGCACTTTCGCGACTCCGCGGCCCTCATTCAATCCCGCAGCCTTCTGGAATAGTAATGCGAAAACCTGCGCAAGTGGAGCCTTATCGACATGGGCTCAGGGCCGTCAACGAAATTTCAGCCCTTCCCGTGGTTCCTCATATTCAGCCCGCCAGAAATGCCCGGGCCGCCTCAACCCTTGCGAGGGTCGTGTCGAGGCCGAGGAGGCGGATCGATTCAAAAAGCGGGGGGCTCACCTTGGCGCCCGTCACCGCAACGCGAAGCGGCATGAGAAGATCTCCGAATTTGAAACCTGAAGCACTAACGGCTGCGCGAAATTTCTCCTCCGACCCGGGAATATCATCGACATCGCATACCTTGAGGACGGAGGCATCGAGGGCGAGAATGGCTTCCGCCTTTGCGATATCGAGCTTTTTCGGAACGAACTCCTCCTTCGCAGCGAAGGGAGGATCCTTGAACAGATAGGCCATGATGCCCGGAGCATCGGAAAGGAATTTGAGGCGTTCACGGACAAGGGGCATTGCGCCGAGGACAAGGCGCCTATGCTCCTTGTCTGGACTTGGATCCACAAGGCCCGCGTCGGAGAGATACGGAAGCACGAGCTCGAAAAGCTCCTCGTCGGATTTTTGCCTGATGTACTGGCCGTTGAACCACTCAAGCTTCTGATAGTCGAAGATGGCCGGAGCCTTGTTGATCTTTTCGAGGCGGAAGAGCTTTCCGAGTTCCTCAAGGCTGAAAAGATCGTGCCCCTCCTCATAGCTCGCCCCAAGCATCGCGACATAATTGATGAGGGCCTCTCGGAGGTAGCCCTTGTCACGGAACTCGTTCAGGGCCGTCGCCCCATGGCGCTTGGAAAGTTTGTGGCCGTCCTCGCCGAGAACCATGGGCAGGTGGCAGATATTGGGAGGAATCCAGCCGAAAGCCGAATACATGATGAGGTGGAGGGGCGCAGAGGGAAGCCATTCCTGTGCCCGAAGAACGTGTGTGATGCCCATGAGGTGATCATCTACGACGTTGGCGAGATGATAGGTCGGGTAGCCGTCGGATTTGAGGAGAACGGGATCGGGATTGACATCGGCGTTGCGGAACTGAACCTCCCCGAGGAGGAGATCATTCAAGGTCGTCGTGCCGTCGAGGGGGATCTTGAGTCGGATCACATGCGACTCGCCAGCCTTCACCCTCGCCGTCGCAACGGCGACATCAATGTCACGACAGGCCCGATCATAACCATAATTGCCGCCCTCGCCTTCCTCCGAATTCGCGTCTGAATGCATCTTCGACACCCGTTCCTCGGGGCAGAAGCAGTAATAGGCCTTGCCTTTGGCGACGAGTTCATCGGCATAGCTGCGATAGAGCTCGAAACGCTCGGATTGCACATAGGGGCCGGCCGCACCTCCGATATCGGGTCCTTCGTCCCAGTAAAAACCGAGCCATCGGAAGGTATTATAGAGATTTTGAACATAGCGCTCTGAGGAGCGAGTCCGATCGGTATCCTCGAGTCGCAAAATGAATTTGCCGCCGACCGACTTCGCGAAAAGATAGTTGAAAAGCGCCGTCCTCACGCTGCCGATGTGCTGGAGACCTGTTGGCGAGGGGGCATAACGGACACGAACTTCCATGGGAACCTCTGAATGCGAAACTGCTCAATTATAGGGAGGAGGCGAAGCCACTGTCCACAACCCCCTGTTCAGCGCAGTCCGGCCGCGAGCGTAAGGATCGAATCGCCGAAAAAGGCCCCCACTACGCCGACCGCCAGGAGGAGGAGGTACCCGAAAATACCGACCACGGCGAGGCCAAGCCCCCCGCCTTTTTTTCGGGTCAGGGGGAAGGCGACCGAAAACACAATTCCGATGAGTGAAAAGATGCCCAGAAGTATCGAATCCCAGGCCAGCACGGAAAGCAGCATTGACTGGGTAGCGTCCAGGAATGAACGGATGTTGCCCGTCACCCAGAGCGAGAGGGTGAGCAGATACATGACGAAGAGAAATACGCACAAGCGTTTGACAACGAGCCTGAATGGATGTTTCGGCGCCAATTTGCCGTCCATGCTATGCTCGAATCCAGGCGTGCCGTCGTTGCTGGTCATGGAGGCAGGTATGGAATATTTCTTCAATTTCGACAAGATCGCGTATTTGAAGGGCAAGCGTCCGGAAGGCTGTATTCTGTGTCTCATCACGGCCGAATCCAGCGAGGTAGAGAAGCTGGTCGCGGTTCAAACGGATTCTTTCATTGTTGCGATGAACCTGTATCCCTATAACCCTGGCCATATTCTCATCTTCCCCAAGCGGCATCTGCTCGACATTCGAGAATTGAGCGAATCCGAATCCACGGAGCTCGATCGCCTGACCAAGCGCAGCCTCACTGTCCTGGAAAGACTCTACACGCCTGGTGGATTCAACATCGGTTACAACATGGGCTACGCCGCAGGTGCGAGCATCGACCATCTCCACCTTCATATAATTCCGCGCTATCCGCGCGAAATCGGAATTGCAGAACTCATAGCGGGCAAACGGGTTCTCGTCGAAGATCCCCGGGAAGGCCTTGCGGCCCTCCAGCAAGGCTTTGCCGAGTACGAGGGCTGCTGAGCTCGCGCATTTTGGGCTATGAGGGCAAGGACATCCGACCGTCTTGTCGCAGATCGAAGCAAATGACTATCTTCGGCCCATGCCGACCGTCCACATTCCCCGAGATCTTGTCGATTTTGCCCGCATTTTCCACGAGGCCGGACACGAGGCGTGGTTTGTCGGAGGTTCCGTTCGCGACAACCTGCTTGGCAGGCCTGCAAGCGACTTCGATGTGGCCACCTCCGCGAGCCCGGAGCAGGTGGTCGGGCTTTTTCGGAGGGTTGTGCCCACCGGCATCAAGCATGGCACGGTGACAGTGCTCTGGAAAGGTTGGTCGATTGAGACGACTACCTTCCGGATTGAAGGTGGCTACAGTGACGGAAGGCACCCCGACACTGTCCGTTTCGGCGCCAGCATCGAAGAGGATCTGGAACGCCGCGATTTCACCATCAACGCCATGGCATGGGATCCCCTTGAGGCTCGACTCTGCGACCCCTTCGGCGGCCGGAGAGATTTGGGTCTCCGGCTTGTCCGCGCCGTCGGAAGCGCCTCGGAGCGATTCGAAGAGGACGGCCTCCGACTGCTGCGAGCCCTGCGCTTCGCCGCCCAGCTCGACTTTACCGTTGAAGCGACCACTCTCGCAGCCATCCGCGAAAAGAGATCGCGCTTGACCTCCGTTTCTCCCGAGAGAATACGCGACGAGATTTCCAAAATTCTGGGCTCGCCTCGCCCTTCCTCGGCCCTGGTACTCATGGAGAATACAGGCCTTCTCGCGCTTGTCCTTCCGGAGCTTGCGGCGGCCAGGGGTGTTGAGCAGAAGGGAATGCACCGTTTCGATGTCCTGGATCACCTCTTCCTGGCTGTCGACGCGATCCAAGCGAGTCTGGTGCTCAGACTGGCCGCCCTCTTCCACGATATTGGGAAGCCCGAGACAAAGGCCGTAGGGCCCGATGGCATTGCGACCTTCTACCGCCACGAAGAGCTTTCGGCCGCAATGGCAGAGACGATCATGCGAAGACTGCGATTTTCCAATGACGTGGTCGACGAAGTCTGTCACCTTGTCCGCGAGCACATGTTCCACTACGAAGACAATTGGAGCGACGCGGCAGTCCGCCGCTTTATCTCTCGGACCGGCATCGCTTCCTTTGATAAGCTCGTGGCGCTCAGAATTGCGGATGGAAGCGCCATGACCGGTGTCGCCGTCGACCCCCGCACACTCGACCCCTTGCGAAGCCGGGTCGAAGCCGTCATCGCGGCCAAGGAAGCGCTCTCAATTAGGGATCTGGCCATCAACGGAAATGATCTTTCCGATCTAGGCGTTCCACGGGGCCCCGTGATGGGGCGGATGCTCTCCGAGCTGCTAGAAGCCGTCATCGAGGACCCTTCGCTTAACCAAGGCGAGAGGCTCCGTGACATAGCGGTGCGGATGAAAGGCAAGCA
Source organism: bacterium (assembly GCA_021782015.1). Classification (GTDB taxonomy): domain Bacteria; phylum Spirochaetota; class Spirochaetia; order Treponematales; family Rectinemataceae; genus CAIJMU01. The sequence continues at coordinate 4,036 of JAJXVS010000110.1, read as the reverse complement.
TGGATTGGGCTGAATCGGGGGCAGGGCCGATTGTCACTGGCTTTCGATTTGCCTGAGCCGTGCAGCCTCGACGCCCCCCCCTGCTATGATCGCGTCATAGGCCAGGCCAGCGGCGGCCTGTTCGGCTTCTTTTTTGTTTTTCCCCGAAGCGGGACCATACTCGGCGTCGCCGACGGCGCAGGCAATCCAAAAGGTGCGATCGTGGTCGGGGCCCGATTTCCGGACAAGGCGATAGACGGGATAGCTCCGATGGAATTTCTGAAGATATTCTTGAAGGAGGGTCTTGTAGTCTTTCTTATGTCGGTTTTGAAGCACTTTCTCAATTTCAGGCTCGATGAGATGAAGCACGAATTTGGTGGCATTTTCAAAACCGGCGTCGAGGTAATAGGCGCCGATTATGGCTTCGAGCGCGTCGGCGAGGATGGCTTTCTTGGCTCGCCCCCCCGAATGCTCCTCACCCTTGCCCAGCAAAATCAGGCGATCGATGCCGAGGGTAAAGGCTATGCCTGCCAGCGCCTCTTCCGAAACGACGTAGCTCTTGACGCGAGCCAGATCACCCTCTGCCCTGTCGGAGAGGAGTTCAAACAATCGATTCGCCACGGCCATGCCGAGAACCGAATCACCGAGAAACTCGAGTTTTTCATTGTTCGGGGATTTGTCTTCGTTTGTACAGGAGCGATGAGTAAAAGCGAGATTCAGGAGATCAATATCCCTGAATCTCGCCTGCGCTTCTTTCTGAAATGAAGCCAGCTCGGACTTTCGCTCGCGGGTCAGCTTGCTTTTCAGAGGAAAAAGCATAAAGGACCCGCAGCGCGCTTACTTCACCGCAGACTTGATAAAGTCGTAGGCGTCCTTGACGGTCTCGAACTCGTTGGCCTTTTCGTCGGGAATGGTGATGCCCATTTCTTCCTCGATCCCATAGACAAGTTCATAGGTATCGAGGCTGTCGGCTCCGAGGTCCTGGCGGAAGCTCGCTTCCATGGTAATTTTACTCTCTTCAACTTCGAGCTTCTCGGCAATGATCTTCTTGATCCTCTCAAAGAGTTCGTCCATCCGGATCTCCTTTACGCTTTCGTATCGGGCGATAGTACCTGACGCCCGCGATAGAACCCGCATTTGGGGCAGACCCGGTGAAGAAGGACGGGATTACCGCAGTTCCCACAAGTAACGAGCGAGGGCGCGGTAAGTTTCATGTTGATAGAACGCCGTCTTCGCGTCCGGGCCTTGGAAGTCTTGAATTTCGGTACAGCCATCGGAAAAACCTCATTAGCGCAAGAGTTTGCGATACAAAATCGACTCGATAACCTATACGCAGCCTGAGGCAGTTGTCAAGCTGGGGCCTTGTCCCCAATTCCTCCTTCTTCGGCATCCATCTTAAGGCGAAGTGCTATGGCCACCTCGGGTGGCACCATCGAGGTCAAATCGCCCTTGAATGAAGCCAGCTCTTTAATAGCACTCGATCTGAGAACGAAATATCTCGGATCGGTTGGCATGAAAAACGTCTCGATATCGGGCCCCAGGCCCTTGTTCATGATGGACAGCTCGAACTCGTATGAAAAATCATGAATGCTTCGGACTCCGCGCACAAGAACGCGACAATCATGTTCTCGGGCAAACTCGACAATCAAACGGTCATGCAGGTGCACCGAAACATTCGCCCATGGAGCGAGCAGGCTGCGCAACATCTCAAGGCGTTCTTCGGCACTGAACAGCCCGCTCTTGTTCTTGTTGACGGCGACGACCACATAGACCTGTTCGAAAATGCCCTTGGCCCTCTCGATGATATTGAGATGCCCAAAGGTCGGCGGATCGAATGATCCGGCGAAAACTGCCTTGACCATAGGGAACTTTACACGGGCATTTTGACAAAGTCAACCACAATGTCAAGGCTGATGTGACCGAATGTGTCGTGACAGGCTTTTTCGATTCCGCCCTGTCTATGCTAGACTAGGGCATGCGATCGCTCCGCCCTTGGCTTCTCGTGCTCTCTTCGACACTTCTCTTCACCTTGGGACTTCCCAACGAGCGTTGGCTCCTCGGCTTCGCCCCCCTGGGCTGGGTGGCTCTAATTCCTCTCTATATTGCGCTTTCCGAGGCGGAGACCTATAGAAAGGGAGCATTGTTGACCGCCGTGTACGGTGCTTGCCTCCATGCCGCCTCAAGTTATTGGCTCTACTTTTTCCGTGACTATGCCGTTTGGACGATCGGTGCCAGCACCCTGGCCTACTTCGTTGTGTACTATCTCCTTGGTCTCTGTCTTGTTTTTTTGCCCAGACGTGCGGGCATCGCACGACCTTTGGCCTTTGCCCTTGTCTGGGCGAGCTTTGAATTCTGGAAATCCAGCGGTTTTCTGGGTTACCCGTGGGGCCTTTTGCCGTACACCCAGTCAAGCCTCCTTCCCCTGCTCCAGGTCGCCGATATCGCAGGGGTCTACGGTCTGAGTTTCCTTCTTGCCCTCGCAAATGCCAGTATCGCAGAACTCTTTTTGAAGACCGCCCCCTCCTCCTCACTCGCCCTGGCTCACTGGGGCGAACCGCAAATCTCCTGGACGCAGCGAAGGAAACGCCGAATCGGAGCCTATCGTTTCAGGCTTTCCTCCGGTGTGGCCCTGCCCTTGCGCCAGCGAGCCGGGTATTTCGGCCTTACCGTCGCCCTTGTCATATGCGTATTCGGCTATGGATATTATCGCCTCTCCCAAAATGACACGACAATCAACACCCTAAAAACACTTGTCATTCAGCAGGCTTCAGACCCTTGGATGGAAGGCGCTGAGGCTGCCGTCGAGGCCAACATGGTGCTCGTCAAAAAGGCCTTGGCCGCATCGCCGGAAAAGCCCGACATTGTGCTTTTTTCCGAATCGAGTCTTGGGTATCCATACAAGGACTCGATGCCTTGGTATGAGAAGAATCCTCGAAATGATCCCTTTCTCCCTTGGTGGCGGTCCTTGGACCTTTGGCTTTTTACCGGAACGCCTGTGGTCCTCGACTGGAAGGATTTTTCCGCCACCAATTCGGTCATGTTGATCGATCCAAAGGGGCAGCCCGATGGCGATTACGCCAAAATCCATCCCGTTCCATTCGCCGAAGCCATACCTTTCTACGAATACCCCTGGTTTCGGAATTTTCTGAAGAAAGCCGTCGGACTCGAGGCCGGATGGACGATGGGGACAAAGGAAGTTGTCTTTGACTTCGCCACGAAGCAAGGGACCATCCATTTTGGCGCTCCCATCTGTTTTGAGGATGCCTTCGCCCCGCTCTGTCGCGATTTCGTCCTTAAGGGGGCCGATCTCCTCGTCAATCTCACGGATGACTCTTGGTCGCAGACGAGGAGCGCGGAATGGCAACACCTTGCGGCAGCTCGCTTTAGATCGATCGAAACGCGCCGTCCACTTGTTAGGTCGACCAATTCGGGGGTGTCATGCCTGGTCGATAGAAATGGCGCAATATCCAAGGTATTGCCGCTTTTCAGTCCCCAATGGGAATTGATCGATGTTCCCATCCCGCGCCCCGTCACCACCTTGTATATCAGTTTCGGCGACTGGTTCGCCGCCCTCTGTTTGTTACTTTCTTTCGGATGGGGGATTATGATTGCAGTAGGGGATCTGGTATCCCGAAGGGAGGGACCATGAGCATCAAAGCATACTTGGAAGCCGAGCCTCTCTCGGAAATCGAAAGATGGCACGGGAATCCCAAAGGTTCCGGCGTGGCCTTTGTGGGCACGCTTCGGAAACACCCCTACGATGAAGACAAATGCCTCCTTATTTCCGACCCGGGCGAGGCTGAGCCGGCCATCTACGAATTCAAGGTTGCCGATATCATTGCGGCCGAAGAACTGGCCTCTCCGGTGGACCCCGAAGGAACCTCGCGAAATCTCGCGCGCTTGTGGGTACGGCGCGGAAGCCTGGGGGTGCGGTACGAACCCTTCGAGGTCGATGAGCCCATCAGGCCCGCCGTCACCAACTCCGGACTCAGAACCCGCAAGGCCGAGGGCGCAATGCCCTAATGAGGGCGGCCTGGATTTCGGCCAGTGATGGGGG
>JAJXVS010000109.1 GCA_021782015.1 bacterium | reverse complement strand
AGGCTGCAGAGATATTCAGTACGCATATGGGATGGGATATCACCGATTTCGGCTCCGGCGACTTCCGAAGGCGCGGACTCTTCCTCTTCACGATGCGGAACGGCCTCCCCGGACGGGATGGTAAGAATTATGCGGAAAAAATCATGATCGTCGATGTCGGGCAGGAAACCCCCCGGCACTTTCATTGGTCCAAGATGGAGGACATCATCAACCGCGGCGGTGGCACCCTCGTCGTCGAGGTTTGGCGGAGCGAAAAGGACGGAGCGCTCTCAGGGGAGGAGGTGGCCTTCCGAGTGGACGGGATCGAGCGCAGACTTCCGGCCGGCGGGGCCCTGAGGCTGCGGCCCGGCGAAAGTATCTGCCTCGATCGTGGTATCTATCATCGATTTTATGGTGAGGGCGGCCGGGTCCTCGTAGGAGAGGTCAGCATGGTCAATGACGACGCGAAGGATAATCGCTTTTTCGAGGCCGTGGGCCGCTTCCCCGAGATCGAGGAGGACGAGGAGCCCTTGCGCCTTCTCGTCTCCGATTATCAACGGCTCCTCGGTGTCTAGGTCATGGTGAGGATTTCCGGCACGGGTTGCTCCCTCCTCGATTACATCTGCGCCGATGTGGATTTCGGCTCGGCGGTCTTCGACTCGTACCGATCGCGCGAAGCGGGCGACGGAGGTCTCGAGCCGGGCAAGCTTGTCTTCGCCGAGGATTTCGAGCGCTTCGCCGGGCGCCCTCTGGAGAAGGCCCTCACCGAATTGACAGGGGGCAGGGAACCCGACGCCTGCAATGTCGGCGGCCCCGGCGTCATTGCCCTCGCCCATGCCGCGCAGCTCCTCGGTCGCGGCGGCGATTTTCAGGTTGACTTCGCCGGGGCCGTGGGAGAAGACGGGGCCGCGTCGAGGCTCCTCGACATGGTGGCCGCCTCGGGCCTCGACCTCTCGCGTTATGCGACGAAGCCGGGAAGGACCCCTTTTACCATGGTGCTTTCCGATCCGCGATTCGAAGGCGGCAAGGGCGAGCGCAGCTTCATCAACGAGATCGGCGCCGCGCAGGATTTCGGGCCCCGGGATCTGCCCGCTTCCTTCTTCGATGCGGAGATCGTCGTTTTCGGCGGGACTGGCCTAACCCCGACCATGCACGATGCCCTCGACGGCCTCCTCGCGCGGGCACGCGGGAAGGGATCCTTCACAGTTGTGAATACCGTGTACGATTTCCGCAATCAGCGCCGCGACCCGGTTGGCCGCTGGCCCCTCGGATCGGGGGACGAGGCCTACGCCTCTGTCGACCTCCTCGTGGCCGATCTCGAAGAAGCGCGAAGGCTGAGCGGGGCGGACGAGGCTTCGGGCGCCCTCGAATTTTTCCGCTCGCGCGGAGTCGGGGCCGCCGTCGTTACGGCCGGAACGCGGGAAATCCGGGCTGCTGCCTGGAAGGGGGGTCGCTTCGCCCCCCTCGCCGAGAGCTCCTGGCCGGTCTCCGCGGCGATTCTCACCGAACTGGCCGGAGAACGGGGCGTAGTCGGCGATACCACCGGCTGCGGCGACAATTTCGCGGGTGGCCTCATCGCCTCGGCCGCAATGCAGCTCGCCGCCGGAAGGTCGGCGCCCGATCTCGTCGAGGCCCTCGCCTGGGCGACGGCCTCGGGCGGTTTCGCCCGCTTCCACTTCGGGGGTCTGTATAGCGAATCGCGTCCGGGAGAGAAGCGCACCCTCCTCGAACCCTATGTGGAGGCCTGGCGGCGACAGGTGGGGATTCTCCGATGATCGGTAAGTTCGTCCAATTCGGCGCCGGCAATATCGGCCGCTCATTTATCGGTAGGCTCTTCGTCGAGGCCGGCTTCGAGACCACCTTCGTCGATGTCGACGAGGGGCTCGTCTCGCTGATCGAGAGGCGCCGCTCCTATCGTGTGGTCGTCAAGCGTAACGGCGCGGCCGACAAGCTCATCGAGGTGGGGCCGGTGCGCGCGGTGAACGGGAGGGATAGGGACGCCGTCTCCGCGGTTCTTCGAGAGGCGGATTACGCGGCGACCTCCGTAGGCCAGGCTGCCCTGCCGGCGGTGATCGCATCGATGCTCCCGGCCCTTCTCCAGCGGCGGAACTGCGGCTCCCCCCCACTTGATATCATCATAGCCGAGAACATTCGCTCCGGCGCCGCTTTTTTCCGTGCAGAGATCCTCAAGGGCGCCGGGTTGGCCTCGGACGGCGATGAGGCTGCCCCGCCCGGTGGTGAAGCTGCCCTGCCCGGCGGTGGCCCTGCTCGGGCCGCATTTCGGGCCCCAGCGGAGGGCGATGCACGGGTCGAAGGGCTTGCCGGCCTCATCGAGACAAGCATCGGGAAGATGGTCCCCATCATGCCGCGCTCCGCCCTCGGGGAGGACCCCCTCCTCCTTTTCGCCGAAGCCTACGATACCCTCATAGTTGACGCGAAGGGTTTCCGCGGAGCCCTTCCGCCCCTGGCTGGACTCAAGGCGGTCGAGGACATCGGGGCCTATGTCGACCGCAAGCTTTTCATCCACAATATGGGCCACGCGGCCTCGGCCTACCTCGGATATCGGGCCGATCCTTCTAGTACCTACATCTGGCAGGCCCTCGAGTTGCCCGGGGTGGGGGAGTCGGTGCGCAGGGCGATGTTGCAAAGCGCCGCGGCCCTCCATGCCGCCTACCCGAAGGCCTTCACCCTGGCCGAACTCGAAGCGCACGCCGAAGACCTCCTCGAGCGCTTCGCCAATCGTGCCTTGGGCGATACCCTGCACCGCGTCGGGCGCGACCTTCGCCGCAAACTCGCGCGCGACGACCGCCTCGTCGGCGCCTGCCTTCTTGCGGCCTCGCGCAAGCTGCCCTGCGACGCCATCGCGGAGGCGACTCGAGCGGCCTTCGCATTCTCGGCCCCCGATGAGGGAGGCAAACTCTTTTCGGCGGACCAGGTCTTTCACGAGGCCTTTGGCTACGAGATCGGGGAGATGGCCCTGCGCGAGGTCTGCGGTCTCGACCCGGCCGACCGCCTCGACGGTCTCGTCATCGAGGCGATCCGGGGCGCCTGAGCCCGGCGCAAGCCGCAGAGCGGGCGGGCGCACGGGCGGAGCCGCAGCCGCAGCCGCAGCCGCAGCCACAGCCGCTCAGGAGCCTGCGGCGAACTTTCTCACAATTGCGAAATCAGCCGACATCGGATGGCTTGCGGCCGAACGGCGCCCCTTCAGCACGAGTTCGCCCTTTGCGCCGATTTCAGCCGCCGTGACCCCTTCGGCGACGAGGGAGTCCTCCAGCGGCAGCAAGGCGTTGCCGTAGCAGAGCCTCCGCTCGCCCTTCGCCGGAATTTCGACCAGGGTCGGATTGCCGAGGATGGAGGGATTGGCTCGGGCAAAGGCAAGGCCGTTCGCGAAGGCGCCCACGACGTTCTCGGTGCCGAGGCAGAAGGTCCTGTCGACCCCGCCCTCGGTTTCGGCCCAGGGAGTGAAGGGGCGGCCGCCGTATTGCATCCAGAGGTCGTTGAAGGCGAGGGCGATTTCGCCCCGGGGCAGGCCCTCCGCGCCGGGGAAAAAGCAGACGTAGGCGAGGCGCAGGGTCGGGTTGACGACGCAGCTCCAGCCGAGAGCGAGGCTCGTCGGAATCGCTCCCGTAATGAGGTCGGTGAATCCATTCGGTCCGGGTACTACCGAGATGTCGGCCCTGCCGCCCGCGCGGAGGGGGGCCTGTGCGAGCGAGGCGAATTCGCTGTCGCCGGCGATGCGGCCCGTGGCATCGAACTCGGTGCCCCGGGGCGGGGCGAGAAAGCGGTTCGCAGCCAGGCTGATGCGGCAGCCCTTTTCGAGGAAGGGCGCGCCGAGGGTCGTGTGCCGCCCGACATTGACGGCTACCGGAGAGGCGCCCGCGTTGCGGATCGTCAGCATTGAATAGATCGCCGAATGCCCTTCGATCATGAGATCGAGCTTTTCGTAGGACAGGGGGAGGGCGGGATCGGGGGACTTCAGCGTGAAGCGCGCCCAGGCGACGCCGTCACGGACGCCGGAGCCGGCTATCATCCATTCATGCTGGGCGGCCCAGCCGTGGGCGGGATGGGCGACTCCGTCGAGGACGCAATCGGCGCCGAAATTCGGCGAGCAGGGAAAGTCTCCGGCGATATGGTAGAGGAGTTCGCCCTTGTAAAAGGCCCCATGCCTCTCGGGCGACCAGGTCTCGGCGACCCTTGGCCTCCATGCGGGAACCCAGTGGGCGTTGAGCGCCCCTGCAGGACCTTTCAGCGAGAACTCGGGCATCATGCCGCCCCGCGCATCGATGACCGTCCTCACCGAGGTGTTTTCCAGCCGGACGGCCCTTCGCCCTCCGTCGTCGATTTCCGTCGCTTCGATCTTCGTCGCCATACGATCCTCCCTATTCAGATTATATCGTGCATCGCGTTGAACGGCGCTCCCGCGCCATTACTAGCTTCCCGACCCCGACCGCGACCGCGACCGCGACCCCGATCGCGATGGCGCTAGACGGCATCGAATATGCGCTCGTGATCCCAGAGAGGCTGGATGCGCGCTCCGGGGGGCACGAAGAGGTATTCGGTCCGGTCCCAATCGCCGGCGACAAGGCCCGCAAGGAGGCGCGATGAACCGTGGAGGAGGAGGAATTCCTTGCCTTCGGCCGCCGCCCTGGCTCGCAGGGTCTCCGCATGCCCGAGGGCGGCGGTCTCCTCAAGTTCGATGTAGCGCAGGACCCCGTCCTTGGAGTCGGGGTGGAGGGTCTCCCAGACATAGGCGGCGTTCTCCTCCCCGTATTCCTCGACCAGTGTCGCATAACTCTGACCAATGCCCATGGACCGGGCTTCGTCGGAATCGCGGAAGCCCGAGGTGCCGCGCTCGAAATAGCCGGTCGAGCTCCAGGGCGCCGAAAGACTCTCGCCGAACCTTGCGAGGAATTCGGAGCGCGAGCCCAGGAGGATGGTGCAGCAATCGTGGGCCCGGGGCAGCACAAGGGGAATCCCCCGAGCCTCCAGGCCGGCGAGCCCATTGCCGCACAGTCCGTAGCCGAGGAGGATCGCGTCGTAGGCCTTGCCCGAAGGGTTGCGGTATTCCGAGACCGCGTTCACCCTCGCCTGGACCGCGGCGCGGAGAATCTCGGGCTGTTCATGCAGGCTTATCTCGAGGAATTCCGGATCGACGAGGTTGGGCGTCAGACCGAGGGCGATGGATAACTCGCGCTGGAAGACGGCGCAGGAGATGAGGCGGAAACGGGAAGGGCCAGCCATGCGGACTCCTTGTCGATCGTGCATCGCGGAGGAGGGGTCACCGAAGAGTCCTCATCGTCCGAGATAAAATTTACCAGTTAAAATGCTAATAATACCAGTTGCCGTACCATATCCTATCGGCTACAACTAGTAAATCAGTATGGAAACCACCGCGACCAGGCTGCGTGTCGTCAGCGAAAACGGCACCATGGAAATACCGGTCAGCCCCGAACAGAGCCTTCTCGACGCCCTGCGCCTCGCCGGGAAGGGGAATGCCGAGGACAACCCGCTTTCGTCCATCGAGCTCAATTCGCCCTGCGGCGGGAAGGGGCTCTGCGGCAAGTGCCGTGCCAAGGTCTCCGGTTCACTGACCCCACCCGTCGGGCGCGAAATGAAGCTCCTTTCGGCCCGCGAATTGGCCGATGGCTATCGCCTCCTCTGCCTGACCCATGTCGCCGAGGAGGACGGGCGCGGGCCGGCCCGCGTCGAGTTCGCCGCGAGGGGGCAGGCGGCAATCCTCACCGAGGGGCCTCGCCTCGACTTCGTCCTCGACCCGCCGACCGCTCGCCTCGCCCTCAAGCTGGAGGCCCCGAGCCTCGACGATCAAGTCGCCGACGATACGCGCCTCCTCCGCGCCCTCGCCGCGGCGGGGCGCCGGGATGTCGCGAGGCCTTCGCTCTCCGTCGTGCGTGAACTCGCCCTGGCCGCGCGGAAGCCCGGCCTTTCGCTCGTCCTTTCCGGAAACGAGATCGTCGCCGTCGGGGCGGAGGAAGAAGCCGCTCGCCCGGCCTATGGCCTGGGAGTCGACATAGGTACGACGACCCTGGCCTGCTATCTCATCGACCTCGGGACGGGCTCCATTGTCGCGACGGCCTCGGGCCTCAACGAACAGCGCTCCTACGGGGCTGACGTCATCTCGCGGATAGCCGCGGCATCCACCGGGCCAGAGGGCCTCGAGGCCCTCCGATCGGCCGTCACCGCCCAGATTACGGCCCTTGGACTGGGGCTTTTGGACGGCGTCGGCGCCGAGCTTTCGGACCTGATTTCGATCGCGATCGCCGGCAATACGACGATGATGCACCTCTTTGCGGGAGTCCTGCCCACGGCCATCGCCGCCGCGCCCTTTCCTCCCGTCTTTACCGCAGCGCGCCGCATCGCGGCCCGCGAACTCGACCTCGGATTTTCCGCGGCCTGCGATGTCTGGCTGCTGCCCGGCGTCTCCGGCTATGTCGGCGCCGACATCGTGTCGGGCATCGCGGCCCTCGGCATATCGTCGCGCCCCGCCTGCGAACTCCTCCTCGACATCGGCACGAACGGCGAAATCGCCCTCGGCGGCTCGGAGGGCATCTGGTGCTGCGCCACCGCGGCCGGCCCCGCCTTCGAGGGCGCCGGAATCGGCATGGGCATGGGCGGCGTGACGGGCGCCATCGACGGGGTCTGGCTCGACGGGGACAGGATCGGTTTCTCCGTGATCGGAGGAGGCGGGCCGAAGGGGCTCTGCGGCTCGGGGGTCCTCGACGCACTCGCGGTTTTTCTCGAGGCAGGCCTTGTCGATCAAACCGGCCGCATCCCCGATGTCGAGGAGCTCGCCTCCCTTCCGCCCGCCCTGACCGCCCTGCGCCACGAGGAAGAGGGGATGGTCCGTCTCGCGGTAGGCGACGGCGTCTGGCTTTCCCAGGCCGATATCCGCAATCTCCAATTAGCGATTTCGGCCATCGCGGCGGGCATCGAGGTCCTCATGGCCCGCGCCGGCAAGACCGAAAAGGACGTGGACCGCGTCTGGCTCGCCGGAGGCTTCGGAAGCTACCTGGACATCGGAAGCGCCCTCCGCGTCGGCCTCGTGCCCGCCGGCTTGGGCGATCGCATCGTCATCGCGGGCAATAGCTCCGGCGCCGGCGCCGCGGCCGCGTGCGCCTCCCGCGCCTTCCTCGCGGAGGCCGATAAGGCTCGCGACCTCTGCCGCTACATCGAACTTTCGTCGAGCCCCGATTTCACCGAGGCCTACATGGAACACATGCTCTTCCCGGAGGCCTGATGGAAGACCAGAGCCTTGCGCGCAGCGAGGGCGACCCGCGGATCGCCCTCGGCAAACTCTCCCATTTCTGCCGCTCCACGGGCATCGGCGGCTACGTCATGGACGACGAGGGCCTGGTGCTCGGCCTCATCGACGGCGAGGGCAACCTCCGTGAGGGACTTGGCACCGCCGAAGCCGTCTGTCCCGTCTGCAAGATGCTCGGGCCCGAAGAGACGGAAAATGAACTTCGCGCCCAGCTCTACGGCGCCTGGCAGGCCGAGCGCATCGGCGGCAAATACATCCATCTCTGCGCTCATTCCCTTCTTTACATCGTCGCGCCTGTATTCGAAGAGGGGGCCCTTTGGGCGGCCTTTGTCGTCGGACCTCTGATGATCGTCGAGCCGGCGGAGATCCTGGCCGACCTTCGGACCGCGGGGTTCTTTCCGGAGGGGCGTGAATCGGAACTTTCAGCCGCCCTCGAAGCCGTCCCGCGCGTCAGCCCGCGCAGGGCCACGAGCGTCGCCGAACTCCTCGCCGACCTGGCGGCGGCCACCGGCGGCGCCATGCCCGAGCCCATCGAGGCCGCGAGGGAGCGCGAGGAGCTCGAATCGCGCATTTCCGAGCGAATCCATGACCTCAAGGACGACAGCGAAACGGCGCCTCCCTATCCGATCGAACGCGAGCACGAACTCCTCAACGCCATCTCCCGCGGCGACAAACCCGATTCGCAGCGCCTCCTGAACGACATACTTGGTCATATTTTTTTTGCGAGCGGAAGGAATCCGGCCATCATCCGCGCCCGAGTCCTCGAACTCGTGGTCCTCATCTCCCGGGCGGCCCTCGACGGAGGCGCCGATGTCGAGCGCATCTTCGACCTCGGTTTTACCTATCTCAACCAGGTGCAGAAGATGCGGAGCGTCGAGGACATCGCCCTCTGGCTGTCGCGGGTGATGAACCGCTTCAGCGACCTCGTCTTCAACCTCTCCGACGTCAAGCACGCCGACGTGATGATGAAGGCGATGCGCTACATCAACGCCCGCTTCGACAAGCCCATCACCCTCGACGAGGTGGCCGAGGCCGTCTCACTCAGCCCGACCTACTTTTCGAAAATCTGGAACGAGGAGATGAAGTGCCGCTTCACCGCCTATCTCAACAAGCTCCGGATCGAAAGGGCCCGCGTCCTGTTGCGCACCACCGACACGCCCCTCGTGGAAATAGCCGGTCTTCTTGGTTACGAAGACCAGAGTTATTTCAACAAGGTTTTCAAGAAACTGGTGGGTCTTTCGCCGGGACGATTCCGCGAATCGGCGGGCCGGGCGCCGAAAATCGCCGAAATCCACGAGTAGGGGGCGGGAAATTGCCATCACATTTTTCCAAAATGAAACAAGACAATCCTAGACGCCTTCATTGAAAGGCTCGAATATACGCTCAGCGTAATGCTAGCGAATTCAGGAGGAATCAGATGTCCACGCTCGAAGACATTTCCGCGCTGCTTCAAAAGGGCAAGGCGAACGAGACAAAAGCCAACGTCGAAAAGGCCATCGCCGAAGGCATCGATGCGAGGACGATCCTCGAAGAGGGCCTCATGGCCGGAATGAACATCATCGGCGGCAAGTTCAAAAGGAACGAAGTGTACGTTCCCGAAGTCCTCATCGCCGCGCGCGCCATGAACGCCGGCCTCCTTCCCCTCAAGCCCCTGCTCGTCTCCGCAGGCGTCAAGGCCACGGGCGTCGTCGTCATCGGCACCGTCAAGGGCGACCTCCACGACATCGGCAAGAACCTCGTCAAGATGATGATGGAAGGCAAGGGCCTCGAGGTACACGACATCGGCGTCGACTCCGCCGGCGATAAATTCGTCCAGGCCGCCAAGGAATTCAAGGCCGACATCGTGGCCTGTTCGGCCCTCCTCACAACTACGATGAACGAGATGAAGGGAGTCGTCGAGGCCCTCAAGGCCGCGGGGCTCCGCGACAAGCTCACCGTCATGGTGGGTGGGGCGCCCGTCACCGATTCCTTCTGCAAATCGATCGGCGCCGACCTCTACAGCCCCGACGCGGCCAGCGCCGCCGAGGCGGCCGTGAGCGCCTGCCAGAAATCGGCCTGAGCGGCGGTTCCCGGCCGGACGCCCGGCCTGGCGCCGGGCCGGACTTGCAGGCCTGCGGCCCCGACAGTCCGGGCCGGGCCTGTGGCCCCCGCTCCCTGGCAAGGGCCACCCTTTCATAATTGATGCGACAATAAAAGCGCCCCCTCGTCCCGGTCCGGGGCGAGGGGGCGCCTGTCTTTCTAGTTGTTACTTTTTGCCGTAAAGGGGCCCGAGGACCTGGCAGGCGCGGTAATCGGCGCCTTCGCCGTCCATGCCCATCGTGCTCCAGTAGCTAGGCCTGAAGATCGCACTCTCGTCGACATTGTGCATGCTGACCGGGATGCGAAGCATGGCGGCGAGCGCGATGAGGTCGGCGCCGATGTGGCCGTAGGAGATCGCGCCGTGGTTGGCGCCCCAGGCCGCCATCACCGAGTAGACGTCCTTGAAGGGGCCCTTGCCCGTGACCCGCGGCACGAACCAGGTGGTGGGCCAGGTCTCGTTGGTGCGCTTGTCGAGAATGTCGTGCACGTGCTGGGGCACGGTGGCGGTGACGCCTTCGGCGATCTGGAGGACGGGGCCCAGTCCCGCCACGAGGTTGACGCGGCTCATGGTGACGGGCATGCCTCCCTCGGTGAGAAAGTCTGATGACCAGCCGCCGCCGCGGAAATAGCCGAGGTCGGCATAGCGCCAACTCGTGGCGTCGAGGCAGGCGCCGGCCTCCTCGCCCGTGATTTCCCAGTAGGGCTTCATCGCCGGCTTTCCGTCCTTGCGCTGCTTGCCCGTGCCGTCCATCGTCGTGGCGCCCGAGTTGATGAGGTGGATGAGGCCGTTGGCGGCGGCGCCTTCGGGTTTCCATCCGGTGACGCGCTGAATCGCCTCGGGGCTCCAATAGGTGCGCACGTCCGAGAAGATTTGCGAGGTCCCGGTGAGGAGATTGCCGAAAAGCATCGCGACGCCGTTGAGGGAGTCGTTTTCGGTGGCGACGACATAGGGCTGCCTGATGCCCGACCAGTCGAAGCTGGAATTGAGCATGGTCTCGAGGAAGTCTCCGTTGGGGAAATGATCGGTCCAGTGTCGCTGGCCCTGAAAGCCCGCGACGATGGCGTTGTGGCCGAGGGCTTCCTCGTTGAGTCCCTTGCGCCGGAGATCCGGATTGCCGACCATGAGGTCGCGCACGATGAGTGTCATCTTGACTACGGTCTCCCAGACCTTGTCCTTGCGCGCGCGCGTGTGCTGCTTGTCCGCCGGATTGACGTCGGGACCTTCCTTGCAGTTTTCCTTCGTCCATTCCAGGGCGCGGCGATATTCCGCCTCGGAATAGATCTTCTCCTCGATGCGCCTCGTGATCTCGCTCATGTCGACATATTCGTTGCGCATGCCCAGCCAGCGCTGGAAGAAGTCGGAATCGACGATGGAACCACCTATGCCCATCGACACCGAGCCGACGGAGAGATAGGACTTGCCCCTCATCGTGGCGGCCGCGATGCCGGCCCGGGCGAAGCGGATGATCTTCTCGGCGACGTCCGCGGGGATCTTGCCCGTGTCGGTGAGATCCTGCACGTCGTGGCCGTAGATGCCGAAGGCCGGCAGGCCCTTCTGGTTGTGGGCGGCGAGGACGGCCGCGAGGTAGACGGCCCCCGGCCGGTCCGATCCATTGAAGCCCCAGACCGCCTTGATCGTGAGGGGATCCATATCCATGGTCTCCGATCCGTAGCACCAGCAGGGCGTCACGGTGAGGGTGACCTGGACGCCCTCGCGCGCGAATTTCTCGGCGCAGGCCGCGGCCTCGGCCACGCCGCCAATCGTCGAGTCGGCGATCACGCATTCGACGGGCTTGCCGTTGGCATGCCTGAGTGTGCCCGAGATGAGGGCTGCGGCGGCTTTGGCCATCCCCATCGTCACCTCTTCGAGGGACTCGCGTACCCCGCCCAGCCTCCCGTCGATGGTCGGCCTGATGCCGATCTTGGGCACGATCCCCCTGAGCCTGTCCTCGGGGGCCCTGACCTTCATGTTCGCAAGGTTCGCCATAGTACTCTCCTTTGTCGAAAATAATAAACCAATTCGAAACGAATCAATGCATAATAAGTTTGGTCGGCAGCCTGAGCACTCTCGGCTTCGGCCCGGCCCTCCCCGCGACGCGCTCGAGCACGAGCCTCGCGGCCTCCCTCCCCATGTCCGCTATGGGCTGTTCCACCGAGACGCGGCAGAAGCGGAGGAGGGGGGAATAGGGCATCTCGTCGAAGGCCGCGAAGGCCACGCGATCGGCGAAGCGCCTTCCCTCGGTAAGGAGCCAGCTCGTGGCGCCGACATGGGTGTCGGCGTTCACCGCGAACCAGGCCTCCGGCGGCTTGCTCTTCGCGAACATGGCCTCCATCATCCGGAAGCCCGATTCGATGTGCATGGGCCCGAAGCCCTCGAACTCGGGTTCCGCGGCGATGCCCAGTTCGGCCAGGGCTCGCCTAAAACCCGCGTGGCGCTCGCGCGCCGTCGAGAGACGCGGATCGCCGCCAATCAACCCGATGCGGCGATAGCCAAGCCCGGCGAGGCTCCTCGTGGCGGCGCAGGCCCCCCCCTCGTTGTCCACGAGAACGGCGTCGGCGCCGGCGCCCCGGGGCGAGCGGTCGACGAGGACGAGGGGAGTGCCCGCCTCGACGGCGGCCTTGAAGTGGGCGCTCGTCGCCGTGGCGGGAATCGCGATCACACCGTCGACGAGGCGCTCGGCGAAGAGGCCGAGAAGGCGCCGCTCCTCCTCGACACTTTCGCGCGAAGAGCAGATCAACATGCCGTAGCCCTTCGACGCGAGCTCGAACTCGAGGCGTTCCATCAGAATCATGAAGAAATCGGTGGCGAGATCGGGGGCGATGACGCCGACCGTCATCGTGGCCCTGGTCTTGAGACTGCGGGCCGCCCGGTTGACGGCGTAGCCGAGGCGCTTGGCCGCGGCCCGGACCCGTGTTGCCGTTTCGGTTGTGATGCGGCCGTCGTCGTTGAGGACGCGCGAGACCGTGGCCGTCGAGACATCGGCCTCACGCGCCACATCGCGAATGGTGGCGGCGTTCTTCTTGCCCCCGACACCTTCCTTCATCGGGCCTCCGCGGCTATGCTGTTCGCGCAAGGGAGGGCGCCGACATGGACGAGGCCGCTGTTCGGTACTGGAGAAAATTCG
>JAJXVS010000382.1 GCA_021782015.1 bacterium | reverse complement strand
GCCGCATCGAAGGGAAGTGGGGGCTGATCGAGCACGTCGAGGACCGGCCCTGCGGTATCGCGCTGGGGCCGGACGGTACAGGTTTCCCGCGGAATCGTAGCGCTTTGCGTGGTTTAGCGGTATCTTCAGGGTGAGGAGTCAGCCATGGATCCAATCCAAGGATATGCTGCCGATCAGCTTTTGTCCGTCCAGCCTCCTCCCGCAAGAGAGGAAGATGCGCCTCCACCGGAGGAGGAAAAACCAAGAGAGCCTCTTCGCGAAGGAAAGGGCCGCGTAATCGATACCCTAGCCTGAGGCAGCCTTCACCGCCGTTGGGCAGTTGACCGGGGCAGAAACAAGACGAAAAGGCCGCCGCAGGCCGCCCTGTCCCATTTCAATGACGCGAGGACCGGAGCGCCTGCTCCCCTCGTGTATCGGCCGCCCCAAATGGAGATGCCGATCTGGCGTCTTGAGAGACTCCTCTTGGCCGGAACTGTTGCCTTTTCGATTATTACTACTTATGAGCGATACGGGATTTGAACCCATGACCTTCGGCTTCGGAGGCCGACGCTCTATCCAGCTGAGCCAATCGCTCGCAGCGAAATGGATACTAGCCGTCAGCCCGGATAGCTGTCAAGGCGAAGCGTCGCCGCGTCACCCTGCATCAAGAAAGGACATCCGAGCACATGCCCGACATTTTGCTTGCCTCAGCTTCCCCTCGTCGACGAGAACTCCTGGCCAGTCTGGGTTTCGAAAGCAGGGTCGTCCCGCAGGATATCGACGAGACAAGGTTTGACCATTTGCCCCCCGGCGAAAGGGTGGTGGCCCTCGCAAGGGCGAAAGCGAAAAGTGCCTATGGGGCTCAGGAAGCGAAAGGGACCCTCATCATCGCGGCCGACACCCTCGTGTGCAATCCCGATCCGGCTTCGATACCGGCAGGGGATTTTTCGGATAGTTCAGGAGCCGTCACCCTTGGGAAGCCCCGCGACAGGGAGGAAGCGGGTCGCATGATCCGGATGCTGGCGGGACGGGCACATACCGTTTATACCGGTATCGCGGTCATCGATGCGACGAGGGGACTGGAAGAATTCGCACTCTCAACCAGCATGGTGCGGTTCTGCACGCTTTCCGGCGCCGAACTCGAGGGGTATCTCGATTCCGGAGAATGGGAGGGAGTCGCAGGCGCCTATCGAATACAAGGACTCGCGGCGGTTTTCATAGAGGAGATGCGAGGGTCGTGGTCAGGGATCGTGGGCTTGCCTATTCGCGAGCTTTATGCCATTCTATCTCGTCTTTCGATCCAAGTCCCCGCATTATAGCAGGGGAAATTTCCGCTCTTCGGAGCGAGATACAGCGATGGAGGTCGGACAGTTGTCCGGCCACGGGAGGAATTTCATGGCAGTCGTAACCATGAAGAACCTGCTTGAGTCAGGTGTACACTTTGGCCATCAGGTAAAGCGATGGGATCCGCGGATGAAGAAGTATATCTTCGCCGAGCGAAACGGAATTCACATCATCGATCTTCAGAAAACGATCCAGTCGATCAAGGAAGCCTACGACGCCGTTCAAAAGACGGTATCGGGAGGCAAGTCGGTCCTCTTCGTGGGCACGAAGAAACAGGCCCAGTCCGCGATCCAAAAAGAAGCGGAGCGCTGCGAGCAGTTCTTCGTGAACAATCGTTGGCTCGGCGGCATGCTGACCAACTTCACGACAATCAAGAAGTCGATTCAGCGCCTCAAGAAAATCGAGAAAATGGAAGTCGACGGCACCTTCGAGAGTCTCACCAAGAAGGAAATCGCCTCCCTGCAAAAGGAAAAGGCCAAGCTCGAGAAGAATCTCGGCGGCATCAAGGAGATGAAGGACCTTCCCGGCATCATCTTCGTGATCGATACCCGCAAAGAAGCCATCGCGGTAGCCGAAGCCCAGCGCCTCGGCATTCCGATCGTCGCGGTCGTCGATACCAACTGCAACCCAGAAGGCATCACCTTCCCGATCCCCGGCAATGACGATGCCATCCGTTCCATCAGCCTTTTCACCCAGGTCATCGCCAATGCCGTGGTAGAGGCCGGCGCCGCTGAAGGTCTCAAGATCATCGAGAATCTCACGGGCGACGAATCCGAGGAAGAGGTCAAGACCGATGCTGCCCCGACCGAGGAAGCCGAGGTCGAGATAGATCCGACCAATTATGTGGCGGTCGAAAAGCCCGCGCAGGACGCGGTCGAGGATACGAGCCTTCCCGTCGACGAAGACAAGCTCTACGAGTCGAAGTAAGCCGGGCCTCAGAGGCACCGGCAGATCGGAAGAGCAACGAACACGGATCAGCATCAGGGAGTTGGAATATGGAGATCAAGGCTAGCGATGTGAAGAACCTGCGCGAGAGAACCGGCGCGGGAATGATGGATTGCAAAAAGGCCCTCACCGAGGCGGGCGGCGACTTCGCCGCGGCCGAGAAATTGCTGCGCGAATGGGGTATGGCGGGTGTCGAAAAGCGGGCTGGGCGCGCCACCAATGAGGGCCGCGTCTTCGTCAAGGAGACAGCCGCCATGATCGGCCTCGTCGAGGTCGCCTGCGAAACGGACTTTGTCGCGCGCAATGCCGACTTCATCGCCGCCGGCGAGAAGATGGCCGGTCTCGTCATCGAAAGGGGCTGGACCGGCCCCAACGCCGAGCTTGAAGCCATGGTCAAGGACATTGCCTCCGTCATCAAGGAGAATATT
>JAJXVS010000381.1 GCA_021782015.1 bacterium | reverse complement strand
AGTCCGGCGAGGCCGACGACCTCGCCCTCGCGTACCTCGAGGTCGAAGGGTTTAATTGAACCTCCCAGGCCGAGGCCCCTGGCGCTGAGCAGTGCGGATGCTTCCATCCCGGCCTCGGCGCGGCCCGTCGCGGTCCCTCCCCTCGCCGTCTGGCTGAACTCGCTGAGTTCCTTGCCGAGCATCTTCGCGATGAGCTCGAGCTTCGGGAGTTCCGCGGTTTTGTACTCGCCCACGAAGCCGCCGTTCTTGAGCACGGTGATGCGATCCGAGATGCGGTAGGTCTGGTCGAGGAAATGCGTGATGAAGAGAATCGCCATGCCCTCGTCGCGCAATTTCGCGATCACCTTGAACAGCTGCTCGACTTCGCTCTCATCGAGACTCGAGGTCGGCTCGTCGAGGATCAACACCTTGGCCGATGAATCCAGCACGCGGGCGATGGCGACCATCTGCTGGACGGCTATGGAACAGGAGGAAAGCACCCTCGTAACGTCGAGGTCCAGATTGAGGCGGGCGAGTCCCTCCGCCGCGCGGAGGTTGATGGTCTTCCAGTCGATCCGCCCCATCTTCTTGGGCTGTTTGCCGAGGAACATGTTCTCCCCGATCGACAGGTTGGGGCAGAGATTGACTTCCTGATACACCGTATGAATTCCAGCTTTTTGCGCGGCCTGGGGGGAATCGGGGCGGAAGGGCCTTCCCTCGAGAGACATCTGCCCGCCATCCTGCCTGTACACCCCGGTGAGCACCTTCACCAAGGTCGACTTCCCGGCGCCATTCTGCCCCATCAGGGCGTGAACCTCGCCGTGGAACAGCCGGAAATCGACCTCCGACAGGGCCCTCACGCCGGGGAAGACCTTGTTGATACCTTTCATCTCGACAATGGGGGCGACGCCTGGCATTACCCTTCCTCCCTCCCGCGACCGACCGGGGCCGCGATGCGCCGGCCACCCCGGGGTCCGGGGTGGCCATATCAATTGTGACTATTATGTGATTCTTGCCTGAACTCAATACTGGCGGCTCGGGAGGGCGGCGGCGGCGTTGGTCTGATCGAAGATTCCCTCGATCGTCCAGATGCGGCCCGGCAGCTTCTGTCCGTCGCGGAGATCCCTCAAGGCCTGCACGGCCTGGGGACCGAGGAGGGGGCTGCACTCGATCGAGGCGTTAAGCTCGCCGGCGACCATGGCGTCGAAGGCGCCCTTCACTCCGTCAACCGAGACAATTATGATGTCTTTGCCCGGACGAAGTCCGGCTTCCTTGATCGCCTGGATGGCCCCGAGGGCCATCTGGTCGTTGTGGGCATAGAGAACCTGAATGTGCTGATCGGCCTTGAGGAAGGCCTCCATGACGGCCTTGCCCTCGGCGGAGGTGAAGTTGCCGGTCTGCGATCGGGTAATCTGCCAATTGGGATGCTGTTTCATGATATTGGCGAAGCCGGTCTTCCGGTCGATGGCGGGAGCTGAGCCCGTGGTGCCCTGGAGCTCGACGATGTCGATGGGCTTGGTTCCGTCGTCGATGCCTTGCTTCTGGAGGTAGGTGGCGAGCCAGGTGCCCGCCTTCTCGCCTTCCTTGATGAAATCGGAACCCATGATCGTGAGGCGCAGCCCGCGATCGGAGGCCTGGACGTCGCGATCGATCATCACGACGGGAATGCCGGCGTTCTTGGCTTCCTGGAGGACCGGGCCGTAGCCCGTCTCGACGAGGGCGGTGAAGAGGATGGCGTTGACCCGCCTCGCGATGAAGGACCTGATGGCCTTGATCTGATTTTCCTGTTTTTGCTGGGCGTCCGAATAGATGAGGATGAAGCTCGGATCGTCGTTGAAGGCGTTTTGGACGGAGATCGTGTCGGCGGTGCGCCACTCGCTCTCCGACCCGATCTGCGAGAAGCCGACGACCCAGGTCTTCGGCGCGGCAAAGGCCGCAACCGATCCCAGTGCCACGACGGCTACGAAAAGTCCCACCACTTTTTTCCAGTTTCGCATGCGAAGCCCTCCTGAAGACACGATAGAAATTCTGCCCGCGGATGGGCCGCCGACGGCGGCGCATGGTGTTCTGTCTCTGCGGGTCAGTGTCCGAGAGTCCGCCCCTTGGGGCGGCGTTCCGAGGCGATCCTCCCCCTCCTTCCGCCCATCACTTCTGGACGTTCAAAAACTTGTAGAGACTCTGATTGGTAAGCACCTTCTCCACGCCGAACTTGAGCGGACCGATGATGGTGGTCACGGCTTCGTTCGCGTTCATCAGCTTCAGCGTATTATTGATGCCGATGATGCTCACGGTGCCCTTTGCGTCGAGCGTGGAACCATACCTGATGTCGCTGGAATCTCCGTCAGCATTGAAATAGATCTGGCGACCCAGGTACTGGACGACCACGAGCTTGTCCTTGAATTTGGCGTCGGGGGCCTTGGCGCTCCCCTTCGGAAAGACGACTGCCCTCGGCTTCTCCTTGAGGATGTCGGCGACCTTTTTGATGGTCTCGCCGGACTCCGGTCCATCGATCTCGTAGACGGCGGCGGGTGCGCCCGTTCGTATGAACTCAACCCAATCGCGATCGACGTTGACGCGGACTTCCGCCGCCGCGGGGATGACGTCTCCGACCTTGACGACGACCCAGGCCTTGGCGGGGAGCCGATAGCTTACATAGCCCGCGTCCGTCTCCGAATAGAGACCGACACAGGTGAGGGTTCCCCCCTTGGCGTCGGCCGTGAGGGCGCCGGCCATCGCGAACA
>JAJXVS010000380.1 GCA_021782015.1 bacterium | reverse complement strand
GCGAGCCCGGAGATCCTCCACAAAACGGAGGTGGGCGGCGTCGCGATCATCGACGGGGCGCGGGTGCCCGATCTGGCGGCCGCCGTCCAGTCCGCGGTCGCCGACATGGAGGGACGCTTCGTCGGCAAGCGCGTCGAGGGCTACACGATCAGCGAGTTCATCGCCTACGATCCTCGCATCGGGCACGAGATGATCGTCGGGTGCCGGTTCGCCCCCGATTTTGGACCAATTGTCAGTTTCGGACCCGGTGGCATCTTCGCCGAGCGGTTGGCCGGAGCCTTCCGGCCCGGCTCGGCGAACGCTTTCTTCTCGACAGCCTCCGCCGATCGGGCCCTGATCGAGGCCGGCCTCCGCGACAACGAGATCTGCGTGCTCGCCTCGCGGGGACTTCGCAACACGGTGCCCGCCATTCCCTTCGACGCGATCGTCGATGTCGTCGAGGCCTTCGTCCGCGCCGCCCCGGTCCTGGCGGCCGCCGGCATTCTCGAGTTCGAGGTCAACCCCTTCGTCATCTCGTCGGGCCGCCTCGTCGCCCTCGACGTCCTCGGCAAGGTGGCGCCTCTCTCGTCGCTGAGTCACGAGCTCGGCCTCGACGCGGCGGGACGCGTGGTCAATTTCACCCAGGCGGCGCGCCCCGTGGCCAAGCTCGAAAAACTGCTGGCGCCCAGGAGCGCAGCTGTCATCGGAGTGTCCGAAAAGGGCATGAACAACGGCCGCATCATTCTCGACAATCTCATCCACGACGGCTTCGACCGGAGCCGGCTCTACGTCGTGAAGGCCGGTGTCGCGGAAATCGATGGCTGCGCCTGCGTGCCCGACATCGCGAGCCTGCCGAAAAAGGTCGATCTCTTCGTCCTCGTGATTCCGGCCGCCGCGGCCGCCGGAACGATCGCGGAGCTCGCCGAGCTCGACAAGGCGAATTCCATCATCGTCATCCCCGGTGGCCTCGAGGAAAAGGGCGGCACCGAAGCCCTCGTCGCCAAAATGCGCGAGGCCCTGGCGGCTTCCCGCGCGAAGGCCGGCGGCGGTCCCCTCATCAATGGGGGCAATTGCCTCGGTATCCGCTCCGTGCCAGGCAAGTACAATACCCTCTTCATTCCCGAGTACAAGCTGCCCATGCCCGTCGGCGCCGTGGCGCCGGTGGCTGTCATTTCCCAGTCCGGGGCCTTCGCGATCGCGCGCGTCTCCAAGCATCCGGGTCTCAACCCGAAGTACCTCGTCACCTGCGGCAACCAGATGGACCTCACCGTCGGCGACTGGCTCGAACACCTCGCAGGCGACTCCGGCCTGGAGATTTTCGCGGTCTACATCGAGGGCTTCCGGCCCCTCGACGGCGAGAAGCTCCTCCGCGCCACCCGATCCATCGTCGCCTCGGGACGCACGGTGATCTTCTACCGGGCCGGCAGGACGAGGGCCGGAGCCGCCGCCAGCGCCAGCCACACGGCAAGCATCGCCGGCGACTGGCCGGTGACGAGGGCCCTTCTCGAAGGCGCCGGTGCCGCCGTCGTCTCGACCCTCGACGCCTTCGACGACGCGCTCACGACCTTCACCCTCCTCCGCGGCAAGAAGCGCCCGGCGCAGGGACGCCCGCCGCGCCTCGGTGCCGTTTCGAACGCGGGCTTCGAATGCGTCGCAATAGCGGACAATCTGGGCTCCATGGAACTCGCGACCTTCTCCCCCTCGACAGGGCCGGAACTGGAGAGGGTCTTCGCGGAGGCGAAGATCGGGGAGATCGTCGACGTCCACAATCCCGTCGATCTCACGCCGATGGCTGGCGACGCGGCCTACGAGGCGACCTTCCGCGCGATTCTCGCCGACCCGAATGTCGACTGCGGCGTCGCAGGAATCGTACCTCTCACAGTTATGATGAATACTTTAGCGGCAGGTCCTGGGTCGCGGGGTGAGGACGTAGCGCGGAGCGACTCCATCGCCTCGCGCTACGGCAGGCTGATGGGTGAGAGCGACAAGCCCTGGGTATCAGTCGTCGATTCGGGCAGCCTGTACGACCCGCTGGCCCTCGAACTCGAGGCCAGGGGGGTGCCCACCTTCAGGTCGGCCGACAGGGCCCTTGCGATGCTCGATCTCTGGTTGGCGAAGGGCGGGCGGTAGGGCAACCGGTTGCGCGACGGTGGGCGGCGGTAGGACGGCCACGCGGCTGTAGGGCGGCACCTTTTCGCGGGGGCGGACACTCGCTATCATCATGGCGATGTCCGATACGCTCCTGGTCTTTCCCTCGGTCCTCCTCAAGAAAGCCGAACTGCTCGGCGGGTTGCCCGAAGGGGATTTCGAGTACTTCGCCTCCAGAAGCGGGGCCCTCTCGCTGGGAGACGGGGAACTCCTTTTCTCCGCCGGCTCGAAGGCCGATCGTTTCTGGGTCGTGGCCTCGGGGTCGATCGTCGTCGAGCGCGACGAGGAAGCCATCGCCAATTTCGGGCCCGGCGACGTCGTGGGCGATTTCGACTTCGCCCGGGGCGCCGCCCGCGACGCCTCGGCGAGGAGCGAAGGGCCCAGCGCCCTCGTCGAATTTCCGCGCTCGGGCTTTTCACTCTCCGACCTGGTATCGGAGCGCCCCGACGCCTCAGCCAGGCTCCTCCTCCGCTCCGTCGCGATGATTTCCTCGCGCCTCCGCTCGGTGCAGCGACTCATTTCGGAAAACGAGCCATGGGTTCGCGAACTCAGGCGTCAATCCCATACCGACGCCCCGACCGGACTCGCGACCCG
>JAJXVS010000108.1 GCA_021782015.1 bacterium | reverse complement strand
GATGTCGCTCAATTCTGCGGGGCGCTTGGGACTCGCGATTTTGCGGAAGGCCCCGGCCTCATCGAGGAGATCGATGGCCTTATCGGGAAAGTGGCGCTCGGGCAAATATCGTTGCGAAAGGTCGACCGCGGCATCGAGGGCCGACTGGGTGTAGGAAACGCCGTGAAATTCCTCATACCGGTTCCTGATACCCTCCAGGATGACCCGGGTATCTCCGGCCGTTGGCTCCTCGATAAGAACGAGTTGGAAGCGCCTTTCGAGGGCGGCGTCCTTTTCGAGATGCCGCCGATATTCGGCGAGAGTCGTGGCGCCGATGCACTGGAGTTCACCGCGCGCGAGGGCGGGCTTGAGCATGTTGGAGGCGTCGATGGTTCCCTCGGCCCCTCCGGCTCCGATGACGGTGTGGAGTTCATCGATAAACAAGATGATATTTCCCGCCTGGAATATTTCCTTCATTATTTTCTTGAGTCGTTCTTCGAATTCGCCGCGGTATTTCGTACCCGCGACAATGGATGCGAGATCGAGGGCGAGGAGACGCTTCCGCGCAAGGTCGTCGGGAACCTTCCCCTCCGCGAGCCGTTGGGCGAGTCCCTCGACGATGGCCGTCTTGCCGACACCGGGTTCGCCGACGAGGACCGGGTTGTTCTTGGTCCGCCGCGAAAGGATCCGGATGACGCGGTCGATTTCTCGTGACCTCCCGATGACCGGGTCGAGGTGTCCGTCGCGGGCGAGCTGGGTGAGATCGCGCGAATGCTCGTCGAGGAGCGCCGTGCGGGGCGGCGTCGGCTTGGCGGCGGGAGGACGCTGTTGTCCCGCCGCGCCTGGCTGCGAATCTTCGGGCCGCGAATCAGTGGCGCGCAGGTCCCCGAGGCCGCTTCGGAGGCGGTCGATCGACAATCCATTTTTCCCAAGATAGATCTCGGTGAGGGAACCCGATTCGCGTGCGGCCGCGAGAAGGAGGTGCTCGGTGCCGATGTATTCGGCGCCCGCGACGCTGGCTTCCTCCGCCGCGGCTTCGAGGAGGCTGCGGCTGCGCCTGGACAATGGAAGATCGCCGAGGACGAAGGCCCCCCTCTTTCGCTCGATGGCGCGTTCCAGCTCAGCCTTGAAGTCCAGCGTGTCGACTTTGAGGGAGCGAAGAAGGGCGAAGCCCGTACCCTCCCCTTCTCCGAGAATGGCGACGAGAATGTGCTCCGGCAGGACCTGGTCGGCCCTGTTTCTTCTCGCTTCCTCCTGCGAAAGTTGCGTAAGCACGCGCTGGGCGCGCTGGGTAAGGCCTCTGAACATCACCGCCCTCCTTCGGGTTGCAGGAAAAGGCCCGATGTCGCGAAGGGTTCATCGACACCGAGTCTGGCACGAATCCACCGTGCCCTTTCCCTGGCGAGAGAACCGGGAGGGCCCACAGTCGGCAAAAGCCCTCCCGGCCAATGTGCAGTATTGTACAGCGAGCTTCGCAGAAGGTCGCCGAGAGTCCTTTCGGAAAGCCATGGGACCATGCCGCTTAGGGCTCCGAGCCTCAGGTCTGACAGGGCATCGAGCCCCTCGCCGAATGCCACCGAGCGAGCCATCGCAAGGAGGCCATAGGCCCTGCCGGCCCTTTCGAGAAGCTCATCCTGAGCCTTCGAGACAAGTTCCCTCCCTGTGGCAACCTCGAGATCGGCCAGACGCGAGGCCGCCGAGGCCAGGGCCGCAGGGCTTGCGACAAGACCATCGCCCGCCCTGAGCGACCACAGGGCGCCGGCGGAACCGGTTTCGGAGCCCGAGAGACCTTCGATCGACCAGCCTTCGGCCAAGGCGGATTTCAAGGCCCGATCGAGCTTCCCACTCATTTGGAGGGCAGGAAGATGAAGGAGGATTTCGGCTTCGAGATCTTCTCCGAATCCCCGGAGGGAGCGGGAGATTCGATCGAACTCGCGGTCCTTCACCGAAGCGACAAGCTCGTCGGCTTTGCGCAAGACCTCGCGCAATTCGGCTTCGCTGCGAATGAGATCGGCGCCTCGCGTCGAAATGCGAAAGGAAATATGATCGTCGCAATCGCAGAGACCGAGGGTAGCCCCTCCCTCCCTCGTGGCGACCAAGGCCTCCCCGTCCTTCATCCAGGAAGCGGGCGGGCCCGCATCGATGGCCAGATTCTCCCTTTCTGCGTTCGAAAGATCGGTTAGCCTCCTGACACTGAACCCAAGGCGTGAAAACAGGGAAGTAAAGAGGGCAGCCGTGGCATGCGGGGCATGGATTTCTGGAAGAGGGAGTCCCGGATACAGGCGGCCGGCGCGAAGTCGGCCTTGGAGGAGGGCCGGGCGGGACGCGGAGCCGATCGCCCTCGGCGCCAAATCGGGCAGCTGCCTGCGATGGGCCCGGTAACGGCGTATGTCGTCGCGAAATACGTCAAGGCAGCGCAGGCAGCCGATCCGTCCTGTCCTTTTTAGTCGCCGACTATCCATTCCGCATTCAGGACATGAAAATTCTTCCGTTTTTTCGACTCGATCCCCACCGAGCAAGGCGTCAAAATCGATAGTGATGCTGCCGCCTCTAGCCCTGAGCCCGCCTACCCTTGCGCAGTCATCGCAGAGGCGGACATCGGTGCTGCCCTCAGGCCCGCGTCTGACGAGGATAAGATCGGTTTCCGAGCCACACATCGAACAGGCCATCGCCGCTTCTGCAACTCCCTAAAGACAGTATACTATCAGACGGCGTTTCCGCTCGTGCAAAGGTTCCGCCAAATCTGTGGAGGTTTCGATGAAATCCTTTCAATTCGGCGCGGTCGCGGCCCTGTTGGCCCTCATTGCCGCGCCGGTCCTCGCCGAAAACCAGGAGCCGGTGGTTGCAGCCCTCAAGGGGCCGAGCGGCATCGCCCTGGTTCAGCTTTTCGAAAATCCCCCTGTCCTCGCCGACGGGCGCGTCGTCAAAATGGAGGCCGTGGGCAGCGCGGATCTCATGGTGGCCAAACTCGTTTCAGGCGAATTCCAGGTGGCTGTTCTCCCCATCAACATGGCCGCCAAACTCAGGCGATCGGGTGTCGACCTCTCTCTGGCCGCCATCACCGGCGATGGCATGCTCAGCTTCCTTACCAATGCACCCGATATTGCGGGAATTGCCGATCTCCGGGGCAGGAGGGTCGACGTCGCCGGACAGGGTGCGACTCCCGAATTCCTGTTTCGGCGCCTGCTGAAAGATGGGGGACTCGATCCCGACAAGGATCTTCGCCTCTCCTTCGCCCTCGGGTATCCCGACATGGCGGCGGCCCTCGCATCCGGGACCATACAATCGGCCGTCCTCCCCGAACCCTTCGTGACCCTCGCGAAAATGAAAAACGCCCATCTCCGCTCCCCGATCGACCTTGGCGCCCTTTGGAAAAAGTCGACAGGAATGGATGATTATCCCATGACGGCCCTCGTCATCAGAAATGGATCGGGGATAAGTAAAGCCGACGCCAGAATACTCCTCGACGCTGTCCACGCCTCGATCGTGAAAACCCTCGCCGATCCCGCAGCCGCGGGCAAGCTCGTCGGCAGCCATGACCTGGGCCTCGCGCCCGCCATCGCCACGGCCGCCATTCCCCACTGCAATTTCGTCTATCTCGAGGCCGCTGCGGCGAGGCCGGAGGTGGAGGCCCTCCTCTCGGTCTTTCTCGCTTCAGCTCCGGCTTCGATAGGAGGAGCCCTGCCCGACGATGCCTTTTACGCGCAATACTGAAACCATCGCGGGGGAAGGCCAGGGGGCGACAAAAAAGCGCCTCGTGGGAATTGTGTCGGTCGTTTTTCTCGTGGCTCTCTGGCAAATCGGGGCTGCGGTGGTCGGCAAGGAAATCATCCTCCCTTCGCCCGCGCGGGTGCTGGCCGAGTTCATCAGTCTGGCGCCCACAGGCGAATTCCTGACCGCTGTCCTTTCGACCTTTCTTCGCGGACTCGAAGCCTTTGCGGCGAGCTGCATTGTCGGCGCGTTGGCAGGCTTCGCCTCAGGGCGTTCGGAAACGGTGCGGGCGGCCCTGGCCCCCCTTCTCACCACAATCAGGGCCACACCCGTCCTGGCTCTGATCCTCTTGGCGCTTTTCTGGTTCCCCTCGGGCTTCGTGCCCATCTTTTCGGCCTTTCTGATGGCCTTCCCCGTCATGGCAGCCTCGGCCATGCAAGGCGCCAGGGCGGCGCCGCCTGAGCTTCTGGAAATGGCCCGATTATTCAAGGTGCCCCGCGCCAAGGTGTTTTTCGAACTGCGCCTTCCCGCGGCCTCGCCCTATTTCGCGGCCGGAGCCAGGGCCTCATTGGGCCTTTCCTGGAAGGTTGTCGTCGCGGGCGAGGTTCTCGCCCAGCCGCGGCTCGCCATCGGATCGGGCCTCCAGTCATCGAGGGTCCTCTTGGATACGCCGAGGGTTTTCGCCTGGGCCCTTGCGGCCATACTGCTCTGCGGTTTGACCGAATGGATTTTTGGCAGGATTGTCACGAGGGGCGCGGCCGATGGCATATAGTCTCATCGCCATCAGGCGAAGCTTCGGAGACCTCTTGGTGCTCGATGGAGTCGACATCGAAATCCCGCCTTCGCAGCTCCTCGTCATTTTGGGGCCCTCGGGCTGTGGCAAGACGACCTTGCTCAAAATCGTCGCGGGTCTCGATCCCGCCTTCGAGGGGAGGCGTGAGGGCTTTGAGCGAGCGCGTTTTTCCTTTGTGTTCCAGGATCATCGCCTTCTTCCCTGGAAGAGCGCCGTGGAAAACGCGCTTTTCGCCCTCTCCGGCTCCGGTCTGTCCCGGGCGGAAGCCCTGACCCGCATCGAACGCTACGTGGGACTTTCGGGCCTCGGAGGCCATGCAGATCGGCCCATCAGAGAACTTTCGGGCGGGATGCGGCAGCGCGCCTCCCTCGTGCGCGCCTTCGCGATGCCGGCGGATTTCCTCCTCCTCGATGAGGCCTTCCAATCCGTGGACCTCAAGCGCAAGCGAGAATTGATGGGCGTCTTCCTCGACCTGCGGGCCATGGAAAGAAACGTGTCGATTCTTGTCACCCATGATCCGGCAGAGGCCCTCTGGCTCGCCGACCGCGTCATCGTCCTCTCGGATCGCCCAGCCCGCGTCATCGATGCCTTCGATGTCGATACGCCGCGCGAGCGGCGGGAGCCCGGAACGCCGGAAGTCGCCACCTTGGAGCGACGACTCAATGCCGCCCTTTTAGGTCTTTGAGGTGAATTGAATCACCCTTCCCGGCGGGATTAGGTCTCCTCGTCGAGGTCTTCGAAGGCCTTGTCGATGTCGAGGACGACGATAAAAGCCCCTTCGTAGGCGTAGACACCCTTGACCATGGCATCGAGGCGACCTGAACCCAAGCCGACGGCCCTATCGATCTTGTCGGCATCGAAGTCGATGACCTCGCGTACGGAGTCGGCGAGAAAGCCGACGGTGACGTCTTCATCGCCCTGCCGGATCTGGAGGACGACGATGCTGGAAGCCCCGGCCAGGTCGGTGAGCCCGAGCCCAAAGCGGACGCGCAGATCGGCGACGGGTATCACCGCGCCCCGATAGTTGATGACGCCCCGCAGGTGTTCCGGCGCCCGGGGCACGCGGGTGACCGGCACCATTTCAAGGACGACTTCGACCCTTTCGACCTCCACGGCATAGGCGTTTCCGTCGAGTTCGAAGGCGAGATATCTTCTCATCGACGTTCCGTCCATGGCGGTCGGCCTACTCCGCCACTTTCTTGACGATGGCGAGAAGCTTCTCCGCATTGAAGGGCTTCACGATCCAGCCGGTCGCGCCGGCCTCCTTGCCTTCATTCATCTTCGTGCCCTGGGATTCGGTGGTAAGCACGAGAATGGGAGTGAACTTGAAGGCCGGCAGTTCCCGCGCCTTCCGGATAAAGCCGATGCCGTCGAGGTTGGGCATGTTCACATCGGTGATGATGAGGTCGAGGGCGCCGACGCCAGCGAGGACGCCCAAGCCTTCCTGACCGTCCTGCGCCTCGATGGTTTCATAGCCTTCCTGCTGGAGAATGAACGAGATGCTCTGACGAATCGCCGCAGAGTCATCGATAACCAGGATTTTCTTGGCCACAGTATATCCTTCCCGCCGGTCCGGGCCGGCCGATTCCACTACGTTCTAGCGAGCGCGCCGTACAACTTCCTCCGCGATGCCATCAAGAGGCAGCACGGTATCCACTCCCCCGAGTTTTATCGCCTCGTTGGGCATTCCAAAAACGACGCAGCTCGCCTCGTCCTGCGCGATCGTGCGGGCACCGGCGTCGTGCAGTTCCTTCATGCCGCGAGCCCCGTCGTCGCCCATGCCCGTCATGATGACGCCGACCGCGTTCTTGCCCGCGTAACGCGCCGCCGAACGGAAAAGGACATCGACACTCGGCCGGTGACGGCAGACCAGAGGCCCATCCTTCACCTCGACATAATAGCGCGCCCCCGATCGTTTGAGGAGGGTATGTTTGTTCCCCGGGGCGATCAAGGCCCTTCCCCGCACAACCGTATCGTCGTCGGCCGCTTCCTTGACCTTGATCCGGCATACGGAATCCAGTCGCTTTGCGAAGGCCGCCGTGAAATGTTCGGGCATGTGCTGGACGATGACGATGCCCGGGCAATCCTCCGGGAAGGCCTCAAGGAATTCGCGAAGAGCCTCCGTCCCCCCCGTCGAGGCCCCGACGACGACGACCTTTTCCGTCGTCTCGACCGATACGCGGCCCGCGTCGGGTTTGGGCAGCATGACATCTGCGGTCAGCTTCGGTTCGACCGTTCGCGCCTCGCGGGAAGGACCTTTATAATTACGAAGACGTCCGCGGCTGAGATGGGCCGCCCGGACGGCGTCGCAGAGACGGACCGTCGATTCCTCGAGGAATTGCTTGGTGCCGAGACGGGGTTTCTGCACGATTTCGACGGCCCCGTATTCGAGGGCCTTCAGGGCATTGTCCGAGCCCTCCTCGGTCTTGGAGGAGCAGACGACGACGGGCAGGGGATTCGTCTCCATGATGGAGCGAAGGAAGGTCAAGCCATCCATCCGGGGCATTTCCACGTCCGTGATGACGACGTCGGGGGCCTCGTTGTCGAGATAGCGCTGGGCGAAGATGGGATCGGCGGCGACCCCGATGACCTCGATCCCCTGATCCGAATCGAGGACTTCCTTGAGGGTCTGTCGCACGACCGCCGAATCGTCGACGACAAGGACACGGATCGTTTTCCCCATGCTGAATGCTCCTCAACCCACTTTGCGATAGACGGTGGGCGCGATCGAACGCATCGGCAGGTTCATGCCGGCCACCGATTCGGAATGGCCGAGAATGAGCCATCCCTCGGGTCGCACCCGTTGGAGGAGGCGGCCGATGATTTCTTCCTGCGTTTTTCTCTCGAAGTAGATGATGACGTTGCGACAGAAAACGACATCGAAAAGGCCCTCGACGGGCCAGGCCCTGTCCTTGAAATTGATGCGGGCAAAGGTCATTCGGGAGCGAATCTCCGGCTTGATCCGAACCAGGCCCTGTTCCCGGTCTTTCGAGCGGAGCAGGTACTTTTTCTTGAATGAAAGGGGAATCGGTTCGGCCTGCTCGGCCGTATACACGCCCTCGATGGCCTTGTCGAGAACCTTCGTCGAAAGATCGCTCGCGAAGATGGACCAGGAGAAGGCCGGCGTCTTTTCCCGAAATTCCTCGAGTACCATGGCGAGGGTGTAGGGTTCTTCGCCCGTCGAACAGCCGGCCGACCAAAAGCGGTGCGCCGCTCCGGAAGTTCCCAAGGAGGGCAGAATTCGCTCGAGGAGAAAATCAAAGTGCTCGGCTTCGCGGAAGAAATCGGTCTTGTTGGTCGTGACGGCGTCGATCATGTTGATCAGTTCGGATGCCCGTCCCTCCTCGGAAAAGACGAAGCGAATGTAGGCCTCATAATCGGGCAAGCCAAGGTGGCGGAGCCGTTTGAGCAGTCGTGATTCGAGCATGACCTTTTTCGTCTCGGGCATCCTGATTCCCAGCTCCGACTCGATAAAGGTCGCGAGAGTCCGAAACTCCCCCTCGCTCAGGCACTGGAGGCCTTCGGCAGGCAGGGAAAGGGAAGGCGTCGAGCCTGGACTCATGCGACCCCGGAGCGGGCTGCGGTCCGGACCTTCGATTCGTGCTGAACGACCTGCGAAAGACGGTTGACGTCGAGGATCAGGGCCACGGTACCGTCACCGAGAATAGTCGCCCCCGAAATGCCTTCGACGCTCTTGAACATTCGGCCCAGGGGCTTAATGACGGTCTGGTAGTCGCCGATCACCTGGTCGACGACGAAGCCCACCCGCGAATCGAGGGCTTGCGCGATGACGATCTGCGAAATCGAGGGGCCCTGGCCGACGCTGTCGAAAAACCGTCTCAGCGAAACGAAGGGAACGAACTCGTTGCGAAAGGAGAAAATTCTTCGCTCGCCGAGTTGATCCAGGTCTTCTTTGGCGATCTCTATGCAACCATCGACGGAAGAGAGGGGAATGACGTAAAAGTCGCCGGCCACCTTGACGAGGAGCCCCTCGATGATCGCGAGGGTCAACGGAATCTTGAGGGTCACGGTCATGCCGGCGCCCGCCGCCGATTCGAGATGGACGCTTCCTCCGAGCCCGTCGATCTCGCGCCTGACCACGTCCATGCCCACACCCCGGCCCGAAACCGTCGTAATGACCCGGGCCGTGGAAAAACCGGGGGCGAAGATGAGCTGAAAAAGCTCGTTGTCCGAAAGCTCCTGCCCCTGGACGATCAGCCCCCGCTCGATTCCTTTTTGGCGGATGGCCTCGGCGTCGAGGCCCTTTCCGTCGTCGGAAACCTGGATGAGAACATAGGCTCCGGAATGACGGGCCGAAAGCCGGATCACGCCGGGTACCGGCTTTCCCTTCTCGCGACGCAGGTCGGGGGACTCGATGCCGTGGTCGAGGGAGTTGCGGATGATATGGACGAGGGGGTCGGAGAGCCTTTCGATGACGGTCTTGTCGAGTTCGGTCTCGGCTCCCTCGGTCTGGAGTTCTACCTCCTTGCCGAGTTCGAGCGACAGATCCCTGACGACCCGGCGGAACTTGTTGAAGGTGCTGCCGATGGGAAGCATGCGTATGGACATGGTGTTGTCGCGCAGCTGGGAAATAAGTCTTTCGAATTGTTCGGAAATCGACCCGAGGGCCGAATCCTGGCGTTCGGAGGCCGTCTGAGAGAGCCGGGCCTGGAGCGTCACGAGTTCGCCGACGAGGTCGACAAGGCTGTCGAGCTTGTCGGAGGCGACGCGTATGGAGCCGGCGACATCCTTGCGTTCCTGGATCTTTTTCAGGTGTTCCTGTTCGAGGAGGGCCGAGGCCACCTCGTCCGAGGAAACCACCTTCTGTTCCACCAGGGTCTCGCCGAGACGCTTGTGGCCTTCGAGGACGGAACCAATCGTCGCGGCGCTCACAAGGCCGCGCTCTATGAAGATTTCGCCCAGCCTTTTCGCATTGGCGAACTCGTCGCCTTGCTTGGCTATCCTGGATATCTGCAATTCGGAGCGATTTTCGACGAAGATGAAAATATCGCGCAGCGCGTTCTCGCCGGCCCTCGTCGTGAGGATAATGTCCCAGGAGCAGTAGCAGAGCTCGGGATCCATGGCGGCGAGCCCGGGGAGGGCTTCGATATGCGGGTAGACGCTCGCCTCTCCGAGCGCGACCAGCTCGGCGATTAGCGTGAGTACCTTGGTCCCGTCTTTGAAAATCTCCGGTGCCGGCCTGAACATGATGCGCCAGGTCATCGGCTCAGCCTCGCCCTGAGCCTCGCTGTTGGCGCCTTCCCTCGGCCTGGCTTTGGACCCTTCCCCCTCCCCTTTCGGAGCTGGGCCGGAGGCGACGGCTTTGCCTCCCCCGATGTTCGCCATCCAGGCGCGATATTCGCCCAGGATAGCCTCGCCCTGGCGGAGGAGTTCCTCGGGCGGATTCTCGAAATCGAGGAGTCCGCGAATGTGGTCCCGGGCGCGAAGCGTGAGGCCTATAAAAATCCGGTCGATGAGAATTTCGCCGTTTCGACATCGATCGAGGGCCGTTTCCACCTCGTGCGTGAATTTGGAGACAGCATCGTAGCCGAACATCGAGGAGGAACCCTTGACCGTATGCATTGCGCGGAACGCCTTGTTGAGGAGCTCCGAATCCGTGGGCATCGTCTCGAGTTCGAGGAGGGTCTCTTCCAGCTGACCGAGGAGTTCGTTGGCTTCTTCGAGGAAAGTGCTCTTGAACTTGTCGATCATGATTCCTCCCTGGTCCAGCCGAGGAGGCAGCCTTCGAGTTCGGCGCCGGTTTCGGGAATCGCGGTAATAAAACCGGAGGCCTTGAGTCTTCCTGCAATGCGCGGATTCACCCTGCCGACAAGGCGGAACTGGACATCGCGGGCGCGGGCCTCTCGATGCGCGGCGTAGATCACCTGGAGGCAGGGAAGGTCGAGATCGACTATTCCGGCGAAATCGAATTCTATCAGGCCCCCGCGCGAAAAGGCGTCGATGATCTCCCCTCGAAGAGCTGAGGCTTTCTCAATGCCGAGATTCCCTTGCGGGCCGAGCCTCGTGACCGGAGCGTGTCCATCGTCCATTTTCCTGGCCCCCTTCAGTCAGCCAGTATAGTATCCATCCTCCTCCATGGCCACTGAAAAACCCGCCAACTCGGCGACCCTGTCAGATTGAGGGCCGCCGAAAGGCGGAGATCAAACGAAATTGGGGATGTCGAGCGGAATGGGAATCTGGATGATGCTTTCGAGGAATCCAGCCTTCCGCTTCTTGATGTGGATTTGCACAAGGGCGGCCCTGTCCTTGGGGTGAACGATGAGGGCGTAGAGGGTGAAGGGATCGCCCTCGGAGAGTCCCGCCTCGTCGGCCACTGATCCCGGTCGCACCTTCGATACGGAATAGCTGTCCCCGTCGAAGACACCGCCGGGAATCCTCGTGACGTCCATGCCCATCAAGGCGGGGAAAATCCTTTCATGCGTGTCTTGGGCAATCGCGTCATCCAGGGGATGCTCCGGTCTTGTGCCCAGGGCGCGGAGCACCACCCTTTCCTTCCCCTTGGCATCGCGAACCCTGAGGCTGACAAGGTCGCCGGGGTGCCGTTCAAGAAGGATGGCCTGGAGGTCGGTCACTTTCTTGAGGGCCTTCCCGTCGATCGAAAGGATGGTATCGCCTTCCCGCACGGAAGGCAGGACCGAGGGGCTGCGGTAGCGGACGGATAGGCCCGTGCCGCCATTTTCCGCGTCGTCGAGCACGTAGCCGAGCCAGGGATGTGCAACCTTGCCGCCGGCGTAGAGTGACGGGAGGGCGCGCATCAGCCAGGTGCCCGGGATGGCGAAGTTGAGGCCCTGGTACCCGGGGACGCCGGCGAAAACGATGC
The DNA here is from genome assembly GCA_021782015.1 of bacterium. Taxonomy (GTDB): domain Bacteria; phylum Spirochaetota; class Spirochaetia; order Treponematales; family Rectinemataceae; genus CAIJMU01. Next base: position 1,301 of record JAJXVS010000108.1, on the reverse strand, counting down.
CCGAAACCTTTCCGGCCGCGTCCAGCAGGGGGCCTCCGGAATTGCCGGGGTTGAGGGCCGCGTCGACCTGGATGACGGTGCCCCATTGAAGAAAATTGCGTCCGGTGGCGGAGACGATGCCCGAGGTGATCGTCGATTCGAGGCCCAGCGGGGAACCGAGGGCGTAAATGGTCGCTCCTTGCTCGAGGGCCGGAGCCGGGTCGAGCACGAAGGAATAGGGCGGCGTCATTTCTGCCTTGAGGAGGGCCAGATCGAGGATCGGATCCCAACCGATCACTTTGGCGGGGATGCGCGCGTCGGGGTTGTCGGCGGGCTTGATCGTGACACGCGAGTACCCGTTGTATTCCGGATCGACTTCGCTGGAAATGACGTGATAATTAGTAATGAGATAGCCGCGGGGATCGATGAAGAATCCCGAGCCGAGGACGCGATCCGGGCTGCCCATGCCCTGCTCGACCCTGATGCCGCGATCAACCCTGACGGTGATGACGCCCGGCTCGATCTTCGCGACCAGTGCCGGATCGAGGCGCTCGCTCGCAGGAGGAGAGGCCTGGACGGAAGCGTCCACCGATCCCTCGTGGCCATCAATTCTCGCGACAAGGGAGGTGGATCCGGCCTTTTCGGCCCTATCCCGCCAGGGCGCGAGGAGTTCCTTCGCCTGGGGATTCCCCGCGGCGAAGGCATTGAGGGCCTCCGCTACCAAGGCATTGGCGAGGCTCTGATTCGATTGCTTCCACGCGAGCCCGGCCTGGTCGAGGAGGAGGGTCCCTTCGTCCAGACCTGCCGAAGCCGCAACGCCCTGTGCCACGCCGCGAGCCTCAGGCGACAGGAGCCCCAGTGCTTCGGGAACAGAGGCGAGGGCCCCCAGCGATCGCAGGGCCGAAAGACCGGAGGCCGCATCGCCCGCTTTTCTTGCGGCCGCGTAGCGTCTCGCGAGAGTATCGCCGGCCTTGGTTATGACGGCGGCGAGAGCGCTGCGGTTGACTTCCGCCTGGCCGGGGGGCGCCTCAAGGAGGAACAGCGCCTGGTCGATCGCCGCTGCTGGCGAGGAATCGGCCAGGGTCCGAAGGCTATCGATTTTGACGTTTTGCCAATTGGGAACCGGGGCTGGCGCGGCCGGAGCCGAGGCGCAGCCCGCGAGCATCGCGGCAATGCTGAAAGCCTTGGCGAGGACCGTGATCGTGGAACGTATGCGCATGCTCGATCGCCTCACTGGCCGCCCCTGGCCGCCGGAGGGGTACCGAGATCCCAGGCGCGGCGATAGGGAGGCACTAATTGTTCGCTGAATTCGTACACACCAT
>JAJXVS010000379.1 GCA_021782015.1 bacterium | reverse complement strand
GCGCGCAGGAGAGTTCGCCGACGGGGCCAAGACCCTCAGGGCCAAGATCGACATGGCCCACCCCAACCTCATGATGCGCGACCCGGTGATGTACCGGATCAGGCGGGAGCCCCATTACCGAACAGGTACAGCCTGGTGCATCTACCCGATGTACGACTTCCAGCACCCCCTCTCCGACGCGATGGAGGGCGTGACCCATTCGCTCTGCACGGTCGAGTACGAGATTCACCGACCCCTCTACGACTGGTTCATCCGCGAGGCCGAGGTCTTCCCCTCGCGGCAGATCGAGTTTTCCCGCCTCAACATCACCCACACCGTACTTTCCAAGCGCTGGCTCCTCCGCCTCGTAAAAGAAGGCTATGTCTCAGGCTGGGACGATCCTCGGATGCCCACCCTGGCCGGCCTCCGTCGCCGCGGTTATACGCCCGAGGCCATCCGCGACTTCCTCGGCCGCATCGGCGTGGCCAAGACCGATTCCTATGTCGACATCCAGCTCCTCGAGCACTGCCTCCGCGAGGACCTCAACAAGAGGGCCCGCCGCGTGATGGCCGTTCTCCACCCCCTCAAGCTCGTCATCGAAAACTGGCCCGGCAGGGGCCAGAGTGGCGGCCCGGGACAGGTCGAAGAGCTCGAGGCGGTCAACAACCCCGAAGACCCCGGGGCCGGCACGAGGAAGATTCCCTTCTCCGGCGAGCTCTGGATCGAGCGCGAAGATTTCCAGGAAGTGCCACCGCCCAAATACTTCCGCCTCTTTCCCGGCAACACCGTGCGCCTCCGCTACGGCTATATCGTCACCTGCACGGGCTTCACGAAGGATCCCGCCACAGGCGAGATCACCGAGGTTCGCTGCAGCTATGACCCGGCGACCCGGGGCGGCGACGCCCCGGACAACCGCAAGGTAAAAGGTACCATCCATTGGGTCTCGGCCGCCCAGGCCATCCCCTTCGAGGCCCGGCTCTTCGATCACCTCTTCCCCTCTGAAAGGCCGATGGATGTCGAGCCCGGTGTCGATTGGGTGGCGACCATGAACAGGGACTCCCTCGAGTCCCTGCCGGGAGCCTTCGGCGAGCCCTCCATCGCAGGGGCCAAGGCAGGAGAGTCTTACCAGTTCGAGCGCCTAGGCTATTTCGTCCGCGACTCGGCAGAGGGCAGGGATTCGGCCGGCCGACCCGTTTTCAACCGTTCCGTCAATCTCCGCGATACCTGGGCCAAGATCGAGAAAAAGGGCAGCGCGAGCTAGGCCGGCGAAAGGCAGGAGCATGGACCGAAAACTTCTTGTCGCCCTCGACGCAGAGCTTGCGGCGGGGCGAAGTATCGCGATGGTCACGGTCATCGCGACCAAGGGCTCGGCACCCCGCCATGCCGGCTCCTCGATGCTCCTCCTTCAAGATGGCAGCATCAGGGCCACGGTAGGCGGAGGGCAAGGAGAAGCCGAAGCCCTTGAGGCGGCTGCCAAGGTCCTCGCGGGAGCTCCGGCCCTACTGCTCGAAGTGGACAAGCTCGGCGCGGATGTGGCCGGCTCCGAAGGAATTTGCGGCGGCGTGACCACGATGCTCGTGCAGGCGATCAACCCGGCCTCGGCGATGGCCGCCAGTCTTGAATCCCTACTCAAGGTGGGCGGTGGCGTTCTGGTCCATGCCCTTCCCGGCGGCGGGACCTTCGAAGATCCGCTTCTGGTCGAGGACCGCCTGATCATCTGCGGCGGAGGCCATGTCGGTCTGGCCCTCGCAAGGCTTGCCAATGAGGTCGATTTCGCCGTGACCGTCGTGGATTCCCGACCAGAGTTCGCCGATAGCCGGAGATTCCCTTCGGGCGTCGAGGTTCTCTGCGGTCCCTATCGCGAATCCCTCGATTCCCTTAAACCTCGAGCCGGCGACTACGCGGTCGTTCTCACGCCGGGCCATAAAGAAGATCTTGTCTGCGTCCGTGCTCTCTTCCCGGCCGGGCTTCGCTACCTCGGCTGCATCGGAAGCGCTCGCAAGACACGCATGATTCTCGAAGCTCTCAAGGCCGACGGCTTCGATCCCTCCCGCGTGGACGCGATTTTTGCCCCCGTCGGCCTCGACATCGGAGCGGAGACCCCCGGCGAGATCGCCGTTTCCATTCTTGCTGAGCTGATCGCGGTGCGACATGGAGCCGTGACGCTCGCGGCTGCCGTAATGGACCGGGCGCGACGGAGGGCCTGAGTGCTAAGCGGCGCTGCTTTACTCCTCGATAGGCTCATTTCTTCACGGCATGGCGCTTCAAGCATCGTGGTATCCTTTGTGGGCGCCGGCGGCAAAACGAGCGCGATCTTCGCCCTCGCCGAGGCGGCTCGAGCCCGCGGGCTTTCCACCATCGTCGCCACGACAACTGCCATGCGCGATCCCCGCCTCGAAAACGGGCGTCGAATCGACGTTTTTCTTGACGGGCCGCCCCCTGGCCGCCTCCCGCCCTCGACCCTGGCTTTTGTCCTCTCCGATGCGGGGCGGACGGGCGAACTCGAAGCTGGAAAGGTCAAAGGCCCTTCGCCTCAATCTCTGAAAGCCTTCATTGGCGCAAGCGACCTCCTCCTCATCGAGGCCGACGGGTCGAAGCGTCTGCCCATCAAGGCGCCCGAGGCCCACGAGCCCGTCGTTCCGGAGTACAGCCAGATTGTCGTGGCCTGCATCGGCCTCGATGCCTATGGCCGACCGGCTGAGGCCTCAAGGGTACATCGCCTCGATCGATTTCTCGCCGTGGCGGGCCTCGCC
>JAJXVS010000107.1 GCA_021782015.1 bacterium | reverse complement strand
AGCCGCTGGCTCCTCGTGGTCTTCTTCCGGCTCGAGTCCCTGGGCAGCGAGGAAGGCCTTGAGCTGAGCCTCGGGCGAATCGTCCTCTTCGCTGCGTTTGCGCTCGCGGCGTTCGCGCTTCTTGGGGGCTTCTTCGCCGGGGGAGCTTTCCGCGGCCTTGACGGCATGTCCCTCGACCTTGACGACGAGGATGGCCTCTTCCTTCTCATAGAGGTGCACGGCGACCTTGTAGGTGCCGATGTTCTTGATGGAATGCCCTGTCACTTCGATCTTCTTGCGCTCGATGTCGATGCCCTTCTTGAGAAGTTCATCATAGATGGTGGCATTGGTTACCGCGCCATAGAGCTTGCCATTGTGACCGGCCGGCACCGAGACGACCAGTTCCTCGGATTCGATGCGCTCCTTGAGACCCATCGAAGCCTTGCGTTTCTCCTCGCGGCGCTGCTCGATTTCGGCGGCGCGGCGCTTGAAGAGGTCAAGGGCCCGTTGGGACGCGACGACGGCGAAGCCACGGGGAAAGAGAAAGTTGCGGGCGTAGCCCGGGGCGACTTCTTTGATGTCGCCGAGCTCGCCGAGATTCGGAACGTCTTGATTGAGGATAACTCTCATGCTCCGACTCCTTTCGGGTTACGGTAGGGGATCCATAGCTCGGTCACACCGAGCAGGGGGAGAATCGCCACGAGGGCCGCGCCGATCGGCGAACCAATCGCCGAAATCAGCACGGCGACCGCAAAGGCGATCCTGAAGCCTCTCGGCATACGCAGACGGTCGAAGACATGGGCAACGATGCCCAGTCCCTGAGCCGCGTACACGAGAGACATGGCCAGGACAAGATTCCAGGCGATCGCCCGGTAGGCGAGTCCTGCCTTCAAATAGAGAACGATGAGAAGGAGACCGAGAGAGGCCAGAAAAGGCCACACCAGGGCTCGCGGGGCCCGGAAGCCGGAAAGCGGCGGCGCCGTCCTTCGTGCCGCGCTGCCTTCGCCCGAAAGCCTGCTCCCGATCCACCAGCTGCCGCCGAAAAGGAGGCAGAAAAGGGCAGCATAGCAGGAGGCGAAAACATTCATGGTAGTTGTTACCATTTCGGCCGGATCGAAGGACGCGGCGAGTGCGGCGGCATCGTAGCCACCGACGGGCGGGCCGCCAGGCGCCTGTTGCGCGGCCGCCGTCCCGGGCAGGACTCCGACGAAACGCTCGACGAGCCGGGAAATCGACTGCGTCAAGGCGGCTCTGAGTCCCTCGTCCGATAGGAGTGATGCGACGGCCGGAGCCGCGATGGCCCCGGCGATGAGGCCGAGGGCCAGGGTTCTCACGGAATGCGGGATGCGCTCCAGGAAGGAGCCATTGATGAGAATGAGGACGAGGATGGCGCCCAGGGGAAAGGCCAGAGCTGCGAGGATGTCCAGAGCTGCGATGCCCCTGCCCACATCAGCGACTCGCCAGATTTCGGCGGGAGCCAGAACCAGAATCGAGGAGCCGACGGCCAGTCCCGCCCCTTTTTTCCCAAGCCGGCCGAAAGCCACCTGCAGGGGAATGAGGAAGAGGGGCGCGAGAAAAACGGACAGCCAGAGCGATGCCGAGGCCACACCGCTGGCGAGCGCCATGATGAGCCAGGGAGTCGATCTGCCGATCCTGATGCCGTCGTTCATCGGAAAAACAGCCTCACTTGACCACGTAGGGAAGGGTCGCGAGGGCTCTGGCGCGCTTGATGGCGACCGCGAGTTCCCTCTGGTGCTTCGCGCAGGAACCCGTGATGCGGCGAGGGAGTATCTTGCCCCTCTCGGTCGTGAAGCGGCGCAGGACGTCTGCGTCTTTATAGTCTATCTTCAGTTTCTGCGCGCAGAACTTGCAGACCTTCTTCTTGAAAAAGGTCTTGCCGCGGCGCTGGGCCGGTCCCCGATCCTCGCCTTCGCGTCGGGAATCGCCTGAATCGCCCTCGCCTCGCGGAGGGCGTGAATCGCTCATTTCTCTGGTATCGGACATGGACTGTTCTCCTTGGAATTAGAAAGGGATATCGTCGGTGAAATCGTCGGGAGGGGCGCTGCGGTCGGGCTGTCGCGGCTGTTCCCGGCCGGGAAAGGCCGGGCGCGCGGGCGGCGGGCTGCCCTCGGCGCGCGAATCGGCACGCCCGAAGCCTCGACCTTCCGTTCCGGCCGGCCGGGATTCCCCGCCCGGTCCGTTCCAGGAAGACCGGCCTTCGCCCGAACCTTGGCCTCCGCCGATGAGCTGCACATCATTAGCGTTGATGCGGACCTTCATCCGCTGCTGACCGTCCTTTTCCCACTTGTCCTGGCGCATGTCCCCATTCACGGCCACCAGCTTGCCCTTGGTGAGGTACTGGTTCACCGATTCGGCCTTCTTGCCCCACAGGTCAATGTCCCAATAATTGGGTTCATCCACCCACTGATCACCCTTCTTGACGCGCGAATTCGTCGCGACGCTGAAGGAACAGATGGCCTGCCCGGAATTCGTGTATTTGAGTTCGGCATCCCTCGTCAGTCTCCCGACGACGGTAGCAACCGCAAGGTCTCCCATTCGACGATCTCCCTTGTCAGGCCTCGGCCCTGATGAAAAGGTACTTGAGGATGTGCTGGTTGAGCTTGAAGGCTTTTTCCGCGGCATCGACCTTTTGGGGATCGAAATTCATCGTGTACAACACATAATGCCCACGATCCCGCTTCTTGATCGGATAGGCGAGGGGGCGGTCCCCCTTGTCCTCCTCCTTGAGCTCGGCCGCACCCTGCTTCGCCAGCTCAGCTCCGACTGTCTCTTTCCCGAGACGGAAGAGTTCTTCCTCCGTCGGGTAGACGACAGTGAGTTCGTACTGTCTCATGATTCCTCCTTGTGGACGTATGACTCCCTACGGGAGCCTGTCGCCCCTTGCGGGGCGACGTGATCCATCGCATACACCTTGCGACGGATAAAGAGGCCCGATGCTTATAACAGAAAAGACAAAGAATTACAAGGCAGCCGAGGATTGCGCGCAAAGCCAATTCACCTGAGCCGGCCCTGGGGTCGATCCATTTCCGGAACAGGACAGCTTTGGCCTTCACCAGTCGTTTGACGCGCTTTCAAAGTCATGCCTCTCCGGTCGAAAGCCGACAATGAATCGAGGCACCTATGTCACAGATGATTCACTACCGGGATGACTTGTTCCTGCTGTCTCTCAGGGCGAAATCCCTGGAAGCGGCCTTTGCCCTCGACGCCGACCCCGAGTTCTGGAGTGACCAGGTTCTCAAAGAAGTGCTGTTTCTCGATGAGACAATCCGGGCCGTCGCCGGCCTTTTGGCCGAGAATCGCCATCTCGTGGATCGCGACGACTACCTCAGACTTCTTGAGCGCCTCTCTCTCGATTTCGCCGAAGCCTTGGCCCGATTCGAACATGGGGCCTCGCCCTTAGTCGTTTCTCTGCAGGAACATGGACCGACAATCCTGGGCATCGCCACCGGCCAGCGCTTCCTCGCCAAGGAGCTTGCCGAGGGGCTTGCCGAGGTCGAATCGACCGAAAGTGGCGAAAGTTCGATCGTTTCCGGGGATGAAATAGCCAAACTGCTTTCCGAGGGATAGGGCTGAACCCGACGACCGCGGGTGCGCGATTTACAGATAGTCCGCCGCGAAGGCCAGACCATCCAGGGTGAGGTTCTTGTCGACGACGTCGAAGCAATCAACAAGCGGCGCGATGATTTCGCAGAGACCCCCGGTCGCGAATACCTTCGGAGTCCCGCCCATCTCTTTTTTCATCCTCGCGACGAGGTGACTGACCAGGCCCGCATAGCCGTGGACGACCCCGGCCCGTATCGACATGACCGTATCGACACCCAGGACGCTCTCTGGGGCCACCAGTTCGACCGCCGGCAGCTGGGCCGTATTCCTCGTCAGTGAATCGACCGCTGTGCCGAGCCCCGGGGCGATCGCGACGCCGAGCACCTTGCCATCTCCCCGCACCGCGGTGAAGGTGAGGGCGGTGCCAAAGTCCGCGACGATGGCCGATCCGCCTCCCGTTTTCTTGAATGCCGCCAGGGCATTGGCCACGAGGTCGGTTCCAATTTCCCGAGGGCTTGGCAATTCAAGCGGCAATTTGACGTAGGAATCGGGGCCGATCACGAGGGGGTCTCGCCCGCAAAGGTTGCGGGCAAAGGCCACGATGGTGGCGGTAAGCGCCGGAACCACCGAGGAAATCACCACACGATCGATCGCCGTGACATCGATGCCCCTTTCGCCAAGAAGCGAGGAAATCGTGGCGGCGTACTCGTCTTCGGTTTTTCTCGCTATGCTCCTGAGCCGGAAGGTCGCCTCAATCCGCCCCCGCTCGTGGATTCCGCCCACGATGTCTGTATTGCCAATGTCGAAAACGAGCAGCATGGGCGGATGATGGTGTGTGCGCGCCGGACTGTCAACGTGGAGAAGGCAGGGAAAGGATGTCGTCGCGCCGTTTCCCGAGTTCTTGAACCCTTCCCGCACTACCCGGCATAATGGCGATGCGGGGCCGGCAGGTTCCCGGGACCCGAAATCGTCGTCGCACCTAGTGGCGCGATCGGGGCTTTGGGTCTGGCTTTCTGCAGCCTGGTCTACGAGGAGCGCCGTACATGTCCGAAATCATCGAGCCGAGAGTCCTGAAGGGATTCAGGGACTATCTCCCGGAAGCCGAAATTCAACGCTCGGCACTCATGGATGTGGTGGAAAAGGTCTTCCGGTCATTCGGCTTCGTGCCCATCGATACCCCCGCCCTCGAATATGCCGAAATTCTCCTCGGCAAGGGCGGAGGCGAAACCGACAAGCAGGTCTATCGTTTCAAAGATCATGGCGATCGCGATGTTGCGCTCCGTTTCGACCTCACCGTGCCTTTCGCCCGTTTCATGGCCGAGCACGTCGATGAGCTCTATCTTCCATTTCGCCGTTACCACATGGCCAAGGTGTGGCGCGGCGAAAACACCCAGCGAGGGCGCTATCGCGAATTCATGCAATGCGATTTCGACATCGTAGGAACCGATTCGGCTATGGCCGATACCGACATTGTCCTCCTTATTCGCGACGCCTTCGAGGCTCTCGATGTCGGTGGTTTCAAAATCAGGATCAACCACCGAGGCCTGTTCAATCGATTCCTCGCGAAACTGGGCGTGGAGGACCAATCTGGCTTCATCCTCCGCACGGTCGACAAGAAGGACAAGCTGGAGGAGGGGGCCCTTCTTCCCCTCCTCGCCGAGACCATCGGAGAAGCGAAGGCCGCCCTGGTCCTCGATTACGTCGAGCCCGCGGGGAGCTATATCGAAACCCTGGCCAAGCTCGAAGGCCTCGCGGGCGGTCCTGGCCCCGATAGCGAGCGGCTTAGGCTCATCCATGAGGCCTTCGTCGCCTCCGGCATAGCTCTCGCCTGGAACGATGCGGCCACGGGCAACGCGCGAAGCGACGCCGAAATACTCGTGCTCGATCCCGGCATCACGAGGGGACTCGATTATTATACCGGCGTCGTCTTCGAAACGCGCCTCGACGCGATGCCCGAAATCGGTTCTGTATGCGGTGGCGGTCGCTATGACGAACTGGCCAGCCTTTATACGACGAAAAAACTGCCCGGAGTCGGCGCGGCCATCGGTCTCGATCGGCTTCTCACGGCGCTCGAGGCGCTCGGGAAGACCTCAGGGAAGGCCGGCTACAGCGATGTCCTTATCCTCTATATCGAAGATGAGTTCGCCTCGCGCTATCAGCAATTTGCGGCTCTGCTGCGGCGGATGGACCTGGTCGCCGAAGTCTTCCCGGACAAAAGAAAGCTTGGTCAGCAGTTCGCCTACGCGGAAAAGAAGGGCATTCCCTTCGGTCTCATCCTCGGATCGAGCGAGAACGAGAAAGGCATACTGACCTTGAAGGACCTCAGGAACAGGGAGTCCGTCGAGGTGGCGAGCATTTCGGCGGCGGCCGAGGCCATACGGGAGCGTCTCGGCACGTGAAAGCATCGTCCCGCCGCGGTCTCGTGGCCCGAATTTCCTTTCCCGTCGCCGCAGCCCTCGCGCTCCTCCTCTTCGTTTCCTGCGCGAGCGGACCGCCCGAAATCCTCGGAGTCGAATGGACGATCGAGTCTCGACCCGCGGGCGATTCGGGAAACCGCAGCCCTCACGGTGATTTGGCGGTATTCGCGAGAGTGCACGATACCGAAGGAATGGACGACATCGAGGCGATGTGGATACTCAACGACGCCGCGGAACTCTGCTGGACTCTCGGTCCCTCATCGTGGATGAACAGGCGCCTCGGTTCCGACGATTGGCTGGGAGCCACGGGCCTGTCGATGCCCGATGGTTCGGCCCCGCCGCCGGGTCGGTATCGGGCCGTCGTGGCCGATCTCGCCGGCGACAGGGCTGTCTATGAATTCACAATTGACAAGGTCCGTCCCGATGCGGGCCTCCCGGCTCCGGAATGGAAAGGCGGCCGTGTGAGCCTTGCCGGAGCCTGGCCCGAGAACTACCTTCTGGCCTACGACGCCGCGGGCGGTTTGTTGCGCAGCGTGGTCATGAGCGCGGGAGGCGGAAGTCTCGCGGCCCTTGCGGGGAGCGCGGATGCGGGCCGAACCCGTGCCATCGCCGTCTATGGCTACGACCCGGCCAAAAGGCGCGGCGCGTTTTCGAAAAGGATTCCGATACCATGAGTGACGGCGATACAGGCATCAAGACCTATGTGCTCCGGCAAGGGCGAATCACCGATGCCCAGCGAAGGGCCCTGGAGGGCGAGGGCGCGAGTCTCCTCGTCGAATTCGAAGGAAGGCCCTTCGACTGGACGGAACTGTTCGGGGATGACAGACCGGTCGTCATGGAGATCGGATTCGGCATGGGCCTCGCGACCTGGCAGATAGCCGCGGCCAGGCCGGAATTGAACTTTCTCGGCATCGAGGTTCACAGGCCCGGTGTCGGAAGACTGCTCCTCGATCTCCTCGGTCATGGCATCCGAAACGTGCGCATCGTCAATCATGACGCCGTCGAAGTCATGGAAAAGAGCGTTCCACCGGCTTCCCTTTCGGGCATCCACCTCTTTTATCCGGATCCATGGCCCAAGAAACGCCATCACAAGCGGCGGCTGGTGAGGCCGGGCCTCACAGATCTCATGGCCTCGCGGCTCGTTCCGGGCGGCTATCTCTATTTCGTCACCGATATCGAAGACTACGCGGATGCGGCTCTCGAAACCCTCGCGTCGACGCCGGGTCTTCGCAATGCGTATCAAGGATTCGCGGAACGCCAGACCTGGCGGCCTGAGACCAAATTCGAAGCAAAGGCCGGCTCCGAGGGTCGGAGCCGACGGGAACTCTTCTTCGAAAAGATCTGAGCGCCCGGCCGAAAGCGCAGCGACATGCCCTGTGGAATCCCGGCGCCGCGCCTTGCTCCGCGATAAGCTGGCCCGCTTCATCGCGTTCTCTCCCCTCAGCTTCCTTCCAGAGCCCTGGTCGATGCATAGGGGCCCGATAGAAAGAGGGAGAAGGGCTCCTGCGTAGCCAGGCCAGGCATATCCCTGAGCGCCTTTTCGTAGCGATCGAAGGGGAGGGCGAGGAGGGCGATTTCGCCGGCCCGAAGGCCTTCAATACCGAAAGAGAGGCGTCCGTTCCCGTCTTTTCCCCGATAGAATACCCGGGGTGTCTCCGACGATTCCGGAGAGCCTTCAAGGGCCTTGGCGAGAATGTAATATTTCAGAATTTCCAGGGCCCGGGGGTCCAGTTCGTCCTTGAGAATCAAGACTCTCTCATAGAGTTCGGCATAGCCGACCAGAATCTCGACGCCGTGCGGCAGGCTCTTGAGATCGCTCATCCACGTATGCCGCTCGCCCTCCGGCAGGACTCGAAGCGCCAATCCACGGCGCTTCGATGTCACGACGACGGGAATATCGGGTTTGAGTCTTTCGCCGCAATGCGGACAGGTCGTGACGAGGAACTCCCCGTCGAGGATGGCCTCGAAGACTCCGGAGTCCCGATCGAGATCCACCGCGTCGGGAAGATCCGCCTCGAAAGTCCTCTCACACCGGCAGGTTATCGTCTTCATGCGCCCTTCCTCCGCAGCCTCGTTCCCGACAGGTCGCCTGGCGACGCGATCAGCGGTTGAACCAGAGCACGTCGCTCGCCGTGGCCAGCACGAAGAGCGCGAGCACGAAAATCGCACCGACGAGCTGGAAGCGCCACACCGTGATCGCCTTGAGCGGCCTTCGCCTGGCCGCCTCCACAATCCAGAGGACGATCTGTCCTCCGTCGAGCGCGGGAATGGGCAGGAGGTTCATGATGAATAAACCAATTGAAAGGAAGGCCAGAAGGTCGAAACTCTTGGCAAGGCCGGAAACGACGCCTTCGCCCATGCCCTGCACCGCGGTATTGCCGACGATCCAGGTGATCCGCGCGGGGCCGGACAGGGAATTGACGAGATTGACGTCGTCGAACGAGGGTTTCGCAACGAGGTCGAGGGTCTGGTCGCCCCTTTGCACCGTGAGGCGCATGGCATGGGGCGTGGGGTGACGAACGACGATTCCCAGTGAGCGAAGGGTCAATAGAAAAGTGTTTCCTGTTTCCTTGAGGCCGTCGGCGATCGAGGCGGGCACGGACGCGGAACGTACCAGGTGTGAGATCGATCCATAGGAAATGCCCAGATTCGACTCGCCGTTGTCCTTCCAGGAAAGCACGAGAGGCACATCCGTCTTCATGCCGTTTCTATCAATTGTGAAGACAGCCTTCTCGGGCTTGTCGCCGAGCGCCGCCATCACCGCGATGGCCTGGTCCACCGGAGTCCCGTTTACGGCCACAATCCGGTCCCCGGCCCTGATGCCGGCCAAATCGGCCGAGCTGGCCGGGGAGACGGACGCGACGACGGGATCGATCCAGGCATAGACGCCCAGCTTCCCGCCGGGGCTGTTCTCGGTGATCGCTTCCTGGATCATGTAATAATCGGCCACCGGCTTGCCGTCGATATCCAGGATGGTATCGCCCGTCTTGAGGCCTGCGACGTCCGCGGGATAGCGATGGACGGCTCCGGCCGGGCTATTGAGGGGAAAATCGCTGGCCAGGACGATCTTGTTCCCGTGGGTGTTCACATCATAGCCAACGCCTGCCACCCCTATGAAAACGATTGCGGCGAAAACCACATTGGCGAGGGGACCTGCCAGGCTCACGATAATGCGCCGCAACGGCGAGGCGCCGTGAAAGGTGCCGGGGGTTCTGGGTATTTCGGCGTTCTTCGATTCGATGGCCTGTCGAAATTCAGCTTCGCCGCGCATCAGGCAATAACCGCCGATGGGAAAGACCGAAATCCTGTATTCCGTCTCTCCGCGCTTCCACGATAGCAGCCGAGGACCCCAGCCGAGCGAAAAGGCCTCGACCCCGATGCCGACGGCCCGCGCCGCGAGAAAATGTCCCAATTCGTGGACGAAAATAACAATGCCGAGGCCCACGAGGCCGAGAATTACATCGAGAATGGGGGTCATGCCGCAACGCCTCTGAAATCGAAATTGACTCGGGATGTCGGTCTGGGCGAATTATCCGCCCGAGCTTCATGCCTCTCGCAAAGGATACTCATGAGAAGAAGCCGAAGACCATGCAGAAACCGAAAAATACGGGAGCCGCGAAGAGGAGGGAATCCAGCGTGTCGAGAAAACCGCCTCGTCCTGGAATGATATGGCCGGAATCCTTGACCCCGGCGCTTCTTTTAAGCGCGCTCTCGAATAGGTCGCCGACGATGGTCGCGGCGCCGGTGGCAAGGCCAAAGGCCGCGATGAGGAGGGGCTTCATGGGCAGCATTGTGGGGAAAATGAGGGCAGCCGCGAAGGCTAGGACGACCGACCCGAGGATGCCGCCGACGAAACCCGCCTCGCTTTTGTTGGGCGACACGGCTATGAGGTTTCGCCTTCTCCCCAGGGTCATGCCGAACAGCCAGGCAAGGCTGTCGTTGCCGAGCGAGAGGGCTGCAAAGGTCAAGGTCGCCTCGATCGAGTGAGGCAGGGCTGACACGATATTTATCAGGTAGCCGGCCAAGATGCCGGGATAGAGCAGGGTGAAGACCAGGCCAAGCACCTCGGGAACGAGCCTGTTGATCGCATCTGTCTTCACGAAGGCGAAGGGGGTCAACAGCAAAATCAGGATAATCGCCGTGCCCATAAGGGCGACCCGTCCCGGCACGATCGGATGATGGAGCCAGGTGGAAATCCAGAAGAGAAGCGGAATGATCGCTCCGACTCCCGCGCTCGTCAAACGCCGCACGGGGAAGCCCTTCGCCCGGAGAAGGCTGGCGAGCTCCCAACTGGCCCCGGCCGTAAAGAGCACAAGGGAAAGCGCCACGGCAGCATGGTGAAACCCGGGGAGAAAGAGTATGACGAGCACGATGATCGGAACGGCGATGAAGAACAGCAAAAGCCTCTGGATCGTATTATTCATTATGACCACCGAATCGACGTTCTCTTCGTGAGAAATCCGCGATGGCGCCTTCAAGATCGAGCGAGGAAAAATCCGGCCATAAGGCGTCCGAAAAGAACAGTTCCGAATATGCCGATTCCCAGAGTAGAAAATTGGAAAGCCGATATTCCCCGCCGGTGCGAATGATCAGGTCAGGGTCGGGGATATCGGGTCGATCGAGGGCCGCGGCGATGGCTGCGGCATCGAGGGCCCCGGGATTCGGGCCTTGGGCGATACGCCTGACTGCCCTGACTATTTCATCCCTTCCCCCATAGTTGATGGCCATGTTGAGAACCAGTCCGTCGAAATGCGCCGTGGCGGTCTCCACATCCCGTATATCTCTCACAATATCCTGGGGGAGGCCCGTCGGGTCGCCGGAGTGGACGATCCGTATGCCGTTTCTTTTGTAGAAATCGAGTTCGGACCGTAGGTGATGCTTGATGAGACCCATGAGAAAACCCACTTCGTCGGAGGTTCGTTTCCAATTCTCCGTCGAAAAGGCATAGAGCGACAAATAGCGAATGCCCACCCTCGAGGCGGCCAGAACGATCTTTTTCGCCGTTTCAAGGCCTTGGCGATGGCCTTCGCTTCTCGGTAGGCCTCGCTGGGTCGCCCATCGGCCATTGCCGTCCATGATAATTCCGACGTGGGCCGGAATGAGAGCTGACTGTTCGAGCGCCATCAGGCGGTCCTCATACTTCGAGGATTTCCTTTTCCTTTTCCTCGAGAACCTTGGCTACCTGGGCGATATAGCTGTCGGTCAGCTTTTGCAGCTCGTCTTCTTCCTTCTTTATGCCGTCCTCGGCGACTCCGCCTGCGGCGAGCTGCTTTTTGAGATCCTCGAGGCCATCCCTGCGGACGTTCCGGATCGAAACGCGCGATTGCTCGGCCATCTGCTTCGCCATCTTGGCGAGGTCCTTGCGACGATCCTCGGAAAGCGGGGGAATGGCGATTCGTATGACCTTGCCGTCGTTCGAGGGATTCAATGCCAATTCGGATTTCTGAAGTGCCTTTTCAATCTCGCCAATCAAGGCTCGATCCCAAGGCTGCACGACGATGAGCCGCGCTTCGGGAACCGAGACCGTGGCGACCTGGGAAAGTGGAGTTTTCTGCCCGTAGTAATCAACCCTGATCTTGTCGAGAAGGGCAGGGGAGGCTCGACCGGTTCGCAAGCCGTTGAACTCGTCTCTTAAGGCGGCAACGGCCTTTTTCATCTTGTCTTCGCAGGAAGCCTTGACGGTCACCATAGTGTCCCCCGTGCTGAGACCGGGAGGGCGATCCCCTCCCGGTCCGATTACGAAAGGAAGCCGCCCGTGGCTGCTTCCTTGCCCGCCACCGATGGTTGCGACGTGGCCGCAACCATGGAGGGTCAGGCCTCGCCGACCTTGATGTACTGATATTCCACGAGTTCCAGCTTGATGCCAGCCTCTTTGGAAACGGTCGCCATGAAAGCCGAAACGCTCTGCTTTTCATCCTTTACGAAACCCTGATCGAGGAGGCAGACCTCGGCCATGAGTTTCTTGAGCTTGCCTTTCAGCACGCCATCGATGACATTCTGCGGCTTGGTTTTGAGCTTTTCGTCGAGTTCGACCTGCTTCGCGAAAATTTCCTCTTGCTCCTTCACCCATTTGGGATCGGGCTTGGATTGATCGAGGAACATCGGGTTGAAGGCGGCGATGTGGAGGGCGACGTCATGGATAAAACCGCTCACCTTGGGATTCGCGAAGGCCTCAGCCTTGTCCGCCCTGGCCTTGACGATAACGCCAATCTTGCCCTCGCCATGCACGTAGGAGTGAATGTACTCTCCCGGCCCGGCCTTTGCGAGCCGTACGCGCTTGAGGGAAATATTCTCCTTGATGACGGAGGCAATGTCCTTGACCATGGCTTCAAGCTCGGCGTTGGGGCCGGTCCAGCCTTTTTCGATGACGAGACCGGCCATCTTCTCGCCGGCGGCGATGAAGTCGGCATTGCGCGCGACAAAGTCCGTTTCGCAGGCGACCTCGACGAGGCCGATCATTGCGGCCGTCTCCTTGACGAAGACGCGGCCCTCATTGGTGGCGCGTCCAGCCCGCTTTTCGACACCCGCCATACCCCATTCGCGCAGCAATTTCTCGGCCGCGGCGAAGTCGCCTCCCGCCTCGGTGAGGGCCTTTTTGCAATCCATCATTCCCGCGCCGGTTTTCTCGCGCAGGTTCTTCACATCGCTAGCCTTGATCTCCATATTCCAACTCCCTGATGCTGATCCGTGTTCGTTGCTCTTCCGATCTGCCGGTGCCTCTGAGGCCCGGCTTACTTCGACTCGTAGAG
>JAJXVS010000378.1 GCA_021782015.1 bacterium | reverse complement strand
CGACCCCCGACTGGCCCACGAAAACCGAGACGTCCCCGTCGATGAATTCGCGCAGCTCCGGGATGCCCTCGCCCGAATCGGCCGAGGCGACGTGGACGTCGTAGCCGAACTCCTGGTACTCCGCCAGTCGATCCTCGATGTCCTCGTCGAATCCGAGATCGGATTTATTCAGTACTATGAGAAATGGGATCGCGGCCGCCTCGGCGAGCACAGCCACCCGGTCGATGAAGCGCGGCCTGAAAGGGGGCAAGCGTGGCGAGGTCACGCAGACGACGAGGTCGAGGTTGGCCGCGATCGCCTGCGAAGACTGTCCCTTTTCGTTGAAGCGGCCGAAGACATTCCGCCTCGGGAGGAGGGCCGTCACCAGGCCCTGGGTCGAGGTGCGCTCGTCTATTTCAAGTTCGACCCGATCGCCCGCTGCGAGGCTGTTCCAGGTGCCCGTGAGGTCCCGCAGCCTTTTGCCCTTGATCCCGCAGAAGCGCCGCACGCCGTCATCGCAGGCTATCTGGAAGAGGCTGTTGCTGCCGGAAACGACGAGGCCTTTCACGATGCGGCATCGTCCAGGGCGAAGGGCCCCGACAGCGCGTAGCGCGCGGCGAATCCATCGTACACGGCCTCGAAGGGCGGCTCGCCGCTCAGGTAAAACCGATCCACCCACGATTCGCGCCCAGGCCCTCGATCGCCCCCCCCAAGCTCGCCGCGATCTGGAAGGTCGCCGCGATCTGGAAGGTCGCCGCGACCCACAAGGTCGCCGCGACCCAGTAGGTCGCGAAGGCGCCTGGCCACCCCTTCCCGGGAGTCGACGACTTTCACTTTGCCCACCGCCCTCTTCGCCGCGAGCTCATTCGCGAGGCTCTCTATCTCACTGGCGACATGAAGGAAATGCGTGCAGGCAAGGACGATTTCATCGACGCCCCGATCGACGAGGTAGGCTACGTGGGGGCGGATGGCCTCAATTATTTCCACCTTCGTCGATGCAAGGAATCGGCGCTCTACAAAGGCGACAAGATCCTGGGCCCCGCGCCGCTCCACGCGGCAGGCGGAGGCGAAGCGCGCCTCCAGTTCGTCGAGGTAGGGATCGACGACGCTGCGGTCCGTGGCCAGGACGCCGATGACGCCGCTCTGCGTGGCCGAGGCCGCTGGCTTTATGGCGGGAACGGTTCCGATAACGGGGAGACCCGGATGATCATTGCGGACTGCGGCGAGGGCGGCCTGCGAGGCGGTGTTGCAGGCGATGACGACGGCCCGGGGCTTGAAGGCGGCGACGAGCCTCGAAACGCGGTCGCGCACGATCGACTCGACGGCCTCCCTTGTCTTCGTGCCGTAGGGGAAACCTTCGCGATCGGCAAGATAGACGAAACGCGCCGAGGGGAGGAGCTTCCGGGCCGATTCGAGGTAAGGCAGGCCGCCGACCCCCGAATCCATTATCGCGACGAGGGGGCCCCTTCCGTCTTCAGCTTCCACCGAAGAGCCTGTCGAAATTCGATCTGGCATCGAGGGCGGAACGGCGCCCCTTCTCGTCCCCGCCGCCGGCGATGAAACGAGCCGGATCGGTTTCGTACCAATCGCAGAAATTCCGGCGCTCCTTGTCCACGACCTGCACCTCGATGGTCTCGGCGCAATCCCATTTCGATCCCGGACGATAAAAGCGGCAATTCCGGCAGACATGGAGATCCAGCCCGCACTCGACGCAGACTTCGTTGAATCCCGGCTTCTCCCTCGCCATTGCCCCGCCGCAAAACGCGCACATAGGCACATAATAGGGACTCGGGCTTGTCGAAGGCAAGGCCATCGGCTAGGGTAAACCCATGTACGAGTATCGGCCCTGCCCGGAGCCCGACTGCGCGCGGAGCGCCTTTCTCGACGACGAGCGCTGCCTCCATCACGCCGGCGATCCGGAGGGCGAAATGGCCCGCGCGATCGAGTTGCTGCGTTCCTCGGACGAAATCCGGAACCTGAATCTGGGCGGCATCCGCCTTGACGGTCTGGACTTGAGCGGCAAAAGTTTCATCTGCTGTTCCTTCGCCGAAGCCTCCCTCCAGTCCGTCCTCTTCACCCGCTCCCATTTCAAGATTTGCTTCTTCGACGGGGCCGACATCGTGTCCTGCGACTTCTCCGGCATCGACGCCCAGTTTTCCAGCTTCGGATCGGCCCGGATACTCAACTCGAGCTTCGAGCATTCGGAGCTCCTCCACATCAATTTTTGCGGGGCGCGAATCGAGGACTGCACCTTTAGCAATTCCAATCTCTACGATTCCCGTTTCATCAAGACCGAGATCGTCACGACCGCCTTCGAGGATTGCGACCTCAAGCGCGTCCACCTCATCCCGGCCTCGGAAGTCGGGGTGAGCTACCGCTATTCGAACACCGCGGAGGCCATCCGCGACCTGGACCACGCATGGCAATGACCTTCAAGCTTTATCAGCATTATTCGATGTATGGTTTCGCCAATTCGTACATTCTCGGGAACGACGAGACCAAGGCCGCCCTCGTCGTCGATCCGGGCGAGTTCACGGTGGGCATGCTCAACCATGTCGAGAAGAACGGCTACAGCGTATCGGCGGTGCTCGTCACCCATTCGCACCTCCATCACGTGCGCGGCCTCGCTGCCCTCCTCCGTGTCTACGAGGCGAAGACCTTCGCGGCCTCCTCGACGGTGGCGGGCGTCGCGACCCGCGTCGTGCGTGACGGGGAGAGGCTGGACATCGGGGGACTGGACATCGAGGCCCTGTCGATCCCCGGCCATTCGCCCGACTCCGT
>JAJXVS010000106.1 GCA_021782015.1 bacterium | reverse complement strand
GTGGTCGTTGATGAGCGAGGCGGCATGGCGCCCGATGAGGCGCTTTTCCTTTTTGGCCACGCTGTCCTTTTCCTCGAAGATGGCCTCGAACTGGGGATTGGATACGACGATCGCCCCGCCCCTCGTGCGCTCGAGGAGCTTGTCCGCAGCCAGGGCGTCAAGATCGCGCCGGATGGTGATTTTCGATACGCCGAATTCCTTCGAGAGTTCCTCGGCGGACACAGCGCTCTTTTGGTAGAGAAGCTCGAGTATCTTCTTGTGACGGTAGTTTCCGAGAGGGAGTCGATCGGCTGTCGCTTCGTTGTCCATATCGCGCTTACCTGTCCTCTGTCTGGAGTTGTCGGAAATCGGGCGAGGCCAAGGCAGTATAGAGCGCATCGGCCCGCTTGCGAATGATGGCATATCGGTCGCCGTTTTTCCCGTCCGGTTCGAAGCGCTCGCAGGGCGCCGATCGGGTCGACAGGGCGAAGGCTCCCGGGTAGTCGGGGGCGAGCCCTATGGCCACGGCGCCCGCCATCCAGGCGCCTCGCGAGGTGGCTTCTCCGGATGCGAGGCGGATCGTGGGCTTTCTAAAGACGTCGGCCTGGATGTGGTTGAACAGCTCCGAATCGCTCATGCCGCCCGATACGGCCACCGATTCGACGGGGCCGCAGAATTCCTGGACGAGATCGAGGCCCTTGCCAAGCTCGAAGGCGATGCCTTCCAGAATGGACCGCGCAAGGTCGCCGCGACTTGTCGAAAGCGAAAGGTTGTAGAAGTTGCCGCGGGCTTCCGTGTCCCAATGGGGGCTTCCCGAGCCCTTGAAATGGGGAAGGAGGATGACGCCTCCCGCGCCTGGGCCGGAAGCCTTGGCCTCGGCGTTGAGCGATGCGAAATCGGGGCCCTCGTCGGCTGGGATTTCCGTTTTGCGCCTGGACTTTTGGTCGCCCTCGTTTCTGGCCATGAGGAGTTCGGCGAACCACCGATAGATGGCTCCCGATGTCGGCAGGGCCGCTTCGACGATGTAGGCGCCGGGCAAGGCGGCCACGTTGCAGGACAGCCTCATGCGCGGATCGATGACAGGGGCGTCAGCATGCCCTATCAGGTAGGATCCGGTGCCGGTGTTCGCCACGACTCGAGCCTTCGAGAAGAGCC
This sequence comes from bacterium, assembly GCA_021782015.1. Classification (GTDB taxonomy): domain Bacteria; phylum Spirochaetota; class Spirochaetia; order Treponematales; family Rectinemataceae; genus CAIJMU01. The sequence continues at coordinate 11,644 of JAJXVS010000106.1, read as the reverse complement.
CGAGGCCGAGGGCCGCGCATTGCTGGTCGCCTCCCGCGCTGACTATGGGCGTCCCCGCGAGAAGGCCGGTCGCCGTTGCAATTTCCGGGAGGAGGCCTCCGACAATGCTTCCCGGCGCTACGATGTCGCACAACATGGACGGGTCTACCTCGAAGAGTCCGATGAGGTCAGGATCCCAGCGCCGGGTCGCCAGATCGAGGAGGTTGGTGCGGGAGGCGAGGCTTTCGTCCGTCACAAAACGGCCGCTGAGCAAAAACAGCACATAGTCCTGAATGCCAAGCATCCGCTGTGTCTTTCCGAAGACTTCCGGTTCTTCGCGGCGGAGCCAGAGCATCTTGATGGCGGAAAAGACGGGCGAAATTCGCAGGCCCGTTTTTCTGAAGACGAGCTCTTCTTCCTTGGCCAAGGTTGCCGCCAGTGCCGCCGTGCGGAGATCCTGCCACATGATGGCAGGTCTCAGGGCCCTGCCTTGGGCATCGACCGCAATGACCGAAGACCTTTGTGCCGTGATGGAAATAGCGCCCACGGCGATTCCGCCCTGCATGGCCTCATCGGAAACGCGGCGTAGGAGGCGGGGCAGGAGCCCTTCCCACACCGAGGCCTCCAGCTCCACGCGACCGTCGGCGGAGTAGCGAGGCAGGGTAGGGCGCTGCTCTCGGAAGACCACCTCACCTGATTCGTCATGGAGGCTTGCCCTGATGCTCGAGGTCCCAATATCCAGCGTGACTATTCCATTCATGCTTGACCTTTTATGGAACAGAATGATACTTGTACTCTATAGCTAACGATCAAATTGATCAATAAAGATCGCTTAGTCATCGCGCGATAAGGAGTGCACCGTGAAGTTCGAAAAGAGGTTCCTCGCGGAGCTCCCGCGTTGCTATGCGACGGCTTCGTTTGCGATTCACGGCAAGGAGACGGTACTCCTCGCCACCGAGGGCGAGGGGGCCTGTCTGGCCTGGACGGGCCAGGATTTCGAGGAGGGCCGGACCGTCTGGGATGGGCCTGGCGGCACGATGTCGATGGTGCCCATCCCTGGTCGCGACGGGGAATTCCTCGCAATTCAGAAATTCTTTAAACTCTACCAGTGGGACGAGGCCGTCCTCGTCTGGGTTAAGCCCCGGGCCGACGGGGGCTTCGAGGCCCGCGAGATTCTTCACCTCCCCTATATTCATCGCTTCGATCTCTTCCAGGTCGGGTCTCACATTCATTTCCTCGGCTCCACCCTCGCCGAAAGCAAGGAAAGCCGCGATGACTGGTCCAAGGCCGGCAAGATCTACGTCGGAAGCCTGGGTGAGGACTGGGACCGTCCCCTCGAAATCCGGGTTCTCAAAGAAGGACTCTTTCGAAATCACGGCTACGCGCGGTCGGTCTGGAAGGGTAGGGAGGCTGGCCTCGTGACGAGCGACGAGGGAGCCTTCGCGGTGACCGCCCCCGCCGCTCCCCCCGCCGCCCTCGGCGCGCCCGCCGCTCCCGGCGAGGATTGGCAGGTCGAAGGGTTCATGGATTGGCCCATAAGCGACATCGCGGCTATCGACATCGACGGGGACGGCGAACTCGAATACGCGACCATCGAACCCTGGCACGGCGAGTATTTCCGGGTCTACAAGAGGCAGGGCGGAAAATTCGTTAAGATCTATGAGCATCCCGAAGTCTCCGAGTTCTATCACGTCGTCGTCGGCACAGAGCTGCGGGGCCGACCCGTCTTCATCGGCGGCTGCCGAAGGGGAAGTCAGCATCTCTTCTACGTGCAGGCGGTTTCGAAAAGCCCCTTATCGCTCGAGGCCGTCCTCATCGAGGGCGGCGTCGGGCCGAGCAACGTCGCCGTTCTCCATCAGGAGGACCGCGATGTCATCGTGTCGGCCAATCGCGAAAAGGGAGAGGCCGCCCTCTATTTCGTGAGGGATTAGCAAAGGTAGGTACCGATGGCCGAGGCCGCCCCGGCCCTTGCGACTTCGGGGCGCCTCGACCGCGATTCAAATAACGACCTCGGCCGCGATGCTCGTGGCTGCAGGCCTAATCCAGCACAGCTCCCGTCACCGCCGAGGTCACGACCTTGCGATAGCGCCTGAGGAATGGGCTGTCGACCTCCTGCACATGGGGCTTCCAGGCCGCGCGGCGACGCTCGAGCTCGGCGGCGTCGACGAGAAGGTCGAGTCTCTTGCCGGGTATGTCGACCGAGATGAGGTCGCCCTCGCGCACGAGGGCGATGGGCCCACCGACCGCGGCCTCGGGTGAGACGTGGCCAATGGCCGCGCCCCGGGTCGCTCCGGAAAAGCGTCCGTCGGTAAGGAGGGCGACCGTCTTGTCCTTGCCCATTCCCGCCAGGATCGAGGTGGGCGAGAGCATTTCGCGCATGCCCGGGCCGCCCTTGGGCCCCTCGTGGCGGATGACGACGACGTCGCCGTCGAGGATTTTTTCCGCGGCGATGGCGGCGTAGGCTTCCTCTTCGCTCTCGAAGACGCGAGCCGGTCCCGTATGCACGAGCATTTCGGGGGCGACAGCCGATTGCTTGACCACGGCCCCATCGGGCGCGAGGGAGCCGTGCATGATGGCCAGGCCGCCGGTCGCGTGGTAGGGATTGGCCATCGGCCTGATCACTTCATCGTCGCGGACCCGGGCCCCCCGGATGTTCTCGGCGACCGTCTTTCCGGTGACGGTGGGAAGCTCGCCATGGATGAGTCCCGCCTCCGAAAGCCGCGCCATCACCGCGCGGACGCCGCCGGCCCGGTAGAGATCCTGGATGTGGTGGCGGCCGCCAGGGCTCATGCTGCAGAGGTGGGGCACCTTGGCCCCCATAGTGTTGAATATGTCGATGGGGAGATCGAGGCCCGCCGAGTGGGCGATGGCGGGGAGGTGGAGGGCCGTGTTGGTCGATCCGCCCAAGGCGAGGTCGACGGCGATGGCGTTCTCGAAGGCTTCCATCGTGAGGATCTGCCGGGGGCGAATGTCCTTTTCGACGAGTGCCATGATCGTGCGGCCTGCGTCCTTGGCGAGGCGGTCGCGCTCGGCGTAGACGGCGGGGATGGTGCCGTTGCCGGGCAGGCCGAGGCCCAGGGCCTCCATCATGCAGTTCATCGTGTTGGCGGTGAACATGCCCGAACAGGAGCCGCAGCCCGGGCAGGCGGCGTTCTCTATCTCCAGGAGCTCCTCGTCGCTGGCCTTTCCGGCCATGTGCTTGCCGACCGTCTCGAAGACGGTGGAGAGATCGATGTCCTTGCCCTCGCGGATGCCCGCGAGCATGGGGCCGCCGCTGATCACAATTGAGGGAATATTGAGGCCGGCTGCTGCCATGGCCATGCCGGGAATGATCTTGTCGCAATTGGTAACGAGGACTAAGGCGTCGAAGGCGTGACCCCGGGCCATCACCTCGATCGAGTCCATGATGAGCTCGCGGCTGGCCAGGGAATATTTCATGCCGATGTGGTTCATCGCGATGCCGTCGCAGACCCCGATGGTGGGGAACTCGATGGGCAGGCCCCCCGCGGCATACACGCCCGCCTTGACGGCCTCGGTGATTCGCTTGAGGTGGACATGGCCGGGAATGATCTGGTTGTAGGCGTTGGCGACGCCGATCCAGGGCCTTTCGATCTCCCAATCCGTGTAGCCCGAGGCCTTCATGAGGGCTCGATGCGGCGCCCTCTGGGGGCCTTTTTTCGCGCTGTCACTGTTCATGGTACCTCCGTCGGATTGGATGGAGTATCGACGGCTCGCGCGGCCCTTGTCAACGAAGGGCGGCCGCCCCGCGCGCCCTCACACGAAGGGCGGCCGCCCCTCAGCCCAGGCGCACCTCGATGTTTTCCATCCCGACACGGGCACCCGCGCGGGCCGGTTTGGTGTCGGGGCAGGCCAAAAGCCATTTGCGCTCGGCTCGGAGGAGGCCGTCCTCGCCGCCCAGAGCCGAGTCGATGCCTTCGAGGGGGGCGTTGGTGCCCAAGGGCAGAATTATGGCTGCGCAAAAACCCCGCGTTTCCGCCATCACTGGCGAAAAATGCAGGCTCGTCGCATAGAGTTCGAGGACAGTACCCGCCGTCACGAAAAAGCCCCGCACTTGAGCGCTGTCGAAGCGGGCGAAACCCTCAAGGTCGGCCATCCTCCCGAGAAGGAGGATGAGAGGGGTCGCCGCGACGAGGCACTCGCTGGCCTTGTGGTATTCGAAGGCATTGAGACGCGCGTTCCTGCCAGCGACCCAGCCGACCTGGGCCGGGGCCCCTCCGTACAGGCTTCGCGAAGCCCATTGTCCCCAGGTCTTGCCAGCGGGGCCCTGGAGGTCCTCCATGTCGCCGATGGAGCGCTGGTAGGCCACCTCGGGGCCGATGGGCACCTTGGCCCTCATCCACTCGACGAGTGGGGCCACGGGGAGGCCCCTGATGCTGCGGCCGAATTCCGCGAAGGAGGGATCGGCCGTCGAATCGAGGGCGAGAGCCGGATTGGCGGCGCGGAGCCGAGCGAGGGATTCCGCCCCAGCCATCGGCTCGCGACCATCGTTGTCGACCATCGCCTCGCTCATTCGATCACCTTCCAGCCGGTGATGCGGGCGAGGGCCCTGAAGGGCTTGATGAAATCGCCGTAGACGACAGAGGCGTGGTGGGCGATCCCGTTGTCGATGACCTTGTCGAGGACTTGTTTCACCGGGAGGTCGAAGGTTGCCTTCATGTAGGTGCCTCGGAGTTCCTTTTCCATCGGGATGGCCTTGGCCTTCTGGATAAACAGGCGGTACTCGGTGCCCGAGGAGTCGAGGCGGAGGACGGAGAGTTCGCCGCTCCGGAGAACGAAATCGGCCGTCACGCCCTTTCCGCCGGCGAAGTAGGTATCAAGCGATCGCACGCATTTCCCGTCCCAGAGGTTGCAGGGGGCCACGCCGCAGTGCCAGAAGAGGGCGAAGTTTTTTTCCAGGTCGACCTGGGAGAAATCGAAGAGGAAGGGAGTCTGCGCCCCGATGGAGCGGTGGGCGAGCATCGAGAGGGCTCCCTCGAGGTCGCCTTCGCAGGCGAGGATGCGGTCCTCGGACTGGAGGAGGGACATCGCGGCGCAGGGCGAGATGCCGTAGCCGGCGGCGAATTCGGGCCAGCAGCGGATGGCCATGGCGTCGATCGAATGGGCGTCCAGAAAGGCGTTGAGTTTGGCCGAGAGCTCCGCGACCTTGTCGAGCTGGGCCTCGGTGATGCCCGATACGTCGAAAATACCCTTCAATTGCGATTTTCTGGCTGCAAGGGCTCCCTCTTCGATCTTCTGGCCCCACACGTCGTCGAGTTCATAGTGGTCGACGAGAACGCCCAGTTCCTTGAATGCGTTGGGATCGTAGACCTGGAGATTGAAGAAGCCGTGGGCGCGGTAGCCGAGGATGGCGACATGGGCCGTGCGGAAGCGCGCGATGATGCGGATGGCGTCCACCCAGTCCTCGTCGATCCTCTGTCCTATGACGACCGTGTAGTTGCGAACGCCGGCCTTGTAGAGGTTCGAGGCGTTGAGGTTGACGCCGCAGACGGAATTGAGCCTGATCTTGCCGCCGTCGTAGGGCAGCTCGTCGAGGCCCCAGAGGAGGGTGGGCTTGCGGAGCACCTTCTCCAGCTCGAGCACGAGGTGGCCGAGGTGGAAGGTACCGCTGATGCAGACGAGGCCGTCGATGCCGCGGGTGGCGAGAAAGGCGGCGGCCTTGCGCGCGTCCTCGGGCTCGATCACGAGCTCCTCGACGACAGCCCATTCGACCTCGTCGAGTTTCGCGAGGTTTTTCCTCATGTCGGCGTAAATGCCCGCCGCGGCCTGCCAATCGAAGGTCTTTCTCGCGAGGCAGACCAATCCGAGGGTGATGCGATGTTTGGTGGACAAAGAAGCTCTCCTTCGCCCGTTGACAGCTTAAAGAGCGGCGCACGGGCTTTCGCCGGAAACCGAAGCAGGATCCGGAAAACGAGAGCAGTATAGGGAAAAGTCCCGAAACTCGCAATGATAAAATCGAAAACGATGTAAATATTCGAGCCCGAAGAATCCCGGGCAGGGGCCGGTGCCTGGCACCCTGCCGCCCCCTTCCAGCCGGCCGTACTCAGTCAGCCTGCCACATCCAATCTTCTTCGATCAGCGCATGGCAGAGCCCGATGGCCGCGGCCTCAGAGCCCATGGGGCGGAAAAGGATGTCTTTCGGAAACCAGGAAGGGGGATGATCAAGGTTGATCATTTCACTCATCCAGTCGCGAATCCATGCCACAGGATCGGGGAGGATGGCGAGCATTTCGCCCGAAAGTACGAGGAGATCGGGAGAAAAGGCGGCAGAGAGGTCGAGAAGGGCTTCGCTGAATGCCTGGTAGCCGGGCTCGATGAGATTCCTCAGGCGACCTCCGCCTTCCAGCTTTTCCTTGGCAAGATCATCGGCCAGGGTAGCCGGCGGCCATTTCGGGAGGAGGCTGCGGAAGGCCTTGGCCGAAAAGACCGTATCGAGACAGCCCTTCCGTCCGCATTCGCAGCGCCGATTCGATGAGCTGACGCGGATATGGCCCATTTCTCCATTGTCCAAGAGGATTTTGCCCTCCTGGATGAGGGCGTGGGCCGCTCCGGCCCGGGCCGATACATAGAGAATCCTGTCGTGGCAGGCGACCAATTCCCTTTCCTTGAGAATGCAGCGGGCCAGCCCCGCGACATTATGGCGACAGGTAAGGGGAATGTCGGAGAGGTGGCGGCGCACGAGGGCTCCGAGATCGAAGTCCTTGAGGAATGGCATCAAACTATAATGGAAAAGAATGCCCTTTTCCGCGTCATGCTGGCCCGGCAGGGCCAGACCGACGCGGCGGATTCGCGGGATTCGCCTGCTATTGGCCGAGAGGAAGGCGAGGAAATGTCTGACAAAGGCCGCCTCGAAACGGACCTGGTCGTCGATTCCCTGAAGCTCATCCGTCCTGGTGTCGAGGAGGAGCCCCGAAAAGCCGACCAGGACCGAGTAGATGCCCGATTGGTTAAAGGTCGTCCCGAGGTAGATGTCGCGCTCGTCGTCGAGACAATAGAACTCGGGGGGACGTCCCTTCGCGCGGCCGGTTGCGCCGGCTTCTGTCCCCGCCGTGGCAGGCCTGGCTTCGATGGCAGTCGTGGCCTCTGGTTCGCGGCAGGAACCTTGTTGGTCCCTGATCGGGGGTTCCTCCCCCGCGCCAAGGGCTCGCACATAGCCCTCGTCCTCGAGCGATTTGAATATTCCTATCAGGGTGTCCATCGAATAGCCCGAAAGCTGGCGAACCCGCGCCTTGGACAGGGCCCCGTGCTCCCTAAACATGTCGACGACATGATTGCGCTTGTTCAGCTTGCGCTGGTCGATGAGCTGGCCGAATGCCATGACGGCGCACTCCTTTGTTGACAAAAAATCGATAACGATATTAATATCCGGAACGGAAGCCGATCAAGCCATGATACTCCGGGATCAGGTGTGCTTCCAAGCAAGCAATTCGCCAGGAGGCGCGGCATGGAAGCGGCCGAAAGACTCTCGCTCGAAGCCTTTGCCAAGGAAATACGCATCGCGACCATCGAATCGATCGCCAATCTCGGCGTCGGCCATATTGGGGGGGCCATGTCCATCGTGGACCTTTTGGCCCTCCTATATGGGCGAGTCCTCAGGGTCGATCCCGCGCGCCCCACCTGGGAGGGCCGGGATCGCCTGGTGCTTTCCAAGGGCCACGCGGGGCCAGCCCTGTATTCGGCCCTCGCCATTAAGGGATTCTTTCCCCGCGAATGGCTTGCCACCCTCAACAAGGGCGGGACTCGTCTCCCCTCACATTGCGACCGGCTTAAGACGCCCGGCATCGATATGAGCACGGGCTCCCTGGGTCAGGGCATTTCCGCCGCCTGCGGCATGGCCAAGGCCCTGCAGATCGATTCGAGCGCTTCGAGGGTCTTTTGCATCATTGGCGATGGGGAGAGCGATGAGGGGCAGGTCTGGGAATCGGCCCAATTTGCCGCCCACCACAGGCTCGGAAATCTCGTTGTCTTTACCGACAGCAATCGCCTTCAGATAGACGGCTACACCGACGAGGTGATGGGGCTCGGCGACCTGGAGGCCAAGTGGGCCGCCTTCGGCTGGTACGCGCAAAGGGCTCCCGGCCATGATGTCGAGGCCATCGATGCGGCCATCACCAAGGCAGTCGTAGAGGCTAGGGGCCGACCTTCGATGATCGTTCTCGATACCATCAAGGGCAAGGGCTGCTCCTTCTGCGAAGGTGATCCCGCAAACCACAACATGAACATAAGCGCCGAACAGGCGCGCGCGGCCATCGCCGCCCTGGCATGAGGAGGACCGCCATGGCCGAAACCCTACCTGAAATGCGCTCTGTCTACGCTCAGACCCTTGTCGAGATCGGTGCCCAGGACCCCCGGATCGTCGTCGTCGAGGCCGACCTCATGAAGGCTACCGGTACAGGCCCCTTTGCGAAGGCCCATCCCGGCCGAGCCATCAACGTCGGCGTCGCCGAGGCGACCCTCGCGAGCGTCGCCGCCGGGCTTTCCGTGGAAGGGAAAATTCCCTTCGCCGCGACCTTTGGCTGTTTCGCGAGCCGAAGGGCCTTCGACCAATTCTTCCTTTCGGCCAATTATGCCGGACTCAATGTCAAACTTGTGGGCACCGATCCCGGGGTCGCCGCAGCCTTCAACGGCGGGACCCACATGCCCTTCGAGGATTTGGCCCTGATGCGCGTCATCCCCGGCCTTCGAATCGTCGAACCGAGCGATCCAGTCTCCCTCGCGGCCTATGTGCATCTTGCCGCCGAGACCTACGGTTGCGTCTACCTTCGCCTTCAGCGGAAGGCTGCCCCCAAACTCTATGCCGAAGGCGAGCGATTCGAATGGGGAAGGGCAAAGCTCCTGCGCGACGGGCGCCTGGACGGGAAGAAGGAACATGCCGTCGTCGTGGCCCTTGGCGCCATCATGGTGGGCGAGGCCCTCAAGGCTGCCGATCTTCTGGCGGCCGAGGGCCTGGGCCTCACCGTCATCGACGCCCTCTGCCTCAAGCCCCTCGACAGCTCCCTCATTCTCGAGGCGGCGCGGCGTTCCGGCCGCCTCCTCACGGCGGAGAATCATCAAGCATCGGGCGGCCTCGGTTCGGCCGTCGCCGAGGCGGTGGCCGAGTCCGGACTCGCGCTGCGCTTCGCCCGCATCGGAATTAAGGACGAATTCGGCGAGGTCGGCACCCAGGACTGGCTCCAGGACCGTTTCGGTTTGCGGGCCGCGAACATCGTCGCCGCGGTAAAATCGCTCAATTAGGCAATTCTGGATTCGGCGCGGCGTTTCGCCGAGGCGCCGGATTCGGTCCGGCGAAAGGAAGGTATTCATATGGCTGACAGGAGGGTATTCACATGGCTGACAAAATAAAACTGGCTATCGCCTGCGATCTTTCGGGCTTCCCCCTCAAGCAGGAGGTGGTCAAATACCTCCGGGAGCGCGGCGACATCGACGTCCTCGACTTCGGCATCGACAGCGCCGACGCGCCCAAGCCCTATTTCGAGCAGGCGCCCAAGGTGGCCAAGGCCGTCCAGTCGGGCGAGGCCGAGAAGGGCATTCTCATCTGCGGCACGGGACAGGGCATGGCCATCGTCGCGAACAAACACAAGGGCGTCTACGCCTGCGTGGTGGACGACATCTTCTCGGGCGAGCGGGCGAAAATAGTCAACAATTCAAACGTAATTACCATGGGTGGCTGGATTACCGCGCCCTTCCTCGGTTGCCAGATCGTCGAGGCCTGGCTCGCCGTCGGTTTTACGCAGAAGATGGAATTCAAGAAGGACTTTCTCTCGAATGCGTTCAACGAGGTCATCGAAGTCGAAAAGCGGAATTTCCGCTAGAGGAAGGAACAGCCATGGCGACGCTCCTCTCATCCCTCGCCTCACCGACGAGGATTCTGGCCCTCGAGGCCCTCGACGGGGAGGGCCTCGCCGCTGTGGCCCTGTATCTTTCGGCATCGACCTCGTCGCCGATTGTGGTCGTGCGCGATCCGCGGCCCTTTTCCGCCCTCGATCCCGCCCTGGCCGACCTGGCTTCCCGGCGGCCCGTGGTGATTCTCGACCGAGTCGTGCCCAATCCCCGGAGCGAGGATATTGGAGCAATGGTCGAGGCTACCCGGCTGGCATTCGGCGGACAGGCTCCCGGCCTCGTTATCGGCATAGGCGGAGGCTCGGCCCTCGATTCGGCCAAGGCCCTCGCCCTGATGCTCGCGAATCCCGGCGACCTCGACGACTATCTCGGGCTGAGGGCCTCGCGCAAGCCCGAAGCAAAGGGACCGAAGCTGGCACTCATTCCGACGACCACGGGCACGGGCTCCGAGGTCACGCGCTTCGGCGTCTACACAGACCGCGCCGGCAGGAAGTACACACTCGCCTCGCCCTTGTTGCAGCCCGACGCGGCCCTCCTTGTCGCGACGGCGGTGGCCGACATTCCGCCTGCCCTCCTGGCCGCCACCGCCTACGACGCCATCACCCATGCCCTCGAGACGCTCTGGAACCGCAACGCGACGCCCGTCTCGGACAGCCTCGCCCATGCAGCCCTTGTCGAGCTTCTCCGACTCGCGGGCCCTGCCTACGAGGCCAGGCGAGGAGGACGGATCGATGGCCACACCGCGGCTCTTCTCGCCGCAGCCTGTTCCGCCGGCGTCGCCTTCAACGTCACGGGCACTGCCGCCATTCACGCCCTCTCTTTTGTCCTTTCGGAGGAATGGCATCAGCCCCATGGGGTGGCCTGCGCTTTCTTTACCGATTCGGTGTATTCCATCAATTCGGCCCTTCCCGCAATTCGAGCCAAGCTAGCTCGCGTGGCTCGCGAGGTGGCTCGCGACGCCGCCCACGACGACGCCCGGTCAAAGCCCGAGGACTCCGCCGCCAAGCGTAGCGCCGCGGGGGAGGAGGCCTTCTCCGACGATATCCGAGCCGCCGCCTGGCTTGGTGAAAAGCTCGTCGCCCTTCGCCGATCCCTCGGCCTGGCCTCCACCTTCTCTGACCTGGGCGTCGGCGCCGCGGAACTTCCCGAATCGCGCATTGCTTCACTCTTTGACAAGGTTCAGGACGACCAGAAGCTGAAGAACAACGCGGTGCTCATCGACGCGCAGTCGATGCGCGCCCTCGTGGCGGCCAAACTGCAATGAGCCTGACCCTTGTTCTCACCGGCCTGGCTGTCTTCGTGACCCACGGTCTTGAGGCGATCACGGGCTTCGGCTGCACCGTCCTCGCATTACCCTTCGTCACCCTCCTCCTCGGCATCGGCGAGGCCAAATTCCTTCTCGCCATCCTCGCCTGGGCCCTGGCCCTCTACATGGCGATCTCGAAACGCAAGCGCATCGTCTGGAAACAGTACGGGATCATCCTCCTGTTCGTTGGCCTCGGCCTTCCCATTGGCATGTACGCCTTCGCCACCCTGCCCAAGGCCCTTTTGGTAAAGTTGCTGGGAGTATTCATAATTATAAGCGCCTCTCTCCAGCTCTGGAGGCTCTTCGTCACGCCCCTCCTCGCCGCCCGGGCCGGAGGGGCGGGGAGCCCCGCCCCGACCGCCGCGCCAGTCGTCGCTGCCCCGACCGCCACCGCCACCCCCAGCGCGACCGCCACCCCCGCCCCGCGCCCCATTTTCTGGTATCACTACGCCCTGCTCTTTATCGGCGGCATTGTGCACGGCGCCTTCGCCTCGGGCGGCC
>JAJXVS010000105.1 GCA_021782015.1 bacterium | reverse complement strand
AAATGCCCTTGCCGAACATAATTTCGAGTTCGACCTTTCGGAAGGGAGGAGCAACCTTGTTTTTCACAACCTTGACTCGAACGCGATTCCCAATGGCTTCTTCTTCGCCCTTTTCTATCGTTTCGATTTTTCGCACTTCAAGACGTACAGAAGAGTAGAACTTGAGCGCGTTGCCTCCCGTGGTTGTCTCGGGATTGCCGAACATGACGCCAATTTTCATACGTATTTGATTGATGAAGATGAGGATTGTCTTGGATTTGGCGAGGGTTGCCGTTAGTTTGCGAAGGGCCTGGCTCATAAGGCGGGCTTGGAGGCCGACATGGGCATCACCCATGTCTCCTTCAATTTCGGCTTGTGGAGTCAGGGCCGCCACCGAATCGACGACAATGATGTCAACCGCTCCCGATCGCACGAGGGATTCGGTGATTTCCAGGGCCTGCTCTCCATTGTCTGGCTGTGACACCCACAACTCGTCGATATTGACGCCGAGATTTTTGGCATAGACGGGGTCCAGAGCATGTTCCGCATCGATAAATGCCGCAATTCCCCCCTTCTTTTGCGCCTCCGCTATCGCATGGAGGGCGAGGGTCGTCTTGCCGGAAGATTCGGGACCGTAAATTTCGATGACACGGCCACGGGGATAGCCGCCTACGCCGAGAGCCTCGTCGAGGAGTATCGATCCCGACGGCACGGCGTCTATCCCGGGAGCATTTTCATGCGAACCCAGGCGCATCAACGAACCGAGGCCGAATTGTTTTTCTATCTGGAGTCGCGCCGCTTCGAGAGCCTTGAGCTTTTCGACGCTTTCCGTAATTTTCTCACTGCCGGTGTCATTGTCCTTTTTCACCTGATCCTCCTCGCTGCGACAGACGCACTATACCTTCTAACGTTCGCGGCATTCCGGAACGCTTCAACATTTGCACGAAAATTCGGACAAATGAATAGCAAAGGAGTGCTCCGATCCCGAGTTCAGCAGGCAACTCGGGACAATCGACTATAGCGCTTCAGGGCCGATCGCGAAAACCGGCTTTTCATGTTTTGCGCATGATCTCCAGCGGGCGAAGTCGGGCGGCGCGCATGGCGGGGACGGTGGAAGCCAGCAATGAGAGAATGAAAGCGAATCCGGCAACGAGGGCCAATTCGGCAAAATCGAGGCGCACGGGAATTTTCTCAAGATAATAGGCCGGATTCAAGAGGTGGATCGTCGGGAGGGCGCTCCCGGAGCCTGCCAGCAGAGCCGGCACCGCGGCAATGCCATCGAGCAGGACCTCGATGGCAGCAATTTCCTCATTGACCTTCCAGGCGGCCAGGGCCCCCAAGGCCACTCCGAGGAGGCTGCCTAAAATACCGATCATGGCCCCCGCGAAGAGAAAGACCAGGGCGATGAACGAAGGCGATGCTCCCGCAGCCTTGAGTATCGCGATGTCAAAGGAGCGCTCATAGGTAATCATTACGAGGGCTGAACTGACGTTGGCGGCGGCGACGATCACCGAAAGACACATGATAACGAGAAGGAGGGCCTTGGTTGTCGCAAATGAGGCGAAGAGATTCCTTTCGAGCTCCTTCCATGGGCGGACGGCCCAAATGACGGGAAAGGCCTCGGTTCCCCTGGGCGAGAGGGCGGTTTCGAATCGCTTTGTGTCCGAATCGGGATCTCGATAGGGGTCGGCGACCTTTATTCCAATCAAATCTTCCCGTGCCGATGGCGGCAGCAGCCGATCGGCCACCAGGCGAGGCACGAAAATCCAGAGCGCATCGAGGTCTCGATAGCCGGCCGAAACGATTCCCGCCACCCGCAGGATACTCGTCCTTCCGCCCTTCCCCTGTCCGTCGCCCGTGACGACGACGATGCTGTCCCCGGGGACAACCCCGAGTTTTTGGGCGGTCTCCGAACCCAATAGAGCTTCCCGTCCTGCGAGGCTTCGGGAACCGGCCTGCACTTTCAAGAACCTGCGCATCCCTGGGTCTTCGAGGGCCTGGGCGTCGAGGCCCCTGATGAGGGCAGGAGCCGATCGACCGGCATGAACGGCCAAGGCCGGCCCCCTGATTTCCGGCCAGGCGGCAAGGACCCCAGGCAGCGATCGAAGGCGTGTTGCTGCTGTTTCGGTATCGGCCATGCTCGCGGGACCGATCGCCTCGGCTTGGAAATGCCAGGACCAGGTTTCGAGGTACCTCGAGGTTATTCCCCTGATCATGCCATCAGCGACGAAGAGCACGAGGACAAAGGGTATTAGACCCACGGCAATGCCGAAGATGGCTCCCCGAATGTGTCGCGAGGAGCCTCCCCGAACCCGCCGTTTTTCACCTGATCTGTCTGCCCCGCCAATCGGCCCTGCAATACGCATGGCAAGAAAGAGCGCCGCCCATCCTTTCATGCGGACTCGAGTTTGCCGCCGACGAGGCGGCATGTTCTGTCCGCCTGCGCGGCTATCGATCCATCATGGGTGGCGATAATGAGTGTCGTGCCGAAGCTCTTCGGAAGGCTAAAAAGCAGGCCGCCCACCACTCCGGCATTGGCTGCATCGAGATTGCCTGTTGGCTCGTCGGCAAGAACAAGTCGTGGCTTGTTGATGAGGGCCCGAGCTATAGCCGTTCTTTGCCGCTCGCCTCCCGAAAGCTTCGAGGGTACATGGTTCAACCGGTCCCCGAGGCCGAGCTCGCCGAGAAGCTCCGCGGCTCGATTCATGGCGGATTTCCTTGATTCTCCGGCCATCATCGCAGGCAAGGCAACATTCTCGCTGGCGCTGAGATCGCGAATGAGATAGTGAAACTGAAAGACAAAACCTACGAAGCGCGATCGATAGTCACCGAGGGCCCTTTCGTCAAAATTGACGATATCCTTGTTCTCGACGCGAATGTGGCCGGCGTCGGGTCTGTCCAAACCGCCAACAAGTGTCAGGAAGGTGCTCTTGCCGCTTCCGCTGGCTCCCATGATCGCGAGCGATTGTCCGGCATCAACCCTGAGGTTGAGGCCATCGAGGATGACAAGGTCCTCGGCCTCCGTGCTGAAGCGCCGGACCAACCCCTCGATGTCGAGGATTTCTTCACTCATGGCGGAGGATCTCGACAGGTTTGAGCCTCGAAAGTTCGCGGGAGGCGGAAAGAGAAGCCACGAGGGAGGAGGCGATGGCGAGAAGGGCGATGAAAAAGACCTGGGGGAGTCTCAGTTGTACCGGAAGCTCCTGGAGGTAGAAGACAGAACCGAGGGACATAGGGACAGGCTGCCCAGGCAGGACGGACGAAAGGACCGAAGATGCAGCGAAAATGAACTGCATTCCAAAGGCGATGATCGCATTGATGTTCACCGAGATGAATGAACCCGCCAGCAGCCCGACAAAGGCACCTTTGATGCCTGTGGCAAGGCCATTCCAGACGAAAATGGCCGCCATATCGTTTTCTGACGCTCCCGTGGACCGCAGGATGGCGATATCTTCAGCGCGCATGGCCACTATCCTCCGCATGACATGATGGATGTTGACGGCAACCACGAGAAATACAAGGCTCAGGAGGAGAAACATCATCCCTTTTTCCATCCCGAGGGCGCCGAAAAAGGCCCGATTGTAATCTCTCCAGGATTCGATGGTAAATCCGCGAAAGCCCGCAGCATGCAGACGTCGACCGATTTCGGTGGCGTAGGTTGCGTCCGCGGCCCGATCGACCAGCTTGATCCCAAGGTTTGGTTGCCAACTCTGCTGTCCCCCGAGGGTTTGCGGAAAATCGGTTTCGGAAACGAGGGCTAGACCCGAATCGAACTGCCAAAATCCAGAAGTGAAGGTGGACTCGAGCTTGAGTGGCAGTTGGTCGATGCTCAGCCCCTCCTCGAGCCCGGCGGTGGGAAGAAGCACAGTGCAATGATCGCCCCTGCGGAGGCCCAGCGATCCGGCGGCCTCCGCACCCATGACGATTCCCTGTTTCTTCGCAAAGGCCGAGCCGTCAATGCCCAGTTCCCGAGCAAAGCCCGGATCCCTTCGATCGAAATCCGGTGGAATCACCATCAGCCTGAGTGTCGCGACTCGGCCCGCTGAGGTCGCGACCATCACGGTGGATTCGCGAAAGGGCAAAATTGATCGGAGGCCTGGCATGCCTTCGAGACTCTTGCCCAGTTCAGCGATATCGGGAACTTGTTTGTCCGTGGGACTCCACTGCTCCGAAATCCGAATATGGAAACTCGCCACTTCGAGCAGGGCGTCTATATACCCCCCCTGCAGGCCATTCATGATTCCCATGACGACGATGAGAGCCGTCGTGCCGGCAGCAATGCCGATGATGGCGAGAAAGGATGACTGCGAATGAATGCTCTTTTCGCGCTTTGAAAACCAGCGTCGGGCGATGAAGGGTATCCAGCGGGGGAACCTCATCGATAATTCCTTGTGCGAACTACGACGCCATCCTTAAAGAATTCTTCCTTTACCTTGATGCCATTCTCGAAGCGTGTCCGCACGACAAGTTGGTTTTCCGACCAGGTCTCCTCGAGTCGCACCGAGTCTGGCTCGTAGCTCGTCAGGAGGACAAGGTCTCCATTTTCTCGTCGCTCTTCGCGCAGAAGCTTGCCATTAGAATCCCAGGTTCGATCGATCTTCACAACGGGCAGGGGGTAGCTTCGCGTTTCGACGACAAGATTGCCCTCCTTGTCCCATTGATAGGCCCGGCTGTCGATGGTCGAGCCATTTTTCGAGCTTGTCTCCGTGGCGAGTTTGCCGTCCGGCCCGTAGGTTGAAACGACCTTGGTCCCCTCAGCGACATCATCAAGCGTGTCCGAAAGGAGTTGCCCCCTCGCGTCGTAGAGGAAATGCTGAATGGCGCGGATCCGATCCGCCTTGACAAAACGAACCGAGACGACATTTCCCCTGAGGTCGAAAAGCTCGATTCGCATCACCCCGTCCTGGGCCTCTTGCCAGAACGCCCGCGGCAGGCTTGACCGGCTCAGGGTGCCGACATCGACATTGCCGTAATATCCACTGAGTTCCACCGAAAGGAGCCTGCCGTCGGGATCGTAACGATAGCTTCTGGTCCCGGTTTCATTGCCACCGGCGTCGAGTCGAATAACCTTTGCAAGCCTCGTCTTGTCATAGAGATAGGTCTCGGACCAGAGCAACTCGGCTGGCTTTTCTTCTGAGTAACTGCTTTCACGGAGCATTTGGCCGGTGATCCCGAATTCGATCTCGTCGGTCATGACCTTGCCATGCCAGGTCTGTTCGAGCCTTTGTCCCTGCGTCGGGGCGGCCAGCAGGATCGTCCTCTTCTTTTCCTCAGCGCCCCGAAACAGTCTCTTCGTCAGAGTGCCCTTCTCGTCTTCTATCTCAAGCCACCACGAATCACCCGCAGACAGCGCAGGCTTTCTCGATATTCTTTCGATCGGGTACCCCGCCTCATCCGACTTCCACCAGGAGGGAGAAGCTGAAAGCCCCGATGCCGCGACGAAGAGGACAATGAAGGCGAGATGACCTTTCACACTTATTTGCCGATGAAATCGTCGAGAAAGGTCTCTAAGACAAAAGGCTTGAGATCTTCATATCGTTCGCCCGTCCCCACCCAGGCGGTCGGAATGCCCAAGCCCTTGGCGATTGCGAGCACCAGTCCACCCTTCGCCGACGAGTCGAATTTTGTGAGGATGAGTCCGTCGACGTGAACGGCCGATCCAAAAATCTCCGCCTGCCGAAGCCCATTTTGACCCGTCGTCGCATCGATGACCAGAAAGCGCTTGATATTCGCCCCGGGAACGCGGGTTGTTATGATGCGGTCGATTTTGCCGAGTTCACGGATCAGGTCGCTCCGCGTATGCATGCGTCCGGCAGTGTCGGCGATGACTGTCTGCACCCCATCGGAGAGAGCTGCCGAGATTGAGTCGTAAATCACCGCAGCCGGATCTGAGCCCTGTTCCTGGGCGACAACTTTGATGCCGAGTCGCTCCCCATGATGCTTGAGCTGATCGATTGCCGCGGCTCTGAAGGTATCGCCGGCCGCCAGCACGATCTTGTCGCTTCCCGACTTCGCGGCGAAACGCGCGGCCAATTTGGCCACACTGGTGGTCTTGCCTACACCATTGACGCCCAGAACAAGAAAGATATTGAAACTATCAATTTCCGGCTCGAAGGTTCCGGCCAGGCCGAATCCAAAGAGGATGGCCTTGAGTTCCGCCCTGATGGCCGAATCACCCGAAATGCCTTTCGCGGCGCAATTCTTTCTGAGGGTTTCGGAAACCTCCATCGCCAGGGAGGCTCCAAGATCCCCTTCGACGAGGAGGTCCGCAAGGTCCTCATAGAACTCTGCGTCCCCGGGTCGTACTCTCCCGAAAAGGGCGCGTATCCTATCGGCAAATCCCATCATCACTCCTGACCCATGCCGCCGAGCAGAACGACAAGTTTTGAGACCGTCCATGCCGCTGCCGCGACGGTTCCTGCGACTGCCGTCCAATAGACTGTCGTCGCGGTTGCATATTCTTTCGTGAAGCCGGTAGTTCTTCGAAAATTGGCTTCGAGATACATATTCTGGTACCCCTGCGCGAGGCTCGCCACAGGAAACCCGATCGCGACAAGGCCAAGGGCCAGGTAAAAACCATCTTTGGCCCTGTCCGTCCGTTTTCCCGGGCCCAATCCGTCCGACTTGCGAAGTTTGACGTCAATGTTTCCGAAACCCTGAGCGGGCAGAACCTGCATTTTCGTCTCATAGCCGGGGGCACTTGCGATTAGAATGTCCTTCAAACCACCCAAGCCGATGGCCTTCGTCGGATCGACCACCAGACCTCCTATGAGGAGGCTCGCAAAAGGAGGGTCAAGCCTCGGTTGGACGGATCCATACGATTCCGGCTTGAGGTCAAGTGTCAGGCCTCGGCTCTCGCCGTCAACCAGAAGTATGTCCTTCCTTTGTGCTCCAAAACCGGGGGCCCAGGCATCGATCGAGACGGCCCGGTTTTCGGGACTGAACAGTACGAGTTCCGATGAATCAACAGGTTTACCGTCGACGAGAAGTCGAGCCGATGTCGGTTTGACGGCCAGGTCAAACCGAGCGACAGGAGTCGAGGCCAGCCAGGCCGCGATACGTTTGGCGATTTCCTTGGCCAAGGGGCCTGGATCGTCCGGAGACGCGAAATCGCTCCAGCCGAAGACTTTTTCTCCAATGGCACTGTCCCAGCCTTCAATGTGGGTTTCGACATAGGAAGCCACGGGCCTGGCCCAGCCGGTGATGACAAGATCGATGGACTGCTTCCTGCCGGCTCTGAGGGGGCTATCATTTCCGAGGTTAAAAAGGAGGCCCTTCCCATCCCATGCCTTCACGGTTCGGGGCGGCAGATATTCGGGGACGATGGAAACACCAGCCTCGGAGTCGTCAATTCCACCAATCGAGGCTGAAAGCGCGTCGTCGGCCTTGTCAACTGCTGCGTCGGCGGCATGGAGACGATCAGAACGCGTCCAATTTGTGAGAGAAGGATCGTAACGGAGGCCACCAGCATCGCCCAGCTTCTTATATAGGTCATTCCCCTTGTCGAATCGTCGCTCGAGTGCGTTTTGGGCCGCCACTTTTCGGATATAGCTGAGGTCCTCATAGCGAGGAGGAAGCACGTTGAGGTCGTTCAGAATCAATTGTGGAAGCCGCGTCAGGAAGAAAAGGGCGGAGGAAGGCAATCCCCGGTCTTTGAGGGCGCACAGGGCGAAAAGATAGGGTTTCGATTGACTGGAGTCTTTTGCGTTTGCCTGCTGCGCGGCCTGGACTTGGGAAGCTTGACCCGCCCCTGATATCTGAGCGAAAAGGAGACCGCTGGCCAGGCCTCCCATTACGACCATTGACGCCAGTCGTTTCGCTCGATACCGGCTCATCTCAGAGTTCCTCGTCATCCTCTTCCGAGGTGGCGACCGTGCCGCCCTTCCATTTCCAGCGCAAATACGCCTCTATGAATGAATCGATATCGCCATCCATTACGGACTGCACATTGCCGACGAAGAATTTGTTCCGATGGTCCTTCACCATCGTATAGGGCTGGAAGACGTAGGAACGAATTTGGCTCCCCCAGGCGATTTCCTTTTTTTCCGAGGCAAAACGAGCGTTTTCCCGCTCTTGATCCTCTTTATATCGTTCATAAAGCCTCGAGCGCAGGACGCTCATCGCTACATCCTTGTTTTTGTATTGGCTGCGCTCGTTTTGACAGGTGACGACTATACCGGTCGGCAAATGGGTCAAGCGTACCGCCGAGTCGGTCTTGTTGACTTTCTGCCCTCCTGCTCCCCCCGAGCGGTAAGTATCAATTCTGAGGTCCTCGGGCCTGATATCCACCTCAATTGTGTCATCTATGACGGGAAGGATATACACGGAAGCGAAGGAAGTGTGGCGCCTAGCGTTTGCATCGAAGGGAGAAATTCGAACAAGTCGATGAACTCCCGACTCCCCGCGCAGGAATCCATAGGCGAATTCACCATCGATTTCGATGGTTGCGCTCTTTATGCCGCCCTCTGACTCAAGGATGTCTACAACATCATACGCAAATCCACGGCGTTCTGCCCAACGGGTGTACATGCGAAGCAGCATTGATGCCCAATCGCAGGCCTCAGTGCCCCCCGAGCCTGCATGAATCGTGAGGAAGGCCCCGGTGCGGTCCGCTTCGCCCGAGAGGAGCTCAAGCACGACCGCCTTGTCAAAACGCGAACGGAGACTCTCATGGTTCGCGCGGATATCCGCTTCCAGGGAGGAATCCCCCTCGTCCCGAGCCATCGCATAGACTTCTGAGAGAGCTTCAATTTCCGATTTCAGCGACATCCATCCATCGATTCGGTCCCGCAGATTCTTGATTTCCGTCATTATCTTGCCGGCTTTGGCAGAATCCGACCAAAAATCCGGGTGGGCGGAGGCGTCCTCTTTTTCCTTTATGCGCCGTGTTATTCCCGCGACGTCAAAGACGCCCCCATATGTCGAGAATTTCCTCGTGCAACTTGCCGATGGGTGATTGCAGATCTTCGAGCATGAGACTTCTCCTTGATGAAAGGTCCGCCAGGATTATTCGCGGGTGCGTCCCGGATCGCGGAGCACCACTCTTTTCCATTTATTGTCTTTGAGTATGGTAATGGCGAGAGTTCCATCCACCGGGAATTGGTATATCCGCAGACGATCATAACTGTCTGTGATGCGATCGATTTCCCGCTTGAGCGCCGCAAGATCTCGATCCCGGATCGAGGCGGACTCAAAGCACGCCTTCTGGACCCGCTCAAAACCATACTGAGGAAGCAAATTGTAGAGGGCCGCGCGCGAATCCTCACTGCCCATATCTGCCATGATGGAGACGAACATCGCTGCGATGCTAGCGGAATGAAGGGCTTCCGTCAATTCAAAGAACCTTGAAGCTTTGTCTTCTGCCGATAATAGTATCATATGCGCAAGACATTCGCGGCTTTGGCACTGATCGCGCTTCTCCCTGTCGCCGCCCAGGATCAGAAAGTGCTGTCTCCCCTTCCCTCGCGTTTTAGGGCCGCGATCAATGGATCGGAAATTGTTCTGACCTGGGAGGCTTCGGTCGATCCGGCAGGGGGATGGCAACTCTATAGGTCCGCGGGTGCCTTTTCGGAAGCTAGTTTTGCGAGAGCACAGGCCCTGCAGAAGGTCGCCCCGGCGCTTCGAAAACTGAGTTATTCGCCCCCCGATTCCACGCCTTGGTTTTATGCCCTCCTTCCCCTCGACGCGTCGGGGAAGCCCACCATAGCTTTCATGCCCGGCAAGACCGTGACTGCGGTTGCCATCTCGGTCTCGGTGGCTGCCGCGTCCAATCCCATCATCCCTCCACCGTCCAAAGGCATCCATAACTTCATAGTCGCGGTGGGAAAAGGCAGCTTGACCCTCGGTTTCTCCATTTCTCCGGGCACAGGAAACGTCCTCGTCTACCGTTCCCTCTCGCCATTCTCCGAGCCGGCCAGTCTCTTGTCGGCGAATCTTATCGCGACGATTCCAGAGACAACCCTTTCCTTCATTGATTATCCCGTTCCGGGTCTATCGTATTATTACGCTTTGGTGAAGGAATCAGATCTCAAGGATGGGTCGGTCAACTTCGGTACGGGGTCGGATTCGGCGAGTATCGGGCCGGTCGGCATTGCGGCCTCGGCTGAATCCTTGCCTTTGCCGGAAACAAGCGCCTTGTCCCGTTCCTATCCTTTGCCTTCGTGGCTATTCGCCAAGCCGGGAGACCCAGGGCTCGGAGTGCGTTCTGCAGCGATAGCTCCGCAAACCGAAAAGGCTATTGCCGCCATTCTCGGCCCCTTCCCAAAGAAGAATCCGACGATTCCGGCCTTCACCCTGCTGAAGGAAGATCGGACTCAGGCCCGCGGCGGCGAGGAATATGCCTTGTCGTTGATTCTGAGAGGGCCCCTTAAGGTTTCCGATTGGAAATCGGCCATCGATCAACTTCAACGCTATCTTTCCCTGAACCGCAGCCCTGCCGTGGCCTCCCGTGCGCATTTCTACCTGGGACAGGCCTACGCGATGACGGGGCGGTACCGCGATTCCTTCTTCGAATTCTTGCTCGCTCGCGATTTTCATGCGGCGGAGACAAGGCCCTGGCTTCTCTGGTTGGTAGCGGCAGAGCGGAGCTGATCAAGAGAGTTCTGGCAGCCCGTGCCGGCCGCCAGAACTCCGATAGCTCGCTTTATCTCTCAAAGGTGATAGGTCGACTTGAGTCCCGCTTCGAAAAGGCGCGAGGGCATAAAGCTCTTGATCTTCACCCCGATCCGTTGAAAGATTGAACCGATTCCATAGCGCACCGAAAGTTTCTTTTTTTGGAGCAACCTCTCCACCAGCTTTGCGATGATGATGGGATCGGCTCCTGCCCTTTCGTCGTGCTCCATCTGCCCAATTGCAGCTTCGAAGCCCTTGCGATACGGGCTGCTGCCGGCTTGGGCCAAGTAGGCAGCCACCTTGATGCGGGCGTCGGTGAAACCGGTGCGGAAATCGCCCGGTTCGATGAGGCATGCGTCCAGTCCAAAGGGCGCGATTTCAAGCCTGAGAGCCTCCACGAGCGCTTCGAGGGCGAATTTGGACGAAGAATAAAAGGACTGGTAGGGTATGCTGGCGACTCCGGCAAGGGACGAAAGCACGATGATTCGGCCCCTGCCCGCCTCGCGGAATCGTGGCAAGACAGCCTTGATTGTTCGGAGCGTTCCACAATAGTTGGTATTCATTTGGAGCTGGGCCTCCGCGATGGACGTCTCTTCGATGGATCCGGCGATGCCCATTCCGGCGCAGCAGACCAGCGCCTCGACGCTTTTCGCGCCAGCGAAAATCGTTGAAAAAGCACTCTGCACCGAATCATCCCTGGTGATATCGAGGGGAACCATTTCGAAAAACTCGTCCGCCCTCCCCGTGCGCCCAGCCGGATTTCTGCATGTCCCGATCACCCGCATTCCGCGCTTGGCGAGATGCGTCGCCACGGCATTGCCGATGCCGGAAGATGCGCCGGTTACTACGATGGTCATCTTGTCTCCCAATTCAGACTCCTCCAGCCGATCGGCTCTGGTGATTATGGCGCAATCGCCATGCTTCTACGATGAGCGAGGCGATGGATTCGGGCTTGAACCTCTCTGTATTGATAACAAGATCGGCATCTTCGAAGTCATCGTTGTCGTAGCCATAGAGGCGAAGGTATCGGGCGTGATCGGATTCGTCGCGTTTTTGGGTGAAAGCCGGTTCCGCATGCGAAGCCGCCCCTTCGCGCGCACGAATTCGCTTGGCTCTCACCTCGGGGCTGGCCCAAAGGTAGACCCTCAGGTCGGCATCCTTGGCGAGCAGCCATATCGCGAGCCGGGAGCCGACGACTCGATCGCCCGAGAGGGCCATTTCAACCTGTCGGCGATCGACCTCGAGATCGAAAGAGTCGTCCGAGGTGGAGCGTTTGACAATCTCCTCGAAGGAGAGGCCGCGTTCCTGGGCGAGATTCTTGAAGGTGAAATTGACCAGACCGAAGCCAAGGATTTTGGCCACGAGTGCGCTAACGGTACTATTGCCGCAGCCCGATTTCCCCGAAATGGCGATGATGCCCGACATGCTTCTTGGCTCCCTATTCGATGTTTCGTAGTTGTTCCCTGATATTCTCGAGGGCATCCTTAAGCTCCACGACGGCTTCGGAAACGGCCAGCATGTTGCTCTTTGATCCGATTGTGTTGACTTCTCTGTTCATCTCCTGGCAGAGGAAGTCCAGTTTCTTGGCTGGAGTCGCCTGATCCGCGAGGATGCGGCGGAACGAGACCAGATGGGCGCCGAGACGAACGATTTCTTCGTTGATCGTGTACTTCATGAGGAGACTGGCAACCTCGGTGAGAACCCGCGATTCATCGATCGCCGATCCGACAAGTTCTTCGAAGCGTTCACGGACCTGTTTCTTGATTCCTTCCTCAAGCGAAGGCGCGAGGGCCGCTATGGACTCGCGGCCCTTTTCGATCCGGAGAAGACTGTTGACGATATCTCGTTCCAGCGCTGTACCCTCGATCACACGCGAGGAATCGAAGGCGGAAAAGACCGATTCGAGCACAGGAAAAACCTCTTGCCAGGCCCTTTCGGGATCCAGCTCCCGTTCGAATCCAAGAATGCCTTCTATTGCGATAATATCTGACAGTCGGGGCCCCTCGATGATGCCGGTCGCTCGCGCAAGATCACGCAAGGCCTCGGACACGGCGCGAGCGGCCTCGGTATCGACCGAAGCCCTGACCGGAACGTCGAGGCTTCTCGCCCTGAGTCCGATTTCGATCTTTCCGTGGGTCACTCGAGCCGCGGTAAAGTCCCGAATTTTGGGTTCCAGCACCGATAGCCAGGCCGGCGCCGAAACCGAAATGTCGAGGTAGCGATTGTT
>JAJXVS010000377.1 GCA_021782015.1 bacterium | reverse complement strand
GCAACCTCGCGCGCGCCCGCCCCCGCATTTTCCGAAACCTCAATGTACCTATTCATGTGAAACCTCCATTCTGCTCTTGATCGGATTGCGCAGAAATACCAGACAGGCTGCCGGCAAGATGGTCAAGGACGCGATGCCGACGGCGAAAACGGTAAATACCATGAGTTTGCCCAGGGTCCCCACGGGCACGAAGCTCGAGAAGACGAGGGCGGCGAAGCCCCCTCCCAGCGTCAGCGAGGTGTAGACGATGGAGCGGCCCGAGGTGGCCACGGCCTCCTCGACCGCCAGCTCGGGGCTCAGCCCTTTACGCCTGTCCTCCATATAGCGCACGGTCAGGTGGATGGCGTAGTCGCCGACGCCTATGGCCAGGGCCCCCATCAGGGCCGAGGCCATGTTGAAGGGCAGGCCGAACAGGCCCTGCACGCCGTACTGCAAGACGATCGTGAACACGAGGACGATGATGGTCACGAAGGCCGCCCTGACACTGCGAATCAAGCTGTCGATCAGGAGGACGAGGAGAATCGCCAGACTCAGGCTGATGGTGAAGTCGCGGAGGACAATCGCCTCGAGGATCGATTCGACGAAGACGTTGCCGGTGAACTCGAAAGTGGCCTTGTCCCCCAGGGTCTTTTTCGCGAGCTCGCCGAGGCGCGAGATGATGAGCTTCGTTCCGGAGGTCGAAATTCTGGGAACAATTATGCTTACCAGCCCCTGAGTGTAATCGAGATTGGCCTCCGAGGTGATGTCGTCGACCGAGCCCGAGGACTGGTAGACGAGAAGCTCCTGGGCCACCAACTCCCTCGTGGCCGGCATCCCCGCCTGCCCCGAGAGGGTTTCGTGAAGGGCTCGCACCGTGCTGGCCAGCGACTGTATCGGCCCGACGCCCGGAATGGAGCGCGCCTCCTCCTGGAAGGTGAGGAGGCGTCGGAGGAGGTCGGGATCCTGGAGATCGCCGTTCACGACCATGCTCACCGAAGTGGAACCGCCGAAGGCCTTTTCGACGGCGAGCATGCCCCGCACCGCCTGCGAGTTCTTGGGAAAATAGGCGATGATCGAGGAGTCCGGCACGATCCTGAAGATCCCGACGAGCGAGATGGCCACGAGGACGAGGCCCGTCGCGAGGATGGGCTTGGGATGCCTTCCGATGAATGCGCCGAGGTGCCGCAGCGGGACGCTCAGCCCGCTGCCCTGCCCTGTCTTCATGCGGACCTTGGGCGGGGGGAGGAGGTTGAGCACCGCGGGAAGCAGGACGAGCGAGGCGAACATGCACGAGATGACGCCCACCGCCGTGAGGAGGCCCATTCCCTTGATCATGTCCAATTCCGAAAGGAGGAAGGTGAGCATCGAGGCAGAGATGGCCAGGCCCGACACGAAAACCCCGAGCCCCGTCTTCCCGAGCATGGTGCGGATCGCGTGGCCCTTTTCGTGGCCGTGCGAAAGTTCCAGGAAGTAGCGCCCCAGCAGGTGGAGGGAGAAGGAAGAGCCCACCGCCAGGATCGCGATGGGGGCGACCGCCATCAGCGCCAGGAAACTGATCTTGAACCAACCGAGGACGCCCATGCCCCAGAGGAGGCCCACGAGGAGCTGGATCAAGGGAACGAAGACGCCGAGGGGAGTGCGGAAATTGGCGAAAAGAAAGGCCAGGATGACAAGGAGGGCGACGACCGCCATGAGCGGGACGCCCATCATCATAGTTAGTATCGCCTGCGAAAGCACGGGCTCCCCGGTGGATTCGTAATGCCCTTTCCAATGCCGGGCCACCGCCGCGTCTATTTCGACGCTCAGCTTGTCGACGTTGTAGCTGTCGTCGAGTTGAACGACGAGATTGGTCGAGGTTCCGTCCTTCGACGCGAGGAGGCCGTCTTTCATCGCGTAGTTGCTCGCCAGGTACTGCTTGACGGCGGCTATCTCGGCGGGAGCAGGGTTGTCATGGGGCACAAGGTCCTCGGTCACGAGAAAGCCATTGTCCTCCCGCATCCGGGGGGCGTTGGTCAGGGAGACGACCTTCTTGACTCCCGGCAGCGCCTTGATTTCCTCCGTCAGGGCCCTGATGTCGTTCAACTTGTCCGGCGCGAAGACATCGGGGGCGTAAAAGACGACGATCTCGTTCATTCCCGTGCCGTAGGTCGCCTGGACCTCCCGGGTCGCCTTCATGACCGGGTCCTGCTCGGGAAGGAATGAGTTGGTCGAATAATCGATATGGAGACGAAGGGCGCCGATCGCCATGAAAACGCTCACAATTATGAAAAACACTACCGCGAGCCTGCTGTGCTTCAGCACGACTTCCATCAATCTATGCAAAATACGCTCCTTTGGAAGGGACGACCGAATCCTCAGTTCCCCGTTTCATCTCGGACCATCGCCTCTTTCCATCGCTTCTCTCAATCCAGTTTCGGTCGAGTCTCCGCCCAGTCTCCGCCGGACCAGGTCCTTCGCCAGCCGGGCCTGGCTCGCCCGCAAGCCGCGTTCCAGGGCCTCGTCGACACCCAGGAAATGCCTGATCATAGGCGCCGCCACCGCGGGAAAAAGGATGAGGGAGTAGATCGCCTCGACCAGCTCGACGAGGACCGGCAGGCCCGGCCCCCTCCCCTCGAGGCGCTTTGTGTCGGCGAGCGACAGGATGTGCGCAGGCGGACTGAACTCGGCGATGAGCTCCTTGATCAGTTCGGGATTGCGCGCCATTTCGGCGATGATGAAGAGGGGCAGGCGCGGAGAGCGCTCCAGAAAGGCCACAAGGGTATCGATCCAGGCCTCGAAGCGCTCGGTGAGGGGCCTTCCGCCTTCCTTCC
>JAJXVS010000104.1 GCA_021782015.1 bacterium | reverse complement strand
GCCTCGGCCAAGCCAGCCTGGCCTGCCTCACCCTCCTTCGACGCCCCAAGCCGCCATGAGGCCTGGTCCATTTCGGCACAGGTAGGCTACGCGGCCGCGGCCTGCCCCTCGTCGCGCTTCGGCGAAGCCGAATTCGCGCCCACGAGCATCCTCATGCACCATCTGACCCGCGGCGCCTTCTGGGACGAGCTCCGCGTCCGCCGGGGTGCCTACGGCGCCTCGGCTTGGCTCGAAAGCCTCGAAGGCGTGGCATGCTTTTCCACCTACCGCGACCCGAGCCCGGCCCGGAGCATCGGTTATTTCAGGGAGGCACTTCTGGCCGCGGCAGGCGGCGAGGGGATGGAGTCGGCCATGGAGTCGGTCATCGGCGCCTCGGGCAGGGACCTCAAGCCCCTCCTCCCCGAGGAGCGCTCCGCGGTGGACTTCCGGCGCGAGTTATTCGGCATCACCGACGAGCTCAGGCAGGCCAAACGCGACGGGATGCTCGCCTGTACCAGCTCCGATCTCCAGGCGGCCGCCGCTCGCCTCGCCGCTTCGATGGAGGGGCTGTCATCCGTATTGATTTCCGGCGAAAAGGATATACAATCGACGCTTGAATTGCGGCCCGACACACGCACCTTCGCGACGCCCCTGTAGAACGCTGGGTCGCCGTCGGGCGCCTGCATATTTCAGAAGATCCGAATCGAGGAGTCCCGGACCATGGAAGAGCGAGGCCTTAAGCTCCTGCGCATGCTGATGTCCGACGTCGAGGGAGCGCCCTACCCTGGGGCGTTGCAAGAAGAACTGTACACGATCTGGTACGAACACGCGCAGAGCATCGCCCAGGAAGCCCTTGAATATCTCAACCGGGTCGATCCCGAATATGGCAGGAACGAAGCCATTCCCGAAATCCAGGCCTGAAAACGTGAGGGCGGCAGGGCATCCCATGATCGCGGGCGACCATGGCGGGAAGAACGGTTGAACATGTCAGGCGAAGGCCAGGAAGACTCGCGCGAGGACATCGACGCGAGGAATCGCGAAGCCTGGGATATCATGCTCGCCGATCCCCAGGCGGGCCTGATCGTCGCCCGGGAATGCCTCGGGCGCTCACAGGCTTGCGACTACGTCAAGGGCCAGGCTGAGGCCGAACTCAACATCGGCTGGTGCGAGCTTTATCTCTCCCGGATGGGGGAGGCGCTTCGACATTTCGAGCGGGCCCGCGCCGCCTTCGAGGAATGCGCCGATCCCCTTGGGCTCATGAAAACCTACAACGCCACGGGTGTGGCCCACCAGGACCTGGGCCGCTTCGATGTCGCGATGGATTTCTACGCCAAGAGCCTCGACGAGGCCCGGCGGCACGGGAACGCGCTCCGCGAGGCGGTCACCCTCAACAACATCGGGGAAATCTGCCTCGAGCGCGGGGATGTGAAGGAAGGACTCGACTATTTCCTCCGAGCCTACGAAACGGTGATGGTGGGCGACGATCGGGAATTGATCGCGAATGTCCTCATCAACCTCGGCAAGGGTTTCCACCGCATGGAAAACTGGGTTCTCGCCTGGGATTTCGCGGAAAAGGCCCTCGACGTGACCCGGGCCTCGGGCAACCGAACCCTCGAAGCCGAGGCCGAACTCATTTTCGGCCAGGTCATCCGCGATTCCAATTCTCCGGAAGAGGCTGAGCCCCACTTCCTCGCGGCCCTCGCCATAGCCGAAAAGCTCGGCAACGAGAAGAAACGGGTAGCCACCCTCCTCGAGCTCGGCGCCCTCGACGCCCTCCGCGGCGACCTCGAAAGCGCCCTGGAACGCTACCGGAACGCCCTCGCCGGCGCGGAGATGCTCGGCGCGAAAAAGGTGCTCAACCAGTCCTATGAGAGGCTCTCTGAGGTCCACGCGGCCCTCGGCGACTACCAAATCGCCCTCGATTATTACAAACGCCACGCCCGCTTCGAAAGGGAGGCACTGGGCGAGGACACCTCGCGCAAGATCACCGGCATCACGGTGCAATACGAGGTGGAGCGAAGCAAGCAGGAAGCGGAAATCTACCGGCTCCGGAACATCGAACTCAAGGAAAAGACCCTCGAATTGGAGGAACTCAACCGGCAGCTCCGCTCGATATCCGATATTGGGCAGAGAGTGACCTCGAGTCTCGACCTGGATACCGTGATCTCCACCCTTCACGAAAGCCTCGGACGGCACATGGACATTTCCATTTTCGGCATCGCCGTCTATTCCGCGGAAGAGAACATGCTCGACTGGAAGGCCTTTTTCGAGAATTCCAAACGCATCCACCGCCCCCTGAGCAAGCTGGATCCCCGGCGCAACATCGCGGCCTGGTGCATCTCCAAACGCCAAACGGTCTTCATCAACGACAGCGATTCGGAGATGGCCACCTACATCGAGGGTCCACCCCTGGGCATGCAGACCGGTTCGCTCATCTTCATACCTCTGACGATCGAGGACCGGGTAATAGGAATTATGACGGTTCAGGCGATCGCAAGGAACGCCTACACCCAGCTGCATCGCTCGCTCATGGAGGCCCTCGGTCCCTATGTCGCCATCGCCATCGAGAACAGCCTGATCCACGACCGGCTCGCCGAGATGCACCGCGCCATCGTGGGGGAGAAGGCCGAACTTGAGCGGAGCGCTACCTATTCGAGCCACCTGGCCAACCATGACAGCCTCACCGGACTGCCGAACCGTCGCCTCCTCTTCGAACTCCTCCAGCAATCCTTCGACATCGCCGCGCGCAACGGTACGAAGGTGGGGCTGATCTTCATCGACCTCGACGATTTCAAGCCCATCAACGACCGCTACGGCCATCTCGCCGGAGACGCCGTCCTCGTGGAGATCGCGAATCGCCTCCAGGCTTCGCTCCGCTCTTCCGATACCGTCGCGAGGGTGGGCGGGGACGAGTTCATCGTCGTCCTCACCAATGTCCGCAGCCCCTCGGTCATCGCCCTCGCCCGCCAGAAGCTCTCGGAAGAGACGGTACGGCCCATAAAGGTAGACGACGCGGTCTGCAGCGTGAAGCTCTCCATGGGCGTCGCCGTCTTCCCCGACGACGGCACGGGCATCGAGGAGCTTCTCGGAAAGGCCGACGCGGGCATGTACGCAGAAAAGCTCTCGAAAAAGGGTCCGGCCCGCTAGGAGGCTGTCGGAGGCCAGCCGCCTCACACTATCGCGACGCCGGCTGCCCGACGCCCGACTGCGCGACGCCCGACTGTCCGGCGCCGCGGGGAGTCTCGGGCTGGCAAGCGAGCCGTCGTTGACAGCTCTTCGGGGACCGTGGTACCGTCTCGGTCGTTTCTGCCCGAAATAGACCGCGACTTCCTGGTCGCAAGCCCTCTCCTCGACGGAAGGAAATCATGGCATTCCAGTCAAAGAATTCAGGAGCCGCCAAGCCGGCTCAGGCGCCGGCCAAGAAGGCCGGACCCTCCACCCCGCGCAGGGGGATGAAAAACCCCTTCATTTATGTGGGTACAATCGCCTTCCTCGTTCTCGTCATCGTCGCATTCGTCTTCTTCCCGACCAGCGCGAGCGTCGGGGGCGCGGGAGCCCTTGTCTTCGGAACCTACGCGGGCAGGCCGATAGGCTATACGCAGAATTCCTACATGGTGCAGCAGGTCCAGGCCTTGAGCCAGGCCAATCCGGCCACCGACAACAACGAACTGTCCAACCAGCTCAGGAATTACCAGATCTACCGCGCGGCCTTCGAGAGCTCGGTGATCCACGAAGGCATTCTCGACGAGGTAACGCGCGCTGGCGTCATCGTTCCCGACGAGATAATCGACACGCAGATGGCCCAGATGCCCCAATTCCAGGAAAACGGGGCCTTCTCGCCCAAGCTCTACCGGGATACCCCGAGTTCCCAGCGCCTCGACATCAGGAACCAGCTCCGCGACCAGTACCTGACGCAGAGTTTTACCAATGCTGTCTATTCGATAAAGCCATCTTCCAAGGAAGACGCCTTCATCACCGATATGGCCAAGGAGACGCGGACCATCGAGTACGCCCTCTTCGCCCTCTCCGCCTACCCCGATTCCGAGCTGGTCTCCTGGGCCCAGGCCAACCAGGGCCTCTTCCGCCGCCTCAAGCTCTCGAGGATCACCATGGCGAAGGAGGCCGATGTCGCCGACCTCGCGAAGAAGATCGGCGCGGGCCTCGCCTTCGCCGATGCCGCCAAGAAATCCTCCACCGATTCCTGGGCGAGCCAGGGAGGCGACCTCGGCCTCCGCTTCTTCCATGAACTCCAGGGCGATCTATTTGCCAAAGCCGACGCGGACAAGGTCGCGGCCCTCAAGAAGGGCGCGATCTCTGCCCCCCTCAAGACCTCTGCCGGATCCTGGGCGATCTTCAGGCTCGAAGACGACATCCAGGCGCCCTCTTTCACCGATCCAGCCGTGCTCGCCGACGCCCGAAGCTACATGATGCAATCGGAACGAGGCAAGATCGAAGACTGGACCCTCGCGCAGGCGAAGGCCTTCGCGGCCCTGCCCGCGGCCGACTTCGACCGCAACGCGAAAAAAGAAGGAATTACGACGAAATCCGCCGGTCCCTTCGCCCTCGACTACGGCAACGCCTCGATCAACATCTACGGCCAGAACGCGCCCCTCTTCACGCCCGTGCCGACGTCGGGGGCTCCCGAACTCTCGACGGCGCCGACGAGCGACAAGTTCTTCCAGGCAGCCTTTGGCCTCGCGCCCGGCGCCGTCTCCGATCCCTTCGTCCTGGGCGACAACGTGATGGTCATCAAGGTCAAGGAAGCGGGCGTGGCCGCCGACGCGGGCACCGTTTCGGCCTACTACCCCTATTTCGTCCAACGTTCGCTCGACAACGATCTCCGCAGCATGTTCCTCGCGAGTCCCAAGCTCAAGGACCGCTTCATGGATGTCTACTTCAAGTACTTCAGTCCCAAACCCGCCAAATAGCGGGAAGGGGGATCGCGAAGGCCGCGGGTCCGAGGCCCCGGCCATCGTCCGGAGCTCCGGAGAAGAAAACATCCTCGCGAAGGGCCGCCTCCTTTATCCGGAGCGCGGCCCTTCGCGTTTCGCCGTCCGCATGGCCCGTGCCGCCCTCGAAGAGGGCCGGGCCGCTGGCCCGGGCCGACTCTTCCTCGTCGCCTCCCCGGCGCTCTGGTACGGGGTGGCCGAACTCCTGGCGGGCCTTCCTTCCGACGCGGCCATCCTCTGCGCCGAAACCGATCCCGGTCTCGTCGCCATCGCCATGGAAAAGATGCCGCCGAGCCTTCGCGCCGATCCGCGCCTCCGTTTCGCGGGCGGAAAAGACCTTCGCTCCTGGATCGATGCAACTATGACGATGGGCCGGTTCCGCCGCTGCCTCCCGGTGAGGCTCTCCGGCGGCGCCGACCTCGATCCGGAGGCGTATCGGGCGGCGGCCTCGGCCCTCGACGAGAGCTTCTCGGCCTATTGGCGCAATCGCGCCTCCCTCGCGGCGATGGGGCGGCTCTGGGTAAGGAATATCTTCCGCAACCTGGCCCGCCTCGGGGATATTTCGCCGCGATCGCCCGCGGCCCTCTTGGGGCCCGCGGCCCTCTCGGGGCCGGCGGTGATCTGCGGGGCAGGGCCATCCCTCGAAGGCGCCATTCCATTGATCCGCCGCCATCGGAACAAAGTTCTGGTCGTCGCGGCCGACACCGCGGCGGGGCCCCTGGCCATGTCCGGCATCGTGCCCGACCTCGTGATCTGCCTCGAGGCGCAAATCTGGAATCTCAGGGACTTCCTGCCCCTCGAGGGCGCCGCCTTCACCCTCCTCGGCGACCTCTCGAGCCACCCTTCGAGCTTCGGTCTTCGTGGAGCCGTCAATTCGCTCAGTTGTGTGCGAATCGCCGAAGGTGCCTTCATGGGGCGACTTCGAGCCTTGGGCCTGCCCCTCCTCGACCTGCCGCCCCTCGGATCGGTGGGGGTGGAAGCCATCCATGTCGCCGCCCGCCTGGGCGCCGCCCCCCTCTTCGTCGCGGGCCTCGATTTTGCCTTCGAGACGGGCAAGACCCACGCACGGGGCAGCCCCACCCTCGCCGCCGACCTTCATTCCTCGACGCGCCTTTCGCCGGTCGGCTCGCCGGGCCTGACGGCGACTTTTCGCGAGGGCGTCAGGCCGACAACGAAGGGGCGCGGCCTCACCGACCCCATCCTGACGCGTTATGCGGCACTGGCCGCGGAGGAGCTCGCCCTTTCGGGGAGGCCTGTCTTCGACCTCAGGGGGGGCTTCGGCCAGCCGCTGCGCGCCCTCGTCCCGACCCTCGACCAGGCGGAGCGCCTCCTCGCGGAACTTCCCGAAAGGGAAGGGGCCCCGAAGGCGCCTGTCGTTTCCGAAGACGGCGAGGCCATACTAATTGCCACTGATTTCCTAAAGAGAGAACTCGGTCGATTGCTCGAACTCGAGGGCCTGCTCAGGCGGGGCGAAGTTCAGGGCGGGAAGAAGCTGCCCGAGGCCCTCGCCGAACTCGACTATGTCCTGTGGCCCATGCCCGACGCCGATCGCGTCGCGTCACTCCCCCAGGACCTCCTCAACCGCGTCCTCGTCGAAACGGAGTATTGGATCGCCGAACTCGGCGAGCTGATTTCCGCCTCGCCCTGATCCCGGGGAAGCCCCCCTCGCGATCGCGGGGCGATCGCGTTGCGGATGCTGCGCATCCGCGCCCACAATCACTTGCGCTCGCCTGTATCATCCTCATTCTCGCGCAAGACGGCGAGGAAGGCTTCCTGGGGGAGTTCGACATCGCCCACCGTCTTCATGCGCTTCTTGCCCTCTTTCTGCTTTTCGAGGAGCTTGCGCTTGCGCGAGATGTCGCCGCCGTAGCACTTGGCGAGGACGTCCTTCCGGAGCGGGTTGATGGTTTCGCGGGCGATGATCTTGGAGCCGATGGCGGCCTGGATGGGCACCTTGAACTGCTGGCGCGGGATGGCCCCTGATAGGCGCTCGCAGATCTTCTTGGCGCGATCGTAGGCGGTGGGTTCGTATACCAGCTGGGAAAACGCGTCGACAGCCTTATTATTTATGAGGACATCGAGCTTGGCCAACTTGGTCGGCCGATAGTCGATGATCTCGTAATCGAAGCTCGCGTAGCCCCGGCTCGTCGATTTGAGCTTGTCGTAGAAATCGAAGAGGACCTCCGCAAGGGGCATCTCGAAGACGAGTTCCACCCGCTTTTCGTCCAGATGGGTGAAGGAGGTCTGGGCGCCCCGCTTGCCCAGGCAGAGGGTGATGAGGTTGCCGATGTAGGCCACGGGCGTGATGATCTGGGCCTTGATATAGGGCTCTTCGGCCGAATCGATGCGGCCGGGATCGGGGTAGACCGAGGGGTTGTCGACCGAAATGGCTTCGCCGTTCTGGAGCTTGATCCGATAGCGGACGCTCGGCGCCGTCAGGATTATCGACTGGTCGAACTCGCGCTCGAGGCGCTCCTGCACCACCTCGAGGTGGAGGAGACCGAGGAAGCCGCAGCGGAAGCCGAAGCCCAGGGCCACGGAATTGTCCTTTTCGTAGATGAGGGAGGCGTCGTTGAGCTTGAGCTTCTCGAGGGAATCCTTCAATTCGTTGTAATCGTTGGCGTCCATCGGATAGATCGAGGAATAGACGACGGGCTTGACCTCGCGGAAGCCGGGAAGGGCTGTCTCGGAGGGCCTCGTCGCGTCGGTGAGGGTGTCGCCGACGCGGACGTCGGAAACGGTCTTTATGCCGGCGATGATGTAGCCGACCTCCCCCGCGGAGAGACTCTCGGTTTTGGACAGTACTATGCGGAATTTTCCCGTCTCTTCAACGATGTGCTCGGAGCCGTTGTGCATGAAACGGATCTTCTGCCCGGGGACGATGGAGCCGCCCATGACGCGGAGATGGACGATGACGCCGCGGTAGGGATCGTAGTGCGAGTCGAAGATGAGGGCCTGGAGGACGTCGTCTTCGCGGCCCTTGGGCGCGGGGATCTTCTCGACGATCTTCTCGAAGAGCTCGTCGACTCCCGTGCCGTAGCGGCCCGATACGAGCATGGCGTCGTCGGAGTCGAGGCCGAGATCGTGGTCGATCTGACGCTTGATCTCCTCCGGGTCGGCGGCGGGCATGTCGATTTTGTTGATGACGGGGATGATCTCGAGGTCGTGCTCGAGGGCCATGTACATGTTGGCGAGGGTCTGGGCCTCGACACCCTGGGTCGCGTCGATGA
This sequence comes from bacterium, assembly GCA_021782015.1. Lineage (GTDB taxonomy): Bacteria > Spirochaetota > Spirochaetia > Treponematales > Rectinemataceae > CAIJMU01. Next base: position 4,910 of record JAJXVS010000104.1, on the reverse strand, counting down.
GGAGGAGGGCGCCTTCGCAGGAGGAAATGGCCCGCGAGACCTCATAGGCGAAATCGACGTGGCCGGGGGTGTCGACGAGGTTGAGGGTGTAGGTCTTCCCGTCCTTGGCGAGGTACTCGAGGGCGACAGCCTGGCTCTTGATGGTGATGCCCCGCTCCCTCTCGATGTCCATGTTGTCGAGCATCTGGTCCTGCATCTTCCGTTGATCGATGACGCGGGCCTTTTCGATGAAGCGGTCGGCGAGGGTGGACTTGCCGTGATCGATGTGGGCGATGATGCAGAAATTGCGGATGAGAGAAGGGTCGCGCATGAGGCACTGTAGCCTGAAAACGCCTTTTCTTCCAGAGCCGCCCTTGCCAACTTTCCTCGCCCCCCCGATTTCGCTATAGTATTCAGGATAATTCCCGCCCCTCCGTCGCCGCGCACCCTAACCCGGTCGCGGCCACTTTGGAGGGGAAAACGACTCTCCGGCAAAGGAGGCCCCATGCTCGACGACCTCGACTATACCCTGGTGGAAGGGACTCGCAAGGACCACGCCATTTCCCTGTACACCCTCTCGACCTGCGGGTTCTGCAAAAAGGCGATGGCCTTTCTCGGCCGGCAAGGCTTTTCCTATCGCTACATCCATGTCGACCTCATTCCGCTGGAACGCAAGACGGCCATCAAGAAGGTGCTGAAAGAAAGCTTCAATCAGGATGTGGCCTTTCCCTTCGCCGTCATCGACGACACCACCCATCTCGTGGGATTCATCGAGCCCGACTGGAAGCTCAGCCTGGGCGTGGACGCCTAGGCCCATGGCGGAAAAGGACCCAGGGCAAACCCGCCAGTTCACCGAAATGGTGGCGGCAAAGCAGGGTTGGACCCTCAATCCGGACAGGGAATTTTACGAAAGCCTCGTGACGGGACTGATGGCCAACTGGAACCGTTACGGCTACTTCCTTTGTCCCTGTCGCGATTCGGAGGGGACCAGGGAAGCCGATGCGAGGGCGATTTGCCCATGCGCATGGGCTCGCTCCGACATCGAGAAATACGGCCATTGTTATTGCGCCCTGTATCTTTCCAGGGAATTCGCCGCGAGCGGCAAGGAGCCTTCGGGCATCCCCGACGGTAGAAACGCCACCTGACCGCGTGAAAAAGTTCCAATGATCTATCTCGACTGGGCGAGCACCTCCATCCCCGACCGCGACATCCTGGTCCGCGCCGTCGATGTCGCCGTGAGCCACCCGGGCAATCCCTCGAGTCCCCATGCTGAGGGAAGGGCCTCTCGCGCCAGACTCGAAGAGGCGAGGAAGGGAATCCTCGCCCGTCTCGGGCCGGGAAAATCTACCAATTACCTCGTATTTACGGGCTCGGGTTCCGAGGCTGACGCCATACCCCTCCTCGCCCTCGCGAGGAAGGCGTCCAAGGACGGCACCAGGCCCCACATCCTCGTGAGCGCCATCGAACACGCCGCGATCCACGAGGAACTCCCCGCGCTCAAGCGGCTGGGCGTCGAGTCGACCCTCGTGTCGCCCGGCTCCGATGGCCTTCTCGACCCGGCCGCCATCGAAAAGGCCCTGCGCCCGGAAACCGAGGCGGTCTTCGTGATGGCGGTCAACAACGAGACGGGTGCCATCCAGCCCCTCGCCGAAATCGTCAAGGCCGTCCAGTCCCGGGCCGCGGGCCTAGGAAAGCGGCGGCCGCGCATCCACGCCGACGCCGTCCAGGCTCTGGGCAAAATTCCCTTCAGCCCCGCCGCCCTCGGCCTCGACTCGGCGGCCTTCGCCGCCCACAAGTTGCGCGGCCCGCGGGGCGTCGGGGCGCTCTGGCTGGGTCGAAGCCTGGAACCCCTGGTTCTAGGCGGCGGCCAGGAGGGAGGGATCAGGCCCGGCACGGAAAACCTCCAGGGAGCCTGGGCCTTCCGCGACTGCATCGACAGAGCCCTGGACGATTTCGATTCGCGCCTGACCAGGGCCCGGGCCCTCGAAGCGAGACTGATCGACGGCCTCGTCGGGATGGGCGCCCTGCCCCTCCCCCTCGGGCGAAGGGCGGGCGACCCGCGCTATTCACCCTTCATCCTTTCCGCCGCCTTCCCCGGCCTTTCCGGCGAGGTTTTCGCGCGAGCCCTGGGGGCCGGTTGCCCGGAGGCCCCCGAAGGCATCGCGGTGTCGACGGGCTCGGCCTGTTCGCACAACGCCCGCGCCAAGGGGCGACGGATCCTCGAGGCCATGGGATTGCCCGACGAGCTTGCCTTCTCCTCGATCCGCATCTCGAGCGGCGAACTGACGAGGGAGGACGAGATCGACACCTTCCTCAAGGCCGCCCATAGACTCTACACTGCGCTCAAGACCTAAGGAGCGATCATGGAACTCACGGCCCTCTACCTCGTGAAGGTGGGCGAAATACTCCTCAAGCTCGGTAACCGCAGGGAATTCGAGAACCGGCTCAAGGCCGATATCGGCAAGCGGCTTTCCGGCATTCCGCACAAGATCGAGTATCAGCCGGGCCGCTTCTTCGTGCTTGTCGAGGAAGAAGGCGCCGCCACTGCCGAGGAAATCCTCTCGCGCACCCCCGGCGTCAACGGCTGGGCTCGCTGCATCAGGACGGCCAAGAACTTCGCCGATATCGAAGGGGCCGCCCTCAAGGTCGCGGCCGCGGCCATGGCCGGTGGAGCCAGGCGCTTCAAGGTCGAATCGCGGCGCTCGGACAAGAGCTTTCCCCTCGACTCCTTCGAAATAGCGAAGGAATTGGGACATTCCATTCTCGTGGCGCATCCCGAAGCCAAGGTCGATCTTCACAATCCCGAATTTCTCGTGAACGTGGAAATCCGCGATCGGGCCTTCGTCTACGGAAGGCCAGCCAGGGGACTTCGGGGCCTGCCGATCGGCAGCCAGGGAAGGGGCCTCCTCCTCCTTTCGGGAGGCATCGACTCGCCAGTGGCCGGCTATCTCATGGCCAGGCGAGGCCTCAACCTCGAGGCCATGTACTTCCATGCCTGGCCCTACACCTCGAAAGAGGCCCACGACAAGGTGAAGGATCTCGCGCGCGTGCTTTCGGCCTACACCGGCGGCATCACCCTCTGGACCGTGCCCTTCACCGACATCCAGATGGCCCTCAAGAAGGGCGCGCGCGAAGACCTCACAACACTGATGATGCGGGCCGCCATGATGGAGATCGCCCACGCCTTCGCCACGAAAAGAGGCGACACCTGCATCATCACCGGCGAAAGCCTCGGCCAGGTGGCGAGCCAGACACCGCAAAACCTGCGATTCACCCAGTTCCCCACCGACCTCCCCCTCCTCCGCCCCCTTGTCGGCATCGACAAGGAGGATACCATCGCGATGGCGAGAGCGATCGGCAGCTTCGATATATCGGTGCGCCCCTACGAGGATTGCTGCGTCATCTTCAGCCCGACCCACCCCTTGCTCAAGGCCAACCTCGCGCGCGAAAAGGCCGCCTACGAGGCCCTCGGCCTCGGTCCCCTCATCGCGGCCGCACTCGAAGGCATCGAGAAATTCGAGCTGCCGTTTTCGGAGCGGATGCCCCCGCCGCACTGAGGTCGCGGCGGTCGCGACCCTCTGCCGCGCGGCCGCCGCGACGCCGTTTAGCGCTCCAGCCTGATGCTCTGCGTCGGAAAGGCGAAGCTGACGCCCTCGCGCGCGAAACTCCCGACGATGTCGAGATTGATCGCCTGCTGAATGTCCATATATCGCAAATAGTCGGAACTCATGACGAAATACACGATCTCGAAATCGAGACTCGAGGCGCCGAAGCCCCGAAAATGGGCCCGATCGAAGGTCGTATCCTCCCGGGCCTCGATCGCCCGCCTGAGGATGCCGGGAATGGCCTCGAGAACCTCCCTCGGCGTATCGTAGACCACCGAGACCGTGAAAAGCACCCGCCGTCGCTCCATTCGTTTATAATTATGAACTTTACTGTTGGTTAGTTGTGAGTTCGCGATCACGATGAGCTCCCCCCCGAGGGAGCGGAGCTTGGTCGTCTTCACGCCGATGGCCTCGATGGTGCCGGAGAGGTCGCCGGCGACGATGAAATCGCCTTGCTCGAAGGGGCGGTCGAAGAGAATGACGAAATAGCTGAAAAGATCGCCCAACACCGCCTGGCTTGCCAGCGCCACGGTGATGCCCCCGATCCCGAGGCCCGCGACGACACTCGATATCTTGAAGCCGAAATTGTCGAGGAGGAAAATGAGGGCCGAAATCCAGAGCGCCACGTCCGCGATCACGAGGAGAGGCTTGAGACGCTGACGCGAGAATTCATGCCCCCGCTTGCCCAGCCAATGAGCGATCACCACATGGAGGCTGTGCGTCGCGTAGCGGACCAAAAACCAGCTCGCCGCCACGAGGGCGACCGTGTCCACGATCCGTTGCGTTTTCGGGGCGAGATCGAGAATCGTGAGCCCCACATACAGCGACCCAATGTAAATCGACGGCAGGAGGAGGCCGTGGACCGTCCGTCTTGCAAGAGCCCGTGAAACGGCCCCCTCATCTCCTGTCCCCTTCCGGGATGGGCGCTCCGCGAAGAACCTGATTCCCTGGGCGAGAAGGATGCCGACGACCACGATGCCCGCCGCCTCGATGAAGGTGCCCAGGGGCTTGTTGGTCAATTCGATGAAGGCGAGTCTATCCATGGCGACCTCTTTCGGCGCGGCAGAGCCGGACGATCGGCTCGTCGAAAGGCTCGCCGCTACTGATTTCGATTGGCGTCATGAGGCATCCTACGATGGTTCTTCCCGCCACGTCTCGCCCCCGGACCGGAGCGGTGGGAGCGGTGGGAGTGGTGGGAGTGGTGGGAGCGGTGGGAGCGGTGGGAGCGGTGGGAGCGGCGAGGCGACGCCCCCGCGATTTTCGACACAGTTGTCTGGACTTTGGCCCTTACGAGGTTTCAAAAAGTGCTAGGGCCGCGTCGTCCGC
>JAJXVS010000376.1 GCA_021782015.1 bacterium | reverse complement strand
TATTCGGCGAACCTCCTCGGCCTGGCCGAGGAGGAGCACGCTGGCGGCGCCCTCGTCTTTCCCTCGTACAGCCTCGGCACACGCTATGTCCCGGATCGCGACCTGCGAGCCAAGGGCCACACCCTCGCCCGCGCCCGCGAAATCATGGACGACGAGATCGAATGGAAAGCCCTCGGTCACGGGATCGATCGCCGCTTTTCGGACATCGTCTACCTTCCGGAAGACGCGATCATCTCCCTCGACGACCAAAGGGCCCGATGGACCGTCGAAGGCGAGGCCCGAAGCATTCGCGTCATCCCCGGCGAAGTCTATGTCCATCCTTCCGGCTACATGGTGCGCATGGACCGCCACCCGGGGTCAGGGGCCTGGCGCCTCATCGGCAAGGGTGCCGAGGGCCTCTTTTGCCACAAGCCCTGCACGGTCTCCGGCGGCGGGAAGTCGGAAATTTCCAAATCGATAGCCGACGCGATTTCCTACTATCCCCTCATCACCGGCGACTTCGAGGCCGACATGGCCATGGTCCGCGCGATCATAGCGGGGGACTACGGACACAGGTTCCGCGACCAGGACGGCAGGCGTCCCGATACCCGCCCGATCCTCTCCCCTGAACGTTCTCTCGGCTCGGTGATCAAGCTGCTTTCGCCCTCGCCCCTCTATACCGATTCGCATAACGCGTGGCTGCGCTCCATTCCCGAGCGCATCAAGGCCCTCGTCTTTCTCATCAAGCGTTTCTGGCGCCGCGAGTGGGGCGAAGACTGGGCCTCGCATTTCACCGTCGACGCCGTAAACGGGGCGCCCGGCAACATCATCAAGTTCGAGGGTCGGGCCGTGCAGGGCTCCTATCTCCGCGTCGGCCGCGACGCCTCGGGCAAGCAGAGGAACTTCAAGCTCCGCCAGGATTTCATGCCCGCCATCAAGCTTCAGCGAGAGGACGACATTTCGGTGAGCGTGGTCGTGCCGGCTCGCGATCTGGAGGATCTGCCCTGGTGGGCCGATCCGAAACTCTCCCTCAAATTCGTCCGCAATTGCGAGGCGCGCTTCTTCCAGCGCCCCGACGACGCCGTCATCCGCGGCTACGACAAGAAGGCCGAAGAGGATCTCGCGAGACCCGACAACTTCATCTCCAACTTCGATCCCCTGTCGCGACAGAAGGCCAGGCGCATGGTTGAGAAGAGCGTCAGCTTTTCCGAGTATACGCCTGCCATGAGGAATTTCATCGAGGCGGCCGCGGACGACCCGGCCTGCCAATGGTTCGTGGCGAGCGACAAGCTTCGTATCGTTGATGGAAAGCCCACCAAGAATCCACGCTATCTCCAGCTCGATCCCTCGCTGGTCGACGAGCGGGGCAACCGCCTCGCCGAAATTGGCACGCGTCTGGCCCGCGGCGTGAGGGCGGGCAAGCCCCTCCTCGACCCTGTCTGTTCGGTGCTCCCGGGGCGCCGCAACAATCCGGCCGAGGCGGGGATCCGTCCGCTGGCGGTTTTCGGCCCGATCCACTGGCAGGAACTGCCCGAGCTCTTCATGGATTTCATCTGTTCGCTCACCGGCAAAAGCCCCTCGACCACGGGAGCCGGCAGCGAGGGCGCCCTCACCAAGGGCCCCTTCAATTCCCTCGTGCCGACCACCGACCTTAACAATGCCCTGCTTTCCTTCATCCTCACCGGCTACGACGGTTTCAGCACGGCGGCCGGCCACGTGGGCCGCAACTTCAAGGTCGATCACGACATCTCCCTTCTCGTGCCCGAGCTCTGGTCGCGCCTGGAGCCCGAGGAGCGCAATCCGCTGGCCATGCTCAAGGCCGGTTACCTCGAGAAGGTGGAAGACTTTGACTATGAGGGGCGAAGGATTCCCGCGAGCCGCCTCGGGTATCGCATAACTCCCCTCTTCGCGAGCACCTATCTGGGCCGTATCTTCGACACGCCGTCCTCGGTCTTCCCCGACGACTTGCTGCGCCCCGAGCTCCAGTCGATGGCCGAATTCGTCGACGGCGTCGAGAATATCGCCCAGGCCCAGGCCAAGGCCGCGCGCGACTATATCCTCGACGGCTCGGCCGACAGGGGCGCCATTCCCCCGCTTCGGGCCCTTCTCCACATCATGGCCGAGGGCAGCTTCGAGGGTCATGGAATCGAAGATCCGGAAATCCGGCGCCTCTTCACCCGCGACTACGTCCTCGCCTCCGACTGGTACGAAAGACGCCTCGACGCCTATCTGGAACGCGAAAAGGCCTACCTCGTCTCGGCCATCGCGTGGCAGCGCGCCTTTCTCGCGGAGCCGGGCAATAAATCGGGCCACACCGTCCGCAGAGTCGGAGAAAGCCTGGCGGCCGCCGAATCGCAACTGGCCTGCGTGACGACCCAGGGCTGCCGCAAGAGCCTCGTCGGAACCATCGGCCTCGACCCCCTGTTCAGGGGCTAAGGTCGCCATGCCCCACGATCTCCTAATTGTGAACATCGGCGAGCTCGCCACACCCCTCGGCTTCGCCCCGCCGCGAGGCAAGGAAGCGATGGGCCGAGTCGAGGTGACCAAGTCGGCCCTCGTCCTTGCCCTCGGGGGAAAAATCGCCTGGGCCGGCCCGGAGGCAGTCTTTCGCTCCGATCCCGCCCTCGCCCTTCGCGCCGAAGGCATCCCCGTCCTCGACGCGAAGGGGGGCGCGGTCGTGCCCGGCTTCGTCGACAGCCACACGCATTTCGTCTTCGCTGGTTTCCGCGACGAGGAGTTCCTCTGGCGCGCGGGGGGGCTGCCCTACATGGAAATCCACCGGCGCGGGGGCGGCATCCGCACGAGCATGGCCTCGACCCGGGCGGCCACACTGGAAGACCTGGTGGCCATCGG
>JAJXVS010000375.1 GCA_021782015.1 bacterium | reverse complement strand
TGCCTCCCATTATCCTCGCCGCTGCCCTCCTCAAGGGCGACAAGTTTGACCTCGTGGTCCGCCAGGCGGCTGAGGCCGGCGTCTCGCGCATCATTCCCCTCGTGACGGAACGGAGCCTCGGCGCCCCCGCCGGCCCGGCGAGGGCGGAGCGACAGAGGCGTATTCTCCGCGAGGCCCTCCAGCAATCGGGCTCCTCCGTGGCGACACGCTTCGAGGAAGCGACGGGCCTCGAGGGACTCCAGGCTCGGCTAGGGGCGCCACGCGGAACCCGCCTCGCCCTCGTGCTCCATGAGACGCCCCTTGTCGAGGCCAGCCTCCACGGGTATCTTGAGCCGCGGCCTGACGAAATCGTCGTTTGCGTGGGGCCCGAAGGGGGCTTCGCTCCCGCGGAACTGGACTTACTCCTTTCGGGGGGATTTCTCCCCCTTCATTTGCCCGGAGCCGTGCTCAGGGCAGAAACGGCGGCTATTTTCGCCGTCGCCGCTATCGAAATCGTCGCTTCGGAGCATGATTCATGGATTCGCGCCCAGGCCTGAGACGCATAGCCATTCTCGGCGTGCCCATCGACATCATTCCGGCCGAGAGACTCGACGATCTCGTCGCCTCCTTCGAAGACGGCATCAATCATCAGATCATCCTGCTTTCCGTCTGGGATCTCATGCGGGCGAGAAATCGGGTCGAGTTCAAGACGATGGTCGCGGGGGCTGATCTCGTCGTGCCGATTTCCGCCTCCATTGTCAAAGCCGCTCGCTTTCTCCGCCACCCGGAGCCGCCTCGCTACCAGCCCTTCGATTTTATCATCCGCCTCCTCGGTATCCTGGAACGGAGCGGCAAGTCGGCCTATCTCCTCGGCGGAAGCCCGCGGATCGTCCTCAAGGCGGAGGGCAACCTCCGCACCACCTTTCCTGGCCTCAGGCTCGTCGGCAGGCACGCAGGAGCCTATCCCCGACAAAGGGAGCCTGCCATCGTCGAGGCCATCCGCAAGGCCTCCCCTACCCTGCTCTTGGTCGGCAAGGGCACTCCCGGCGGCGAACGCTGGATCCCGCGCAATCTTCCATCCTTTCCCTCGGGCATATACCTGTGGTGTTCGGACATTTTCTGGGTTTTCGCCCACGAGAGGTCCAAGCCCTCCCCCTCCATCGTGGCTCACGGCCTCGACTGGATACCCGCCTTCCTCAGGCGGCCCTGGACGATTTGGCGATTGCCGATCTTCGCCTTATTCAAGATTCTGATTCTTTTCGAACGCCTTTCGCAGCGTTGAGCCCGCCCGCCCCAGGCGGCGACCCCGGCGGCGCCCCACGCGAGGGCCGCGGGCGGGCGCCTCCTCCCAGGCCTCAAGGCTCCCTCCCTTCGCGAGGGGCCTCCCTCCCTTGGCACGGCCCGCAGGGCATTCGGCCGATCTCCTATCCATCCAATAAGCAGTATCAGGGTCCAGCCGGATGGAGTGGATAGAAATCCTCCCAATTGCCCTTGCGGTCGCGTCGCCGAGAAGCCAGTCTAAGCCTATGCTCACTATTGTTTATGTACAAAAGGATCCCGATGGCGCGAATGAGCTGGCCAAGTCCCTCGGGCTCGACTATCGCGTCGTTCACTGTCCCGAATGTCAAACCGCTCTCGCCGGCGCCCGACGGCGCGATTCCCACGCCCTCATCCTCGACCTCGAAGTGGGGGCTGAAGAACCTTTCACCCTTCTCGAGGAACTGCGGCGCATCGCCGACGCGCCTCCCGTCCTCGCGCTATCACGAAGCGACGACCCCCGCCCCGTCGTCAGGGCCCTCCGCTCGGGGGCGACGGACGTCCTCCGCAAACCGCCGCGGGCCGCAGAAATCCGGAGCGCACTCATCCGATGCCTCGGCGAGCCCGAAAGAGACATACCATATCCAATTGGCAACTCTGCCGCCGCCCGGGAGCTCGGCCGACAGATCAAGGCCTTCGCCGAACACGATTTCCCGATCCTCATCACGGGCGAAAGCGGAACCGGAAAGGAACTGGCCACCAGGGCCATCCACAATTTCTCGGCCCGAAAACATGGTCCGCAGATCGCCCGAAATTGCGCCGCCCTCCCCACGGAACTCATCGAAAGCGAGCTCTTCGGCTCGACTAGAGGTGCCTTCACCGGAGCCGCCGACCGCCCGGGCGCCTTCGAGCTGGCCCATGGGGGCACACTCTTTCTCGACGAGATCGGCGATGCCTCGGCGGAAACCCAGGTCAAACTCCTGCGAGCCCTCGAATCCGGCTCGGTCTGGAGGCTCGGAGCGAAGGAGCCGAAAAGGGTGGATGTCCGATTCATTTCGGCGACGAGCCGGGATCTGAATGAAGCGATGGCCCAGGGCTCCTTCCGCCCCGACCTTTTCTATCGGATCGAGACCTTGCAGCTCCGCATTCCGCCACTCAGGGAGAGGATCGAAGACATTCCGATCCTGACGCGGGCCTTTCTCCGCGAGGCGGGGAAAGGCTGCAAGGACATCGGCGAGGATGCCCTCGATAAACTGGTCGGCTACCGCTGGCCCGGAAATATCAGGCAGCTGCGGAACGCCATCCAGCGAGCCGTCGTTCTCTCCGGCGGCAGGGAGCTCATTAGGGCCGAGGACATCGTGGTGCAGGATTAGGGAGGAAGCCGGTTCGGAAATCGTGGCCGCCCCGTGCGGCAAGCGTGTCCCCCTGCGGCAAGCAGGGCCGCCCGCGCGGCAAGCAGGGCCGCCCGTGCGGCAAGCGCGCCCATTCCGCCCGGATCAGTCTTCGCGCCCCTTCCCCGCCAATCCGGCCATTTTGTGGATGAAGGCCTCGAAATACCGGAGCTCGGCCACCGAGAGGGCGGCTCGCTCGGCGACATCG
>JAJXVS010000103.1 GCA_021782015.1 bacterium | reverse complement strand
GCGAAATCACCTTCGAGGGCAAGCCCATCAAGGGGCTGCGCCCCTACCGCATCGTCCAGGGCGGGGTGGCGCGCACCTTCCAGAACCTCAGGATTTTCGGCGCGATGTCCGCGATCGACAACATCCTCGTCGCCCGCCATTACACGGTGAAATCCGGCCTGACCTCGTCGATCCTCCGTACTAAATCCTTCCTGAGGGAGGAGGACGACATCCACGAGGAGGCCATGAATCTCCTCAAGATGATGCACCTGGAGGCGCGGGCCAACGAAATGGCCAAAAACCTTCCCTACGGCGAGCTGCGCCGCCTCGAGATCGCCCGGGCGCTGGCGACGAAGCCCAAGCTCATCCTCCTCGACGAGCCGGCCGCCGGCATGAACCCCAAGGAAGTCCAGGAGCTCATGGCCCTCATCAAGCAGGTGCGCGACGATTTCAAGGTGACGGTCTTCCTGATCGAGCACCATATGCACCTGGTTATGAACATCTGCGAGTACCTCAAGGTGCTCGACTTCGGCGAGACCATCGCCGAAGGGCTGCCCCTCGAGGTCGGCAAGAACCCGAAGGTCCTCGAAGCCTATCTCGGCAAAGGCGGACACTGATGCTGTCAGTCAAGAATCTGAAGGTCAACTACGGCCGCATCGAGGCCATCAAGGATGTCAGCTTCGAGGTGCCCGACGGCAAGATCGTCACCCTCATCGGCGCCAATGGCGCCGGCAAAACCACGACGCTCCGCGCCCTCTCCGGTCTCGAAAAGGCCTCCGGCGGGTCGGTTGCGTTCAAGGGCAACGACATCACCAACATGGAGGCCCACAGGCTCGTGTCCCTCGGCATCAGTCACGTGCCGGAAGGGCGCAAGATCTTCCCGACCCTCACCGTCACCGAGAATCTCGAACTCGCGGGATGGACCCTCAAGGATCGCCGCGAGATCAAGAAGCGCATGGATGAGGTCTTTGATTTCTTTCCGAGAATCAAGGAGAGGGCGAGCCAGCTCGGCGGAACCTTGTCGGGAGGCGAGCAGCAGATGCTCGCGGTCGGCCGGGCCATCGTCACGGGCGGCGACATCCTCCTCCTCGATGAGCCTTCGATGGGCCTGGCGCCCGTCCTCGTCGAAGAAATTTTCTCCAAGATCGTCGCCCTCAACAAGCGCGGGACCACCATTCTCCTGGTCGAGCAGAACGCGGCCGAGGCCCTCGAGATAGCCGATTTCGCCTACGTCCTCGAGGTCGGCTACACGACCCTCTCGGGACCTGCCAAGGAAATCGCGGCCGATCCCCGCGTGCGGGAAGCCTACCTGGGCGTCTAGCCGGGGCGAAACCCAGCCCGCGGCACGCCGTGGGGCGCACTAAAAGAAGGGCCCGGAGAACCGTCGCGCGCGCGATCGGATCTCCGGGCCCTTCGCCTTCCAGGCGCCACCCGCGGCAGCGGGGGCGACAGGGTCGCGGGCTGGCGCGCCTTGGTCGCGGACAGCGTTCTCGCCTGCCCGGCCGCGGCGGCACGAGGCCGCCGCCGCGCCCCCCTCCTAGGGCAGGAGGGTCAAGGTGCTTTCGGCGTTCTTTTCCACCGAAGAGCGATTCCACCACATGTGCGTATTCTTGACCTTGGCCCAGAGCGGAATCATGTCGTCATAGTGCTTATTGTAGGCATGCCCCGATTCGCCGGTCGTGTGCACGGCGAGGGAAGCGTCGAGGTTCGACAGGTCGACCACCTCGCGCTCCGAAGGCAGCCAGTCGACGCCGAAGCCCTTGCCGACCACCCATCCTGTGGCGTCCACGACGCTCTTGCCGCCGCCGACGGGGAATGGTCCGCGATTGAAGAGTTCTTCGATGAAGGCGACGCCCGATTCTCCAAGGGTCTGGTTGCGGAAGGTGGCCTGATGGAGGCTGCTCCAGGCCGGAAGCGAGGCGAGGTCCTTGCCGTACTTCTTCGAAAGGTCGCCGACGGCCTCGGCGAAGGCCCGGGCGAAGATGTCGTCGCGATGCTCCACCTTGTCGGTCGTGGACTTGTCGTCCCACCAGGCGCTGTCCGGCTGGGCCGCGAGGTTCCTCATCACCTCGTACCAACGCGAGCCACCCTCGGGCATGTAGGCCGCGGGCAGTTTCCCGGCGAAGGTGTCATGGAGGAGATGGACCCAGAAGGTCTCGAAAAGCACGGGGGCCGTGGCGTCGGCTCTTTCGATATAGTCCCAATTCTTAAGGACCCGGTCCCGGATGGCCGAAAGGGAGGGATCGAGCTTGACGCCGAGGAGGATGGGAAGAAGGGCCCTAGCGTTGAGGTTCGTCGCATCGCCCTGCATGCCTGTGATGTAGGAGGCGTCGATCTTGCCAGGGGCCGAGACTATCATCTCGGAAATGCGCTCCGCACGCTGGCCATAGTCCCAATCATTTGTGATCAAATAGGGGAAATCCCTCGGTGAAGCCTTGTTGTTGGCCGTCACGATGTAGCCCGATTGGGGATTGTAGACCCAGGGCAGCTTCTCGAAGGGGATGAAGCCGGTCCAGTCGTAGTCGCCCGTCCAGCCGGGCACGGGGAGGCTGCCGTCGCCCTTGGCCCTGATGGGAATCTCGCCCGGCGTCTGGTAGCCGATATTGCCGTCGACGTCGGCGTAGACGAGGTTCTGGGGAGGGACGGCGAAGCCCTTGGCCGCCTCGCGGAATTCCTTCCAATTGGAGGCTGTGTTGAAACCCCAGATCGCCTCGAAGGGAGTGCCGGGACTGAGGGCGGTCCACTCGAGGGCCACTGCGTATGTGTCCGGCAGGGGGCCGCTTTCCGCGTAGCGCATCGGCGAGCCCGCCTTGGGATCGACCGCTGCCTCCAGGGGCCCGTAGGTGTCGGAGATGATCGGGCCATGGCGCGACACCCTGACCTTCAGCGGCACCGTCTTTCCGCCCGCGATCCTGAGGGTCTCGGTCCTCGTCTCGAAGTTGATCCACTTTCCCTTGTATTCATACTGATCGGGATTAGCGGGATTGATCTTTTCGATGAAAAGATCCTGAACATCGGGACCCAGGTTGGTGAAGGCCCAGGCCACACGCGCGTTGTGGCCCGCGACGACACCAGGCACGCCGACGAAGGAAAAACCCGTCACATCTATGGGTTTTTCGGTGGCTGAACCAGTGCTATGAAGATCGTTTTCGAACCAGATCGAGGGCATCTGGATGCCGAGGTGCATGTCATTGGCGAGGAGGGGCTTTCCCGTGGCCGTCCGGCTGCCGGCGACGACCCAGCTGTTGGAGCCGATGTCCGGCGACGGCTGTCCGAGTACGGCACTCGCGAGGGAGAGGTTGGCGGCCGCCCTGTCGAGCCCGGCGGCAATGCCGGCCGCGACATTTTTCGCGGCCTCTGCCGCCCGGTCATCCCCGGCGGCCAGGGCGCGAGCTGATCGGGGGTCGCCGGGCAGCAGTGCAGCAGGGGGCGACGCAGCGGGTGTCGCCGCGGACACCGCGGACACCGCGGACACCGCAGCGGGCCCAGAGGGTGCGGAAAGCGGCGCCGGCACGTTCTCGCCGATCTTGGGTACTATGACGGGATAGTCGGCCGGGTATGCCGGATAGAGATCGGCCACCTGGGCCGGCGAGAGGGTCCTACCCAGAACGGCCCGCGCGATATCGTCGTCCATGTTGCCGCCCAGGTCCCAGGCCATGGCCTTGCCCCAGGTGAGGGAATCGACGGGTGTCCAGGGTGCGATGCGATAGTCGGGGCTCAAGAGCCCGAGGATGACATACTCCAGGCTGGCCCGATCGCCGGAATGATCTTTAAGCCAGGCGTTGACGCCGTCGACATAGGCCTGAAGGCCCGCCTTGCCGCCCGGCGACAAGTCTTCCCACTCAGCCTTTGCGACGCGCGCCCACCCGAGGGTGCGGAGGAAGGCGTCGGTCCTGATCTGCCCCTTGCCGAACATTTCGGCAAGGGTGCCCGAACCCAGGTGGCGCCAGAAATCCATCTGCCAGAATCGCTCCTGTGCATGCACGAAACCCTGGGCGAAATAGAGATCGTGGCCGGAGGAGGCGTAGATGTGCGGCACACCCATCTTGTCGCGGATCACCTCCACCTTCCCCTCCAGTCCAGCTATGTGGAGCTCACCTTGGACCTGCGGAAAGGATTTCGGTGCCTCTACCGCGGGAAGCCAGCCCTTGAACCAGATCAGGACCCCGAAGACGGCCACGACGCCCAGGGCCACGACAGCCTTGACAATACCTAGTACAATTTTCGCGGTCTTTGCCATGTTTCCTCCATTTCCATTTATGTCCGCCTCGCCCCCCTCATTCGCGGGAATGCGGGGGGCTAAGGCGAAAATGTCACGCTTCAGGATCGAGAATGGCCCTGAGGGCCTCTTCGCTGGCGACAAGAGGCTCGCCCCGACGCGAAGAATAATCTGCCAATTGTTCTTTTCCAATGCGACCGACGGCGAAATACCTTGAGTCGGGATGCGAAAGACAGAAGGCCGACACCGAGGCCGCGGGCACCATCATGAAGCTTTCGGTGAGGGTCATCCCGATCCGCCTCTCCGCCTCGAGGAGGCCCATGATGGCCCCCTTGTCGCGGTGATCGGGGCAGGCCGGGTAGCCGGGAGCTGGCCTGATGCCCCGATAGGGGGCGCGAATGAGCTCAGGAGGCGAGTAGGCCTCGTCCGCGGCGTAGCCCCAGATTCGCTTGCGGATCTCCTCGTGGGTCTTTTCCGCCAGGGCCTCGGCGAGTCGGTCTGCCAGTATCTTCAGCATGATCGCGCCGTAGTCGTCGCCTGCATCGCGCAACGCGCTCGCCGATATATCGAGGCCGATGCCGGCCGTGACCGCGAAGAGCCCCATCCAATCGTGCAGACCGGAAGACGCGGGCGCAACCCAGTCCGAAAGACAGAGTTGTGGGCTTCCGTCGTCCTTCGCGTAATCCTGGCGAAGGAAGGGAAAGCGGGCGGCCGTCACGCGCCTCGACTCATCGCTATAGACGAGGACATCGTCGCCTTCGGAAGCTGCAGGGAGGACGGCGGCCACCGAGGCGCAGGTCAGCCAATCGGACCTGGCCGCGCGGTCGAGCATGGCGAGAGCCTCTTCGCGGAGCTTGCGCGCTTCCTCGCCCAGGTCGGGATCGTCGAGGATTTCGGGGTAGCGCTTCTTCATTCCCCACTGCCAATAAAAGAATGTCCAATCGATATAAGGTACCAATTCGGAGATCGAAGGACGCGATTCGACTATGCCTTTCACCAGGGGAGGGGTCGGACTGAAGCCTGCGGCATCGAAGGCGAAGCGACGGGCCCGGGCCTCGCTGAGCGACAGACGCGGGGTGGCCGCCGCCTTGGCGAGCTGCTCGACGCGAAGCCTTTCGTGGCGCGCGGAGAGTTCTTCGGCGTAGTCAGCCTTGCGGAGCGGATCGAGGAGGCGTTCGAGGACACCGGGCGCGAGGGCCGCGTCGCGGACGTTGACGACACTGCCCGAATAGGCCGGGGCGATGCGGAGGGCCGTATGGGCAGGATTGGTGGTCGCCCCGCCAATGAGGAGGGGAATCGTGAGTCCCTTCTCCTCCATGGCCTTGGCGACACGCACCATTTCCTCGAGGGAGGGCGTGATGAGGCCCGAAAGGCCGATGGCGTCGGCCTTCGAGGTCACGGCCTCCTCGATGATGCGCTCCAGAGGAGTCATGACACCCAGGTCGCGCACTTCATAACTATTGCATTGAAGGACCACGGCCGCGATGTTCTTGCCGATATCGTGCACATCGCCCTTCACCGTGGCCATGACGATCGAGCCGCGGCGTGAAGAGCCCGACGCCTGCTCCTTCTCGAGATAGGGAATGAGAACGGAGACGGCCATCTTCATCACGCGCGCGCTCTTCACCACCTGCGGCAGGAACATCTTGCCTGCGCCGAAGAGTTCTCCGACGCGATTCATGCCCGCCATCAAGGGCCCTTCGATGACGGCCAGTGCGCTGCCGAGTGCCAGCCGCGCTTCTTCGGCATCAGCGGCGGCCCAGGCCTCGATGCCCTTCACGAGGGAATGCTTGAGCCTTTCGCCGACCGGGGCCGAGCGCCATTCCGGCGGGCCGGCCTGGGTCGAGCCCTCATCCTCGTCCTTGAGTCCCGAGGCGAGCGCGAGGAGACGCTCGGTCGCGTCCTTGCCGCCGCCCGGGCCGCCAGCGCCGGCGCTGTTGCCGGGACCGCCGCCCCCGGTGTCAGCAGCGCCGCCGCCCGGGCCGCCTGCGGGGCCGGGGCGGTCGAGAAGCAGGTCCTCGATGGCCTCTCGAAGGCCAGGCTCGATCTCGTCGTAGATGTCGAGCTGGGCCGGATTGACGATGCCCATCGACATGCCCGCGGATTTCGCGTGATAGAGGAAGGCGGAATGGATGGCTCGGCGCAGGGGATCGTTGCCCCTGAACGAGAAGGAGACGTTGGAAACGCCGCCTGAAATGGGAGAGGCGGGAAATTCGCAGGACAGGATGCGGCAGGCCTCGAAATAATCTTTGGCGTAACTGCGATGTTCTTCCAGCCCCGTGCCCACGGCGAAGACGTTGGGATCGAGGATGATGTCGGTCGGATCGACGCTGGCCTTTTCCACGAGGAGCTTCCACGCGCGGCGCAGGACCGAGACGCGGCGCTCGAGGGTGGCGGCCTGGCCCTCCTCGTCGAAGGCCATCACCACCATGGCCGCGCCGTAGCGCCCGATTTCGCGGGCCTTGGCGAGCAGGGCCTCCTCGCCTTCTTTAAGACTCACCGAGTTCACGATGCCCTTGCCCTGGATGCAGCGGAGCCCCGCGACCACGGTCGCCCAGTCGGATGAATCTATCATAACTGGTACTTTTGACAAGAAGGGGTCGGCGGCGGCCAGAAGGAGAAAAGCCTTCATTTCCTGCTCGGAATCGAGGAGGGCGTCGTCGAGATTGACGTCGATGGCCTGAGCTCCCGCCTCCACCTGATCGCGGGCCACATCGACGGCCTCGTCGTATTTCTTCTCGCGGATGAGGCGGGCGAACTTCTTGGAGCCGGCGACATTGCTCCGCTCGCCGACGTTGACGAAGAGGCTGTCGGGACCTATGGTCAGGGCCTCGAAGCCCGACAGCCTCGTGACCGCGCGCGGGGCCGGGGCCTTGCGCGGCGCCACGCCGGCGAGGGCAGCAGAGAGGGCCCGGATGTGGTCAGGGGTGGTGCCGCAGCAGCCTCCGACGATATTGAGGCCTGCACCCTCCCCCGCCGAGTCCCGCTCCGATTCGCGGGCCACCCGGCCGAGGACCGAGGCGAAATGCTCGGGCGTCTCGTCGTAGGCTCCGAGGGCGTTGGGAAGACCGGCATTGGGATGAACCGACACGGCGCAGGACGCGTTGCGCGAAATGTCGGCGAGATGGACGATAAGATCTTCGGCGCCAAAGGAGCAATTGAAACCAACGGAGAGAGGGCGGGCATGCAGCACGGAGTGAAGAAAGGCCAGGGGCTCCTGCCCGGCGAGGGTTCGGCCGGAGCGGTCGGTGACGGTACCCGAAATCATCACCGGATATTCCCTGCCGCCTTCCTCGAAGACCGAACGCAGGGCATGGATGGCGGCCTTCGCGTTGAGGGTGTCGAAGGCCGTCTCGACCATGAGAATATCGACGCCGCCCTCGATGAGGCCTTCGATCTGTTCGCGATAGGCTTCGGACAGGCCCTCGAAACTGATGGCCCTCCAGCCGGGCCTGTCGATATCGGGGGACATCGAAAGGGACTTGTTCGTTGGACCGAGGGAGCCTGCGACGAAGCGAGGCTTGTTTGGTTCGCGCGCCGAAAACTCGTCCGCCGCGCGGCGCGCAAGCCGGGCGGCCGCGACATTCATCTCGCGCACAAGGTCTTCGAGACCGTAGTCGGCCTGGCTTACACGGGTCGAATTGAAGGTGTTAGTCTCGACGATGTCGGCGCCCGCCTCGAGGTAGGCTTTGTGGATCGAAACGATCGCCTCGGGCCGCGTCAGGCTGAGGAGATCGTTGTCCCCCGCCAGGTTGCGCGGATGCCCGCGAAAGCGTTCGCCGCGGAAATCAGCCTCGCCGAGGCCAAGCCTCTGGATCATCGTGCCCATCGCGCCGTCGAGAATGAGGATACGCTCCGAAAGGAGCGATTCGAGCCTTTGGTATGCCGCAGTCTTGATCATGGCGGGCAGTATAGCCGCAGTATCAGAGAGGAGGGAAGCGCATCGCGGCCGAGCTGGAACAAGGCCGGCCAGACCTGATACAGTGAGTCATGACGCTAGCTCGCAACGAAAACCCCAATGAATGAAGAATTGGTACCACCGCCACCACCCTCGCCGGGGCCTCGCATCGTCTCCATTTTTCGCCCCTCCTGGATGACGCGCGACATCGGCCTCGTCTTTTCGGCCCGCTTTTTCATGAGCTCCACGAGGGCCCTCGTGGGCATCGTCCTCCCCATCTATTTCGCCTCCCTCGGCTACGGCGGATTGGCCCTGGGCGCTTTATACAGCCTCTCGGCGATCGTATCCGCCCTCCTTTCGACCCTCATCGGCTGGGGTTCGGATCGTTTCGGACGCAAGCCCTTTTTAATAGCAACGCCCCTCCTCACCACCATGGCCTGCCTGTCTTTTCTCTATTTCCGCGAGGCCCTACCCCTCTTCGCCTTCGCCGCCCTCGGTTCGCTGGGAAGGGGGGCGGGCGCCGGCGCGGGAATGATCGGTCCCTATCAACCGGCCGAGCAGGCCTATCTGACCGCGAAGGTTGGCGCGCGCGATCGCAACGCCCTTTTCGGCCGCATGGCCTTCGCGTCGAGCCTTGGAGCCCTTTTGGGAGGCGGACCCGCTATCGCCCTCGCGGCCCTCCTTGCATCGGGCAAGGCTCCCACGGAATACCGCCTCGAATTTCTGTTCGGGGCGATTTTCACCCTCGTCTGCGCCCTCCTCGCCATCCCCCTCCGCGAGGCTCGCCCCGCAGCCATTTCCCCTTCGCCCCGGTCCGGCCAGCGCCGCGAACGGGTAAAACTCTCGCCTGCCTCGTGGAATATCCTCCTCAAGCTCTGGGTCACGAACGGCGTCAATGGCCTGGCCGTCGGCTTCTTCGGCCCACTTCTTACCTATTGGTTTAATCGCCGCTTCGGGGCTGGCCCCCTGGAAATCGGGGTCCTCTATTCGATCATCAACCTCGCCTCGCTCTCGTCCAACCTCGCCTCCTCGCGCGTCGCCGCCCGCTTCGGCCTCGTCAGGACAATAGTCGTTTCCCGCTTCGCCCAGGCCGCGCTGATAGTCCCCATGGTTCTCGCGCCCTCGTTCTGGCTGGCCGGGTCGGTCTACCTCGTCCGCATGATGGTTCAGCGCCTCGGATTGCCCCTCAGGCAATCCTTCGTGATGGGAGTCATTCCCGACGACGAACGCGGCCGTGTCGGCTCGCTCTCGAACCTGCCCTCGCAGGCGAGCTCGGCCCTGAGCCCCAGCCTCGCGGGCTACATCTTCGAGCACCTGTCGATGGACGCGCCCTTCGGGATCGGGGCCTTCCTCCAGGGAGTCAATGCCTTCCTATTTATGATCTTCTTCCGTTCCATCAAGCCCCCCGAGGAGAGCCCCCGGGGCACTGATACTCCTATTTAGAACTGTTTTTTACGAACTCGAGCACCGCCGCCCTGATCTCGTCGCGGACCCGCCGAACGCCCGCCATGATCTCCTCCTCGCTGCCTGTAAAGCCCGAGGGATCGTCAAAGGGCCAATGATGGCGCTCCACCTTGCCGGGAAAGACGGGACAGCGCTCGGCCGCCTCCTTCGAGCAGACGGTGACGACGCTATCGAAGGTCCTGCCCGTAGCGCGCAGATCGAAGACGGACTTGGTGAGATTCCGCGAAATGTCGATGCCGAGCTCGGCCATCGCCCGAACGACGAAGGGGTTGAGCCGCCCTGGCTCCAGGCCCGCGCTCTCGGCCTTGAAACGATCGCCTGCCTCGGCCTTGAGAAAGGCCTCCGCCATCTGACTGCGGGCGGAATTGTGGACGCAGAGAAAGAGAACCTTGGTCATCGAAAACCTCCGGAAGGCACATCGCCTGGTCAACCCTTCGGGGCTGGGTCGAATTTCGACTTCAGCCTGAGCGCCACATTCACCAGTGTTATGAGGACCGGCACCTCGATGAGGGGACCGATGACTGTGGCGAAGGCCGCCTGGGAATTGATGCCGAAGATCGCCACCGCCACGGCGATGGCCAGCTCGAAATCATTGCTGCCGGCCGAGAGAGCCGTCGTCACGCTTCGCTCATAGCTGAACTTAGCTTTTTTCGCGGCGAAAAAGGTCGTAAAGAACATAAAGAGGAAGTATCCGAGAAAGGGCAGGGCCACGCGGAGGGCGTCGAGGGGCAGGCGGATGATATTTTCACCTTGCAGGGAGAACATCACAAGTATGGTGAAGAGGAGGGCGATGGGGGTGATCGGGGCCACGCGCGGGATGAACTTGGTCTTGTACCACTCCTCGCCCTTGCCGCCCGCGAGGATGATCCTCGAAAGGACGCCACCCGCAAAGGGGATGCCGAGATAGATCAGGACCGACTGGGCGATCTCGCCGATCGAGACCTTGACCACCGAGCCGGAGAGACCGAAGAGGGGCGGCAGGAGGGTTACGAACACGTAGGCGTACACCGAATAGAAGACAACCTGGAAGATCGCGTTGAAGGCCACGAGCCCGGCCGCGAGTTCCGCATCGCCCTTGGCCAGATCGTTCCACACGAGCACCATCGCGATGCAGCGAGCCAGGCCCACGAGGATGACACCCGTCATCAGCCCCGGGTGGTCTCGGAGAAAAAGGATGGCCAGGAGGAACATCACGACCGGGCCTATCAGCCAGTTCTGGACGAGGGAGATCGAAATCAGCTTCGGGCTGGCGAAGATCTTCGGAAGCGCGCCGTAGCGCACCTTGGCCAGGGGTGGATACATCATCAAAATCAAACCAATTGCTATCGGTATGTTCGTGGTTCCGACCTGGAAGCTCGACCAGAAGGCCGAGATGCCGTGGAAGAAATAGCCCAGAGCCAGACCGAAGGCCATGACGAGGAAGATCCAGAGGGTCAAGAAGCGGTCAAAGAATGAAAGCTTCGCGGACTTGGCTTCAGCCATGGAAGGTCCTCCTTGTGCTGGCGGGCCTGGCGAGCGCGCGACGAGACATCCCATGGCGTCGCGACAGGCCCGCGACGTCGGCGCTTGACAGGCGACCGATCCGGTGAGATTGTTGGCCAAGTCGCCATCAAAGTCAAGTCTATGTTGGCGGTTTTGCCAACATTAGGTTATAGGACGATCAATGGTA
The DNA here is from genome assembly GCA_021782015.1 of bacterium. Lineage (GTDB taxonomy): Bacteria > Spirochaetota > Spirochaetia > Treponematales > Rectinemataceae > CAIJMU01. The sequence goes on along the minus strand of JAJXVS010000103.1, from coordinate 1,933 downwards.
ACTTCTGACAGACTGCGCCTCGAGCGGCGAGCCCACATCCTCAAGTCCCTCGCCCACCCCTCCCGACTCCTCATCGTCGAACTTCTCGAAAAGGGTCCCCACTGCGTGAGCGAGCTCACCGAGGCCATCGGCTCGGACAAGTCGACCGTCTCGAAACACCTCGCATTGCTCAAAGAGGTCGGCCTCGTCCGCGACAGGAAGCGCGGCACCTGGAGCGACTACGAGCTCACCTGCGACTGCGTGACCCACCTCATCGATTGCGTCGAGGAGGGGATGGCCGAAGGAGGCGGGGCTCAGCACGCAGGACAGGCGAGTTCCTGCCGGGCAGGCTGAGGCCGGAAAAGATTTGCCTTAAACGGAAAAGGTCCCTATATTATTTCCATGTTTCGCAACAGCGCAACATCATCGAAGGCCACACTGGTTGGGCGGCATGACGCCTCGGTCGTGAAAAATCAGGAGCGGACCGACCAGGAAACCCTCGATCTTCTCCTTCAATTGGCAGGTCGTGGGGCTGTAGTGGTGGTCAGCGCCGTCATGTTGCTCGCCGCCAAGGATCCAAACTCTTCTTTTGTCTCCGATACGATGCTGCTGGTCGAGGTGGCCGCCTATAATCTTGTGGCCGCCATCTATGCCAGGAATCGCCCACGCACAGGCGGCGAGCGAACCGCAAGCCTTATCGTCGGCGACATAATCGAAGCCAGCCTCGTCGTGGCGATTAGCGGGGGATATGACAGCCTGTTCTTCGCCGTCTTCCTCTTTACGATGGCGGAAATCGCCCTCTACCTCGGATGGAGGTCGGCCTCGATCTTGATTGTCGGCATGAATGGCCTTCAAATCCTCGTCATGGGCATCAGGATTGCGGCGGCCAACGACTGGGTCGCGCGCTCCTCTATCGCAAGCCGTTTTTCGAGGCTCCTGATCGTCGGTTTCCTTTTCGTCCTTTTCGCCGAAATACTCCGCAAAGAAGAGGAAGCCCGCGACATGGCCACCAGGGCTTCCAAGCGCATCGAACGACTCAACTCCATCTTTTCCCAGCTGGCACAGGCGCATCTGGAAATCGAAAAGGTCCTCAATACCGTACTCGAGGCCGCGGCCACCCTCGATGGGGTGGTCTTTTCCTCGATTCTCGAAAAGCCGGCTGGCGCCGGACATTGGAAGGTCATAGCGAGTTCGAGCGAAGAGGCCTGCCCGATTTCGGCGAGCCTGACCCTCCCCGCGACCCTCGACAGGCCGGCCTTTTTCGTGGTCCCGGTCATCTCCGGCGGAATCACCGCCTCGGGCGATTGGTCGGCATTGAGTTGTTCAAAGCGAGCGCGGCAACTCTTGGTCTGCAATCTGACCTCGCCGGGCTCGACGACGAACGGGCTTCTGATCGTCGGCAGAAGTCTGGACGCCGTCATCGGCGAGGAAGATGAAAACTTCCTGCGCGCCCTCGCCATGCAGACGCAGCTCGCCCTTCACAATGCGCTTCTCTTCGAGAAAAGGACGAAGGAAATAGAAAGGCTCAATGCCTTCAAAGAAATTCAGAACACCTTCTTCGCCTCCGCTGCCCACGAATTCAAGACACCGCTCACCGTGCTGGGCCTCCTCGCCTCGGGCCTCGAAATGAGCATCGAGGACCCGGACGCCAGGCAGAAGGAAATGCTCGGCACCATGAACCAGAATATTGCCCGTCTGCAAAGCCTCTCGGCCAACATCCTTGCGACTGCCAGACTCGAAGCCAACGATGTCGTCATCAAGGCCCGCGCCACCGACCTCAGAAGGCTGCTCGCATCCATCTTCGACGAGCTGAAAACCATCCTCGGCCAAAAGGGCATCGACGTGGTATTCGAGCCCGACGGCCCCTGGCCCAAGGTGCTGGCCGACCCGGCGAGGATTCGCGATGTCCTCTTCAACCTTGTCGCGAACGCGGCCAAGTTCTCGATCGACTCAG
>JAJXVS010000374.1 GCA_021782015.1 bacterium | reverse complement strand
TCAGCCGCCGCGGACGTCGGAACTCAGTGGAGGTCGTTCACTCCGGCCGTCGCCTCCTCGATGCGTGCCTTGAGCTTGGCGTCGAGTCTGGGCAGGATGTCGATAGCCTTCATGTTCTCGACGAGCTGCTCCGGTTTCGAGGCCCCCGTGATCACGGTGCTCACCCGGGGGTTGGAGACCGTCCAGGCCAGCGCGAGCTGGGCCGTCGTGACGCCGATCTCCTGGGCTATGACTCCGAGTTTCGCGGCCGCTGCAACGTATTCCGGCTTTACGCGCTCCTTGAGCCATTCGAAGCCCTTGAGGGTCATGCGCGAGCCCTCGGGAATTCCCTGCGCGTACTTGCCCGAAAGAATGCCCGACGCGAGTGGGCTCCAGGTCGTCAGGCCGAGGCCGATGCCGTCGTAGAGCCTTGCGAACTCGCGCTCGACCTTGTTGCGCGTAAAGAGATTGTACTGTGGCTGATCCATTACAGGCTTGCGGAGATTGCGCCTGTCGGCGATCTCCCAGGCCTCGCGGATCTGTTCGGCGCTCCACTCGCTCGTGCCCCAATAGGTGGCCTTTCCTGAGGCGACGATGTCGTGCATCGTCCAGACCAGCTCTTCCATCGGTGTCTCGGGATCGGCCCTGTGGCAAAAGAGGAGGTCGACGTAGGGGAGGCCGAGGCGCTCGAGGCTGCCGTCGATGCCTTCGAGGAGGCGCTTGCGGTTGAGGGTGTTCTTCTCGTTGGGGCCATCGTGGAGTCCCCAGTAGAGTTTGGTCGAAACGAGCCAGGAGCCCCGTCGCAGATTGAGTTTCCGCAGGGCCGCCCCCATGATGCGCTCCGATTCGCCTCCGGCGTAGACCTCTGCATTGTCGAAGAAGTTGACGCCCAGTTCGTGGGCCTTTTTGAGGGTTGCCGCGGCTGAATCGATGTCCACCTGGGTTCCGTAGGTGACCCAGGAACCGAGCGAAAGGGCGCTCACCTTGATGCCCGAACCGCCAAGTCTTCTATACTCCATCATTGCTCCTTCTACCTTCCATCATGGCTCCATGAATTGGACGCATCTCGCGCGCCCACGCCTTCAATGTCGCAATGCGGTACTTCGAAGGTCAAGGAACAATGTCGGCGAAGCGGGCCACCTCGCCGTCGTCGAAGTCGCCGGGCACGATCGAGGGCAGGCCCGGATCGGGGGAGAGGAGGAGGCCCCGCTCGAGCGCGGCCTCGAATATCCGGCTCCAGTCGCCGATTCCTGCCTTCGGAAAAAGCCATGGCCCTTTCCGGTCGAAGAGCCGGCCCGCCCGTCGATCGATACGTCGCCAGTGTCCCTCGCCGAGGCCCTCCTCGTAGGCCCGCAGGGCCGTGATCGCGTCGAGGGCCGCCCTGAGGGCGAGGGGGGCCAAAAGGTCGCCGGGCCCCGCCTTACCGGCCTCCTCTTCGTCCTCGAAAAGAAGGATCGTCGGCCCCAGACCGCGGGGGAGGGGGAGGAGTGGAATGCCGATGGGCAAGGCCGATGCGCTTTTCGCCCCCTCGGGAAGCCAGGCGCCGAAGGGCCTGATGAGGCCGGCGACCGGATCGGGGCTGCCGTCCGTCGGCGAAGCAATTCGCGCGGGATCGAGCACAAGCGGCGAATTGAGAAGGCCGCCCGACCCTCCGAGGGCCCCGCCCCGCACCTGAGCCTTTATGGCTACCGCCGCCGCAGCAGCCCCTCGTGTCGCCCCCGGCGTGCTTGAAGCCTCCCCCGGCGTGCTTGAAGCCTCCCCCGGCGTGCTTGAAGCCGCCCCCGTCGTGCTTGAAGCCGACGTTGCGAAGGTCGCGAGGGCCGCCAGGGCGCTTTCTTCGTTCCGATACATGCGCAGCGCCCCCATGCCTGGCGCGAGGGCCAAGGCCGCCTTGGCGAGCCGCGCGTCAAGCCGAGAGGGGAGGGGTCTGTCGAGGCCGCGATCGATGGTGGCCTTGAGACCGAGGCCCAATTTCGGATGGCGGGCGCCCAGAATTCCCCGGCCCCCATCCTGCCAAAAGTCCAAAAAACGCCTCCCGTCTTCCGCATAGAGGCGCCAAAACCGGGCACGTCCAATTGGGGGGAGTTTGCGCAGTGCCGCATCGATATCGCCGTCGTTCATCGCAATCGCTCCAGTTTGGCCGTAAAGGCGGGAAAGAACTTGGCCTCTTTTCCCGTCTCGAAACGAACGACGAGAAGGGGCCCGCTCGATGGGGTGGGCTTGACCTCCACGACGACTCCGGGCCCGAAGTCGTCGTGGTAGACGGCCGTTCCGGCCTTCCACTCGCCGCCACGGCCCGCACTATCGCCACGGCCCGCGCCGCCAGCACCACGGCCCATGCCTGGGTTATCGCCTCGGCCGGCACCACGGCCCGCGCCGCCAGCGCCGCCTAAACCACCAGCGCCGCCCGCGCCTCGATCGGCGAAGGCCTTCGCGGCTCTTCCGAAGGCCGCCGCGTCTTTGCCGAAAACCGGCCTTTCCACCGCCCCACCCCGGCCCGCGCCGCTGTCCCTGCCGATGCCGCTGTCCCTGCCGATGGCGCTGTCCCTGCCGATGGCGCTGGCCGCGCGGCCGCTTGCTCCACCCGTCACGGGATCGAGCAACTCCATCGGGATTTCGCCGAGAAAGCGCGAGGGCATCGTCTCGAAGACTTTGCCCCGCATGCGCCTGTAGCGGCAGGCCGTCAGGTGGAGCTCGTCCTTCGCGCGGGTGCAGGCGACGTAGAGGAGGCGTCGCTGTTCCTCCAGATCCTCGCCTTCCTCGTTATCGCGGGGGAAAAGGCCCTGCTCGAGGCCCGTCACCATGACCAGCGGAAACTCGAGACCCTTGGTGTTATGCATTGTGATGAGTGTCACCGCGTCGATGGCGCCTTCGC
>JAJXVS010000102.1 GCA_021782015.1 bacterium | reverse complement strand
CGAAACCGTCGCCCGTGTCGTAGGCCTCGAGCTGGCAAAAAACCTTGTCGGAGCCCTTCCAGTCCCGCCAGTCCCAGCCAATCTCCCGCGTCGGGTCAAGACTGGCCTTGGTGGTCGGGGCGAAGGTGGAGCCGTCCTTCCCGTCCTCGAAGACCTCGACGATGGGCAGGACCCGCGAGCCCTTTTTCGGCTTGAACTCCCCGAAGGTCTGGTTGGGGGCCTCGAGGAGCCATGACTCCTTCGAGACATTGCCCTTGTCGTCGAAGCTGAGTTCCAGGAGCAGGTATTGATAGGCTCCCCGGAGGGCGCTTCCAGTGGCGGGGGCGCCTTGAGCACTAGAGGTGGGGGCGGCGCCGCCGCCTTGTGCGCCCGAGGCGTAATAGGCGAAGGGTATGTCGAGGTAGTCCGCCCCTCCCTCCTGGGTTCCCGTCTCGAAATAGGCCTCGGCTTCGACACCATTCTGAGTGACAACAAGGCGTTTGCCGTCCCAGGTGCCGGAGACGGTGACATGGTCGTCGCCGATGTCGGCCGGCTGGCTGCCCATGAAGATCACCTTCGAGCCCTCGCGTCTCCCGAAGGTGAGGTCGTATTCGATGGCCGTGTCGGCCGAGCCTTCGATGAGGGGCGCGCTCACCCTCCAGCCGCCCTGTGCCTTTTCGACGACCGCGGCGCCGGAAAAGCCGAAGCCCCCGGCGTCGGCCTGGGCCTTGGCCAGGGAGGCCCCTCCGTCGAAATACCCAGTTATGAGCTTTTTCCAGGAGGCTGGACCGATCGCGTCGTAGCCCTGGTCGTAGGAGGACTTGCGGTCGGGGAAGTAGGCCGAGAGGCCGGTGGCGCCCTTGTTCTGGCTTCCGGCCACTTCGGCGAGGGTTGCGCGGTCGAGGGCCGCCCGCAGGTTTTTTGACGCCGGCGCGAGCTCCGGCTCGTCGGCTGCGACCTTCGCGGCGAAGGCCCCGAGGTCGACGAGGTGGAGGTCCTGGTCCGGCTCCGGTGACTTGCCGAAACGCAGCACCTTGTTCGCGCTGCGGCCGAGAAGGGGCGCGGCCTTTCCGATGCTGCCGAGGGCCGCATCGGAAAAGGCCGACACGGCGTCGGTCAGGGCGGGCAGGGCCGCCATGTCCACGAGGGAGAGGGTGATTTCCGATTCGTCGTCGGCCTTCGCCGACTTCTGCCTGAAGCCCGCGATGATGGCCTTTCCCAGGGCAACCGCGTCGCCGCCCCCGTCGAAGACGGCCTTGAGGGAGCGATAGTCCCAGCCATGGCCGGGTTCGGTTTCCTCGCTCGCCAGGTAGTAGGAGCTAAGTGGCTGGAACACGAGGGCCGCCTCGTAGTTCGCCATCAGGCAGGCGTCGAAGCCGAGGAGATCGAAACCTTGAAGCCCCGATGTCTTCAGGGCACGGGAGAGGGCGTCGCGTATGCTCGCGGGAGAGAGGTTCCCGTCGGGCTTGACGTCGCTGCTCGCGAATCCGGACCAGCCGCCGCCGTGGTCCCAGAGAATCAGGGCCCGGTGCCTCGACGGGTAGTTCTTGAGGCCCCACTGCACGAAGGCCTCGAGCTCCCGGGGATTCGTCGAATCGATGTCCCCGAGATCGGCCTTTTCCGAAAGAGCGCCGCCCTCCACGGCGAAGCGCTTGGCCCCCGACCAGGCCTCGACCCCGCCAACGCCATCCTGCGAGTAATTCATCCCTCGATCGATCTCGACGACGATGTTGGCCTTCGGCGATTCCGATCGAATGAGCTCATCGAGGTTGGCCAAGGCGTCGGGTTCAAGATCGTTGTTCGCCGCCATGTAGACGAGGAAGGTCCAGTCGCGGTCCGTCGCCGCAAAGAGTGCCGGCGCGAATAGAGCCGGCGCGAAAACCAGCATGGCGATGAGAACGAGTGGTCTTTTGCGGAAGGGGCGCACGGCTCCTCCTTGACTGCTGCGATGGGGATCATTGTGGCAGAGGCCCTTCCGATTCGCCAGACTTTTCCGCGAGATCGAGGGAGAATATCGGGCGAGCCGAGGCGAGGGCGCCCTGGATAGTCACCCGGCCGCGCTCAACGCCTTTCGGAATCGGGCAGGTCGAGGGCCAGTGTGCCGCCTGGATTGAGGATGCCTTCGGGGTCGAAGTGGCCCTTGATGGCGCGGTGGAGGGCGAGGGCCTCGCTTCCGATCGCGCCCTCGAGCCAGGGGGCGAAGAGCTTGCCGATGCCGTGGTGGTGGCTCATTGTCGCCCCCGTCGCCCGGATCGCGTCGAGGATGCCGCGCTGGTAGTCCTCGTATTCTCCGAGGCTGTCCATTTTCGCGATGAAGATAAAATAGAGATTGCAGCCCTGGGGATAGAGGTGGGACATGTGGGTCATGCAGATCGTTCGCGGCCGCGAATGGCAGTAGGCCCGAACCCCCGTGTGAACCGTCTCGAGGTTGCGCCAGTTCACCGAGCACTCGAGGGTGTCGATGAGGACGCCGAAGTCGCCCAGATCCTCTCGCAGGTAGGGGTCGAGAAAACGCCCGTGCTCCCAGGCCTTGGTCACTAAGCCGCTCGTCGGCAGGGCTCCGTGTTTGCGCGCGATGCGCGACACCATCTTGGCGACATGGCGCGCATAGCCCTTTTCGCCGTCGGCTGTGCCCAGGAGGAGACAGCGCTCCCCCTTCGCGTAACCGAGGAGGCTGAGGAGGGAGTCGACGGGCGTTCCTTCGATGCCGTAAAGCTTGAGGGCGACGTCGGACTCCTCGGGGTCGGAGAGGCGGAAAACGGAGGGCATGCCGAATTCGCCCTGCATCACCTCGCGAGCCGCAGCCTTGGCGTCGTCCCAATTGCGAAAGACATAGGAATAGCGGCGGGTAGATCGCGGCATCGATCGCCGGAGCTTGAGGGTGGCCGAATATAGGATGCCGAAGCTCCCCTCGGAACCCATCATGATCTGGTCGATGTCGGGCCCTTCGGAGGCGGCCGGGAAATCGCGGGTGAGGAGGTCGCCCCGCGGCGTGACATAGTCCTGGGAGAGGACGATGTCCTCGATCTTTCCGTAGTAGGTCGAATTTTGGCCGGCGCCTCGCGTGACGACCCAGCCCCCGACCGTGGAGTACTCGAAGCTCTGCGGAAAGTGGCCGGCCGTATAGGCACGCTTGGCGCCGAATCGGATGCGGGCGTCGGCGAGGGCGGCCTCGAGGTCGGGCCCCGACATGCCGGCCTCGACGGTGATCGTCTGGTTGGCCTCGTCGAAGGCGAGGACCCGATTGAGGTGGGCACCCATGTCGATCGAAAGGCCGCCTCGGACAGCCTCGCAGCCCTTGGTCACCGATGAGCCGCCGCCGCGGACGTAGACAGGAATGCGTCGGGCGACCGCGAAATCGACGATGGCGCGGAGCTCCTGGCGGGAGCGGGGCCGAAGGACGGCCTCGGGTAGATTTTCGAGGAGGCCCGAGCGAAGTCGCTCGAGGTCGAGGAGGGTCTTGCCGTAGGAGGCGCGGGCTCGCTCGAAGGTGGAGGTCAGGATGTTATCAGTACCGACGATTGCGGCCAAGGCGTCAATCTCGTCCGCGGCGAGGCCTCGCCGTCCCACGCCGCCGGCCGAAGCCGCAGGGGCCGCGGCGCCGGTCGAAACCTCAGGCACCATTTCCAGACCGAGGCGGCCGGGCCTTGCGAAATGCGCGTCGTCGAGGCCGAAGGTCTCCTTCATGAGGCGATAGAGCCTCTGGTTGGGATGCTTCCACACATGGGGATCGCCCCATTTGAACAGAGACCTGAAACTGCCGGGCGGTATCTCGCCTTCGAACCATTCGGGACGGAAATCGGATGAACTCATACTAATCTCCTTGTTCCAGGTCGTCGTCGGCCCCCCGCCCCCTTGCCTCGAGAGCGGCTCCACTTGCCTCGGTGGCGGGAAGGTCATCGGCAGCCACGAGGTCGGCGCCGAGGCCAAGCCAATCGTGGGCGATGATCGCCCCGCAGGCCAATGGCGGCCTTACGGAAACGGCGTCGAGGGCCCTCGCCGCCTCGACTAGGCGCGGCAAGGGGATGGGGGCTGTCGTCCGCACGGGAAGGCGTCGCCGCTGCCCCTCCGTTACCCGCACCGTGCTCGTGAGGACGCGACGCGGGTCGACGAGCTCGCGAAGCGCGTATTCGACGCCGCGCTTGCAGGCAGCTCCACTGACGCGCGGAGAAGGCTCGGCGGTCTCGATCTCGAGGCCGCAACCCCGTGGACAGACGATGCAGGTCATGGTCTTCGTCATGCGGCGCCTCCCGCCCCGGCCTGCCTGTCCAGTTCGAGGACGAGGGCTTGGACCTCGCCGAGGAGGGTCGGGTCGAAGGAAAGGCTCTCGGCCTCCGGGGGCCTGAGGGCGATGAAACGACGCTCAGCCACCACGCGATCGCCGGACTTGAGGAGGACCCTAGCCCCTTCCCGAATCGTGGCGTTTGTCCGGAAGTGGATGTCGACCTTCCCTTTCTGGCGCGGGTCGATGAGCTGGGGGACGGCGTACAGTAGGCCAGGGCCGGCCTTGAGCGGCACGCGGGCGTCATGCCCGGCCGGCAGGGCATGATGCTCTTCCCGGGCGAAGCGCGCCGCTGCTGCCCCCGCGATTTCGCCGGAGTCGCTCACGTCGTCGACGAGGTCGTTGACGTGCACGGCGTTTCCGCAGGCGAAGAGGCCGGGGAGGCCGGCCCATCCCGACTGATCGACCCGCGGTCCCCTGGTCGCGGGATCGAGGGGAAGGCCGAGGGATTGGAGGATTTCATTTTCGGGTATCAGGCCGACCGAGAGGATGAGAGTGTCGCAGGCGACCCGCCTTTCGCTACCGGAGATGGGGCTCCCCCGCTCGTCGACCTTCGCTATTGTGACGGATTCGACGCGCCGACCTCCATGGATCTCGGTAACGGTGGTGGAAAGATGGAGGGGGATTCCGAAGTCGACGAGGCATTGGGCGATATTGCGGGCGAGCCCCGAGGCCTCGGCCTTGACCTCGTAGACCCCTTCGATCTCCATGCCTTCGAGGAGGAGGCGGCGGGCCATGATGAGGCCGATGTCGCCCGAGCCCAGGATGAGGGCCTTTTTGCCGGGAAGGAGGCCCTCGACATTGACGAGTCGCTGGGCGAGGCCTGCCGTGAAGACTCCGGCGGGGCGGTCGCCGTGAATGAGGATCTGCCGATCGCTCCGCTCGCGGCAGCCGGTCGCGACGACGATGGAGGCCGTCTCGATGGCGAAGATGCCTCGCTCGGCCGAGATGGCGACGAGACGATAGATTCCCCTCTCCTCATCGCGGGCCACCTCGTGAACGAAGGCTCCCGTCATCGTTTCCACGCCCGAGCCCGGAATGAGGGCCGAAAAACGCAACGCATATTCGGTTCCGGTTAGCGCCTCGCCGAAGCGCCTGAGGCCGAAACCGTCGTGGACGCATTGCTTGAGGATGCCGCCCAGGCGCTCCTCGCGCTCGAGAATGATGGTCCGTGCGCCGGCGCCGGCCGCGGCGAGGGCGGCGGCCAGGCCTGCCGGGCCTCCTACGAGGACGACCACGTCGGCCTCGATCCTATCAATTGCCATCATTCCTCCTCCGCGGCCCGCTCGGCCGAAGGGGGGATGGCAGCAGGGAGGATGGCAGCAAGATGGATGGCCGCCGGCGCCTTTGTCTCTCCCGCGACGAGCTGCGATCCCGGACCCTTTTTCGTGATGGCCGTCAGGGGGAGGCCGAGCTCCTCGGCGATGGTCTCCATGACTCGGGGAGTGCAGAATCCGCCATGGCAGCGCCCCATGCCCGCCCTCGTGCGCCTTTTGACCGCGTCGAGGCTGGAAGCGTGGAGCCTGGCCTCGGTAAAGGCCCCTCCCTCCGGGGAGGCCGGCCCGACGACGGATGGCGGCAGCGACGCGGCGGGGCGGGGACGGAGGGCCGCCCTGATTTCGCCCTCCGAGACCTCCTCGCAGCGGCAGACGATGCGGGCGTAGGCCTTGTCTCGGCCTATCCAGGCCGCCCTTTCCTCAAGCGGCAGCCGGGCGAGTTCGGGGACGGGTCGCCTTTTGGCGACGAATCGCGAGTTGGGCGAAACCTTCATAGTACGTTCGAGAATGGCGAGGACGGAGGCCGCGACGTCATGGGCGATGGCGGGGGCCGAAGCCAGGCCCGGCGACTGGATGCCCGCCGCATGGACGAGATTGAGGACGGAGGCCGAAGGCCCGACGATGAAGTCCTCCTCCCAGGTGCAGGCCCGGACGCCGGCGAAATAGGTGATGAGCATGGAGGGCGAAAGCGCGCGGTTGAGCCTGAAGTGCCGATCGAGCTCGCGGAGCTCCGCCTGGCTCGTCGAGTAATCCTCCCTTCCGGGGGCCTCGCGAGCCGTCGGTCCGACCAGGATGTTGCCCTCGATGGTTTTGACGAGGCCGCCTCCCTTGGTGACCTCGCGTCCCTGGAGGAGGGAAGGCATGGCCATGATGTGGCGTTGCAGGGCGCCGCTGGCCCGGTCGAGGATCATGTCGACGCCACGCCGGGGATGGAGGCTGAAGAAACGGTCGTTGGCCATGCCCGCGACGACGTCGGCCCAGATGCCCGCCGCGTTGACGAGGGCCTTGACCGCGAAGGAACCTCGGTTCGTCCTGACGCGACGCAGCCGCGAGTCCTCGGTTTCGAGGCCGGTGACGATCGTATCGAGGCTGATTCGTACCCCGTTGGCCAAGGCGCTTTCCGCGAGGGCCACCGTCGCCTTGTAGGGCGAAAGGCAGCCTGCGCTCGGCAGGAAAAAGCCGCCATGCTGATCGCTCGTGACCTTCGGCTCTTCGGCCAACACGCGACTCCGCGACCAGAGCTCCCAGCCGTCAACACCGTTTTCGGAGGCGCGCGAGGCTAGGACGGGATAGAGGGCCTTCGCCGCGGGGGCGTGAAAGAGGATCAGGCTACCGGGCCTCGCGAATTCGATGCCCAGGTCGGCCGCCAGAGGCTCCCAGAGGCGGTTGCCCCGCACGTTGTAGGCGGCCTTGAGGCTGCCGGGTTTGGCGGCGAAACCATCGTGGATCATGCCGTCGTTGCGCCCCGAGGCGTGGGTTGCGACGTCCTCCTCCTTTTCGAGAAGGATGGTCGAGATCGACCACTTGGACAATTCGCGGGCGACGGCCGAGCCGATCACCCCACCTCCGACGATGGCGACATCGAAGGAGAGGCCCTCGAGCTCGCCTCCTTCTTCGAGGTGGCCCATCGCAGCGAGGGGATCCTCATGCGCGAGATCGCAGCCCTCCGGCCCGCTCACCTCGAGATCGTTGACGACGCCCCTCGTTCCGATTTTGACGGCGAGGCGTCCGAGCTCCACATAGTCCGACCAGGAGGCGACCTGGCCTTCGAGTCTGATCGAGCCCCGCCATTCGCTGGCCTCCACGTCGGAAAGGCCCCTGTCGGCCACTTCCTTTCGAAACCTCTCGATGGTCATGAGGGCCCTCCCCGGCTCGCCATGAGGGCCCGGAGCCCCGCCTCCCCGAAGTCGAGGATCTGTCGCATGGCCTCCGAAGCCCTTCCGGGGGATTGGGCCTCGATGGCCTTCGCCAGGTTCCGGTGCATCTCGAAAACCTCGGGGATGACCGATGGATCGGCGTAATAGCGGTCCAGCAGTTTTTCGTAGACCTTCTTCAACGAATTGAGGAGGAGAGGATATACGGAATTGCCCGAGGCGAGGGCCACGGCGAAATGGAAATCGAAGTCGATGAGAGTGGCGTCGCGCGGCTCCCGATATTCGAAAAGAACCTCACGCGCGAGGACACGTTCGATGTCCGCCAGCTCGTCCGGGGCAGCACGGAGGGCCGCGAGCCGCGCCGTTTCCGTTTCGATGAGGAGGCGCATTTCGAGGAGGCCGTCGAGGATGCCGGGCGCGAGGTCGCCACCCGCAAAGTTGATGAGGCTGAGGAGCATCTCGACGGAACCTTCGCGGCGGAAGTCGGAGACAAAGATGCCCCGCCTGGCCTCGATTCGGAGCAGGCCTCGCGCAGCGAGTTGGCGCATGGCCCCGTGGACCACCGGCCGAGAGACCCCGTGGGACTCGGCCAAATCGCGCTCCGCGGGAAGCCGGTCTCCAGGAACGTACTGGCCCGAGAGAATCTCGGTTTCGAAACGCTTGACGAAGGTATCTTCCATCCGATCGCGCATGTCACCTCACCTCGATGTGGTACTACCATACTAGCGCGTGGTAATACCAGAATCAAGTGAGCTGTGGGCGGGCCGCCCCGAAAGCCGCTGCCCGCCCCGGCGCAACCACCGCCGCAGAAGCCGCCGAGCCCGGCGCTACGGCGGCCACCCCGCAGAAGCCACCGCCCCCGCCCCCCCAGAACCCCGCCCCGCCACCGCTACCCCCGCCGGTGGCCTTCCGGGCCCTGTCTAGGCCGGAAGGTCCGGCAAGCCCTTCCTGATGGCGAGGACGTCCTCGAGCGACTCCAGGTACAGATCGGCCAGACTTGGATCGAAATGGCTGCCGCGTTTTTCGCGGATGAAGGCGATGGCCTCATCGACATCCCAGGCCTTCTTGTAGGGCCTGACTGAAAGCAGGGCGTCAAAGACATCCACGAGGGCGACGATGCGCCCCGACAGGGGAATCGCCTCCCCCTTGATTCCCCCTGGATAGCCTGAACCGTCCCAGCGTTCGTGATGGGAAAAGGCGATTTCCTTCGCGAGCCTGAGGACGCCGTGGTCCTCGTCGCTTTCCAGTAGCTGGGCTCCGATGATCGTATGCTTTTTCATGACTTCGAATTCGGCTTCGTCGAGCCTGGCGGGCTTGAGGAGGATGGCGTCCGGAATGCCGATCTTGCCCACGTCGTGCATCGGCGCGGCGTGGAGCATGTCCTCGCAAATCTGGTCCCCCATTTTGAGCCGACAGGCGAGGAGGGCGGCCGTCCGTCCGACGCGCATGATGTGGCGGCCCGTCTCGTTGTCGCGATACTCGGAGGCTCGCCCGAGCTTCTCGATCACCAACATCCTCGTCCGGAGCAGCTCGGCGGTCCGGGCCCGTACGAGGGCGTCGAGGGTTTCCCTCTGCTGATAAAGGAGCAATTGGGCCCTGTTCACCTCGAGCATGTTGCTGACACGGGCGAGAAGTTCGTCCATCTCGAAGGGCTTGGTGAGGTAGTCGCGGGCCCCTTTTTCGAAGGCCTTGATGAGGGAGGGACGCCCCAGGTCGGCCGTCAGGACGATGATCGGGGGCAGGAGGGGATCGTCGATCTTCCTGAAGAGATCCAGAATGTCGAAGCCGCTCAGATTGGGCATGCGCAGGTCGAGGAGTATGAGGTGGGTACGCTGGCGCATGTACTCGGCCATGACGTTGCGCGAATCCTGGATCAGGACGAGATTCGCATACCCCTTGCTCTCGAGCATCTTCGAAAGCACCTTGAGATTGGCCATTTCATCGTCGACGAGCAGGATGCGCGAGGACATCAGAAGGCTGTCCATCTGCCGTAGGCTCCTTTCGGCACCTGATACGGTGTCGCATAACCTCAATGTACCATGCCGGAAGCGTCGAAGTCGACTAAACCGGAGGCCGCGTCGCACGCAGGATCACGGGCATTCCGGGCATCATGGCATGTCGGAATCCCGGGCCGCCTCGTCTATCTTGCTTTCGACCGCTCGCGGCAGGACGAACCAGAAGCGGCTGCCCCGGCCCTCGACGCTTTCGGCGCCGATGCTGCCCCCCATGGACTCGACGAGGCGCTTGCAGATGACAAGCCCGATGCCCGTCCCCTCGATTTCGCCCGTTTCCCGACCGAGGCGGTTGAAGGGCGCGAAGAGCTCGCCAAGGCGCTCTGTGGCGATTCCGCAGCCCGTGTCGGCAACCTCGATCCTGACCTGCCCTTCGGAGGCTGAGGCGCTGATATCGACCCGGCCCCCTTCGTGATTGAACTTGATGGCATTCGAGAGAAGGTTGACGATGACCTGTTTGAGGCGGGAAGGGTCGACCAGCACGGGTCCCGCCGCCCCGCAGCTCATCTTGAGCGATACGTGATGCTCCTCCGCGAGGGGAGCTAGGAAGATTATCGCTTCCTCGGCGATATCCGCGCAATCGACGGCTTCGATGGAGAATTCCACCCGCCCCGTATCGATCCGCGAAAGGTCGAGCACTTCATCGATGAGTTCGAGGAGGTGCCTGCCCGCCCTGAGGATTTCCTGCACGAAATCGGCCTGCGAGGAATTGAGGCCGACGTCCCTTTCGAGGAGCTGGCCGAAGCCGAGGATGGAATTCATCGGCGTGCGGAGCTCATGGCTCATCGAGGAGAGGAATTCCGATTTAGCCGCGCTCGCGCTTTCGGCTTCGGATTTGGCCTTTTCGAGTTCGGCCGTGCGTTCGACGACGCGCCTTTCGAGGCCTTCGTTGAGCTGGAGCACCTCGCTGTTGAGTTGTCGCGCCATGCGCCGGGCGTTGTAATTCGTGTTGAGAAGACTGAGTACGAGCCAGGCCAGGAGGAGGCTTACGACCACACCGCCCCCCTGGAGGAGCCAGACGCTCCTGTATTCGCTTGAGAAGGTCGGCCCGAAGGATTGGGAAAATTCCAGGGTCCAGAGCCTGCCTGCGACCTCAAGGGGGATCGCGGCGGTGAAGCGCGACACCGATTGCGGTTGCCCGATCTGGGCGCGATCGCTGTCGAACAGGAGGCCCGATGGGCCGGTTGTGGCTTCGTCATGGATGCGCAATCGCATGCGGCCGTTGTATTGCATGCTTTGGTCGGGCATGAGGTCCGTCATGAAATCGTCCATCCGCAGGGGTGAATAGACCCATCCCCGTATGGCGAGGCGACGCTCCGCTACGGTTTCCGCGGGCATCCCCGTCTTGTAGAGCGGAAGGAGGATGAGAACGCCCGCCTGGATATCGACGCCTGTTTCCTGCACCAGATCCAGTTTCCCCGTGATCTCGGGGTTACCCTGGTCGCGCGCCTTTTCCAGGGCCTCCCTTCGCTGAACCTCGCTGAGAAGGTCGTAGCCGAAGGCCCGGAGATTCCTTCCAGAGAAGGGCTCGAGATAGATGACCGGGGCATAGGCGTCCCGAGCGCCCTCGGGCCAGACCCTGTAGTTGCTGTAACCTTGGGCCCGCAGGGATTTTTCGTGGGCGGCCAGGGCCCCGCGAGGGACGAATTGGGCATAGCCGAAACCCTGGATGCCGGGAGACCATTCGCTCGTATCGATCGCCAGGGAATAGGCGCGCCACTGCGAACGGGAAACGTCGTCGGAGGCCTTGAAGAAACCCACTCCGCCTCGGAGCATGACGATGTCGCCATGGATCCGGCTTTGGATCCTGCCCGCCGTTTCGTCGCAGACGGCCAGGAAAATCTGTTTGGCCAATTTGTCGGCCGATTCCTTCGCCGCCATGCTGGCCACGATGCTCCCCGCGAGGCCGAGGACGAGAAGGAGAAGGGCCAGGATCCTTCGGGGGCGGGGTTCGGTCGCGCTTTCGAGTCGCGCTCGTTCCTTCACGGCTTCGCCCCATAAAGGAGCCTGTCGAGGGCCGAGAGGAAGCGCTCGATGTCGAGGGGTTTGGTCAGGTAATCGTCGAAGCCGGCCGCCCTCCCTTTTTCGATCTCGCTGGACATGGCCAGGGCGGTGAGGGCGACGACGGGGACCTTCGAGCCCCAGGGCTTCGACCTGATGCGGCGCAACACCTCATAGCCGTCTATGTCGGGCATGTTCAGATCCAGGAGGATGAGATCGGGACGATGGGCCTCGGCGAGTTCGAGGCCCAGGGAGGCGCTCTGGGCGGCCAGGAGATAGATGTCGTCGCGAGAGGCCAGGATCTGGCTCACCAGGCGGAGATTGGCAGGATTGTCCTCCAGGTAGAGAAGGGTGGAGCAGGTTCCAGGGATGGCCGCCGCCGAGGCCGGGGTGGATCGCTGCGGCGATCCGGCGCCCTCGTCCTGACCGGAATTGGGGGCATAGGCCAGGGGCAGTTCGATCCAGAAGGTGGAGCCAACCCCTTCGCGGCTTTCGGCGCCGATCGTGCCCCTCATGAGTTCGACGAGGCGCTTGCTGATATGGAGGCCGATGCCCGAGCCCTCGATGTCGCCGCCGTCCCTGCCGAGGCGGTTGAAAGGAGCGAAGAGTTCTCCCATGCGCTCTGCGGGGATGCCGTAGCCAGTGTCGGCGACTTCGAGCCGGGCGCGGCCTCCTTCGGCGGACAAGCGCAACTCCACGCGGCCGCCGTCGCGGTTGTACTTGATGGCGTTGGAGAGGAGGTTGACCAGGGTCTGCTTGAGACGCAGCCTGTCGGCGACTACCGTAGGCTTCGCCTCGATTATTCTGGCGATCGTGATCGATCGTCGATCCGCGAGGGGGGACACGAGGCCGACGGCCTCGTCGATGACTTCGACGCAATCGATGGATTCCGGCGCGAGTTCGATCTTGCCGGCTTCGATCTTCGAGAGATCGAGGACTTCGTTGATGAGCTCGAGGAGGTGGCGGCCCGCTTTTACGATCTCGCCGACGAAGTCGAGCTGGGACTCGCCGAGGCTCCGGTCGCGTTCGAGGAGCTGGCCGAAGCCCAGAATCGCGTTCATCGGCGTCCGGAGCTCATGGCTCATGGACGAGAGAAATTCGCTTTTGACGCGGTTGGCTCGGATGGCCTCTTCGCGCGAGCGAATGATCTCGAGCTCCGCGAGCTTTCGGTCCGTGAGATCCTGGACGATGCCGAGGAGGTGGGCGGGCCTCCCTCCCGGATCGCGGGTGACGTTGCCACTTTCGAGGAGCCAGCGGCTGACGCCGTCCTTCGAGTTGATCCGGTGTTCGATCGTGAAGCTGCTGCCGGTGAGAAGGCATTCGGCTATGGCTTTTTCAGCGGAATCCCGGTCCTCCGGGTGGATGGCGGAAATAAGGGTATAATAGTCAATTTCGGTCAGTCCGTCGGAAAGCCCGAAAAGGGCGCCAATTCGCTCCGAGGTCTGGATCTTTCCGGTCCGGATATCCCAATCCCAGGTGCCGATATTGGCCATTTCCTGGCTGATCCTGAGGCGACGCTCGTTTTCGAAGAGCTCATTGCGGGTTGCCACCAATTCTGTGACATCGTTGGAAATGCCCACGAAGTGCGTCACCTCTCCCGCCTCGTTCTTGATGGGCGAAATGTAGAGTTCGTTCCAGAAGAAGGTTCCGTCCTTCCGGTAATTTCGGATGAGGGCCTGGCATGGACGCTTTTCGCAGAGCCCCCTGCGGATCTCTTCGAGGCCCGGCTGCCCCGGTTCCCTGGCGTGGAGGTATCGCGGATTTCGGCCGATGGCTTCCTCGGCGCTGTAGCCTGTGACACGGTAGAAGGCTTCGTTGGTGTAGATGAGGGGCAGGTCGGGGGCTCGGGCGTCGGCGATGACGATGAAGCCGAGCGTGCTGTCCATGGCCGCGGCCTGGAGGCGGAGACGTTCTTCCATCGCCTTGGGCGCGGACACGTCCTGTTTGAGGGCCAGAAAGTGGGCGACCCTGCCCTCGGCATCCCTGACGGGC